>JBLMWG010000170.1:0-4417 GCA_050257115.1 Bacillota bacterium
AAAGACACGATCCTCCAAAGCCGCACGGTCCGTCGTGCTGATTGAACTCATAGCGTCCGATGGCCTGGGCAAAAGTTTTTGCACAGCGACTCTTGTGGGACCCCATACAATTTTGACTGCAGGACATTGCTTTGATTCGAATGTCTTAAGGGATTTTGCAAATTTTCGAGTGCTCTTTACGAATTCATATTCTGATGCCTTTTTTGCTGAAAGCCGTCCCGGCATCTATTTTAAAAAACATCCCCAATACAATTCCGAGAAAAAGTACGACCACGACATCGCCCTTGGCATATTCTCTGGAAATATTCCCGCGGGATACAATGTTGTCGCCATGGACGACGATATTACCGCCAACTATGCCAATGCGAAAACTTATGTGTACGGTTATGGCCAAACTATCGATTACTCAGGCAAGCCTTCTGAAGATCTCCGCCACTCCATCGGCGATCTTCACAAAGGAATTTTGCAAATCAATTCCAACTATGAGCAATCCCAAGACCGATACTATGTCCTGGCAGAGACTCCAAATCACATCTGCTATGGGGATTCTGGGGGGCCGCAATTTTACAACAAGGATGGCGCCCTGAAAGTTATTGGTGTCAACTCCGCGGTGGGTGGTGAACGCCTCAGCAATGGGAATCGCCGTTGCACATCTTGGTCCCAAGCCACGAAAGTGGCTCCGGCTTATGAATGGTTCAAAAAGGAAGAAAGGAAAGGGCTTAGAATGCTCTAAGACCTTTACCACTGAACTTTAGGGAACATCCTTAAAGTATTTGCTTTCGTTTGTTCTGCCAACTGTTCGACAGTGACACCCTTAAGTTCTGCCACAAATTTAGCTGTGTGAACAACATAGGCTGACGTGTTTTTCTTTCCACGCATAGGAATCGGCGCTAAAAATGGCGCATCTGTTTCCACGTGAATGCGATCCAAAGGCAAACCTCGAACCGTATTACGTAAGTCATCAGCATTTTTAAAAGTCACTACACCGCTAATGGAAATATTAAACCCTAGATCCAAAGCTTCTTTCGCTAACCACGATGTACCCGTGAAACAATGAATGATCCCAGTCACCGCACCCTTAAATTCTTTAAGGATATTAATGGTGTCTTCCTCGGCATCGCGAGTGTGAATTTCCACCGGCAATCCCGTACGCTGAGCAATCGCCAACTGCGCACGGAAAGCTTCGCGCTGCTGATCACGAGGAGAAGAGTCATAGTGATAATCCAAACCGATTTCGCCGATAGCTACAACTGCAGGATCCTTAGCATTGGCTTCGATGAACTCCCCAACTTCTTTGGTGTAAATCTTGCCGTCATGAGGATGAATCCCCAACGTGCAATACACATCGGGAGCATATTTATGCGCCAACTCCAAAACCAAAGGCAGATCATTCGGTTCAGTTCCGATTGTGATAATCTTACGAACTCCCGCCGCCTTCGCGTTTTTGATGGCTTCTTCAGCGCCCTCTTCGAGCATATTTAAATGGCAGTGAACATCAATCCATTCCGTCATGGTCTTATTCTACCTTAATTTTTGGTGGTGATGAAATATTCTTCCATTACCAACTGAGGATCCCGATTCGCCCCTAAGGCCTGCTCAGATTGCAGCGCCTTCTGTATCAGAAGCAACAATCTTTCGCGACTTTGTTCGGCTAAGGTCTTGATCAATGGAGCCTGGTCGACATTCACGATCTGAGATTTCACTTCCTCTTGCAATAAAATGGCATCTTTAAAAAACGATACCCAGTAAGACACCAAACGCTGCCCTTGAGAGCGGTCTTTAAACTCAGTACGCCACATTTCATTCAACAAGAAGTCTTCGTCTTTTAAAAAGACATTGAGAATATCGACAGATTTTTGGCGCAGTTCGAGCTCCGGTCCGTCTTGCAATTGCGCCAATCTTTCAAAGCTGCCACCCGCAGATTTTAAAGCCCATGTCGGAGCCTTCACACGTTTTGCCAGCTCGTCCATTTTTAAGGGCCTGAACTGTACAATACGTGAACGCGAGCGAATCGTAGGCATAATGCCCGCAACACTTGGAGCAATCAGAAAAAAGAACGTGCCTTCCGGAGGCTCTTCCAAAGTTTTCAATAAAGCATTGGCCGCTTGAGGATTCAGTGTTTGCGCTTGATCAATGATGATCACACGATTGCCACCTAAACTTTTCAAGCTAAGAAATTCCATAATCTCTTTGGCTTGTTCCATTTTGATCGCAGCTCCGGCAGGAGCAATGATTCTTAGATTTTCATGGGAATGATTGGGTTGCGCCACCCGGAAACATGAAGGACAACGACCACATCCGCGTTTGCTTTGCGGGCACATCAAAGCTTGCGCCAAACCAATGGCGGTGTGTTTTTTTCCGATACCGCTGGGACCGACAAACAAAAAAGTTTGCCCGGGCTTTCCTGCTTCAAAGGAATCCACCATTTTTTGGATGATGTCTTGATGTCCTAAAACGAAATCCAGCAGACGAGCCACAAGATCTCCTATTTCAAAATCTTACGCTCAAGCAGCGCCGCTAATAACTGGGTAAATAAAGTTTCCGGAGTTTCTTTGGCATCCAAAACCAGCCAAGATTGTGGCTGTGCTTGAGCTTGCCTCAAAAACGACTGGCGAACTTTTTCGTGGAAAGAATCCGCTTCGGATTCAATGCGATCTTCTGTTTCTCCGTTTTGCGCCCCACGACCTTGACGACGTTTACGGGATTCCTCAACGGACAGATCCAACAAAATCGTCAAATCCGGCATCAAGCCCCCCGTGGCAAAGTTATTCAACATCACCACTTCATTTTCAGAAATTTCCCGACCACCACTTTGAAAAGCAATGGAACTGGCGGCGAAACGATCACACAAAATCCATTCTCCGGCCTGTAACTTAGGACGAATCACTTGGTCCACATGTTGCGAACGGCTGGCTTCATAAAGAAGCAATTCCGTCCGTGCTGTGGGAGCTGGACCCTCTTTTCGCAAAATCATATTTCTTATTTCATCACCCAGAAGCGTACCACCCGGTTCACGGGTGCGATAAAATGAAACACCTCGCTTTTGGAGTTCTTTTTCCAAAGCGACCATCAATGAACTTTTACCTGAACCGTCCAGACCTTCGAATGCTAAAAATGACATGACAGCGTTGTCAGATATTGCCGAAGGGAGGTCAACAATAAGGCTTACGACAAGGGGTGACAAAACCTAGGGGCTTTGCAGTCTCCACTCCCCACTGGAATCTTTATGAAAAGCAAACACCGCAAGGGGTTGCTTGGTCGGGCTCGTTGAGTTCCCCGTTTGCTGACCAATAAGCTGAAGTGCGTTGGCAAAGTTAAACCGTCTGGCCTCGGATTCTGCCAATCTGCCAGCAATTTTAATCAGGGTTATGCGAGCGGTTTTAGGATAGGTCACCACGACCACTGTGGCCACCGCGTCAGTTTCACCCTGAAATTTGACGTCCTCCACCTCAAACTCTGAATATTTTTTCATAAATTCGACATAGGAGTCTCGCAGCCATTTTGACTGCGTGATACCGTCATCTGCCTCTATGTTAAGGCTTTCTGAAAATTTCTTCTCAGCCTCTTCTAAAGCTCGCTTTTTCACGGCCCCCTCTTTGGAGGTGCAAGACGACAAAACGACCAGGAAAAGACCGATAAGAGACATCGAGATTTTTTTCATAGCTCAAGTCTAAGGGAGACCTTCCCGGAGACTCAAGGAAATATTAACCAGGTGCGTTATTAATGGACGACATCAGCCCTTTATTCCTATATTGTGGGACTTTGGGAGATATATAAGAATGACTACTTTTGTTGGTATTATCCACATCATCGTGGCCCTTGTTTTGATCGTACTGGTTTTGCTCCAGGATTCTAAAAGCGATGGCGCTTTGGGTATCGGCGGTAGCTCAGGTTCTAACTCATTATTGGGTGCAACAGGTGCACAAACTTTGGCTGGTAAAATGACCGTTTGGACTGCAATTATTTTTGCGGTTACATGTTTAGCTTTGTCTGTGTTCACTTCTTCTAAAACAAAATCAGTTGTTGATACTTTGCCAGTGACCGCTCCGGTGCAAACAACTCCAGCAACCACTGCAAATCCAGCTAATGCGCCAGCAGCAGCGACAGCTACGCCGGCAGAGGCAAATGCTCCTGCAGCGACTCCAGCAGCAACTCCAGCAACGAAGTAATCCTTTTTGCTACTTATCTTTTAGGTTCTTCGCTATAGTTTTCCTATGGCGAAGAACAACTGGTTGATTCCATCTCTTATCGGTCTTGGTGCATTGAGCTTAGTGCTCTCTCTTTTCATCTCATCTCAAACTGAAAAACAAAAAGTTGCGACTCACGCGCTAGCTCGACTTGATCTAAATCTTGGCAAGGTCTTTGTATTGCGCAAAAACATGACTCAAAAGGAAACTTTGTCACGACATGCTTCTTT
>JBLMWG010000171.1:0-12594 GCA_050257115.1 Bacillota bacterium
GAAAGCGTTTTTGGGATTTGATGGGGACGTCCTTTAAAATAAAATCCCCGGGGGGACCGGGGATTTTATATTTGAGATTCGAGTTGCCTCAGACTTACATTTGACGTTGGCGTTTTTCAACCGCAAGGGCAGCTTCACGCACGACTTCGCTCAAAGTCGGATGTGCATGGAAAGATCTTGCAAGGTCTTCACTGCTGCCGCCGAATTCCATACAAACGATCACTTCATGGATCAATTCAGAAACGCCTGGACCCACCATGTGAGCACCCACGATTTTGTCTGTTTTCTTGTCGGCGATGATTTTCACAAAACCTTCTGTGAAGCCTTTTGCACGAGCACGGCCGTTGGCAAGGAACGGGAATTTACCCACATTCACTTCCAAACCTTTTTCTTTGCATTGCTCTTCGTTCAAGCCCACCGTTGCGACTTCTGGGTGAGTGTAGATGATACCTGGAACTGTGTCATAATTCACATGGCCTGCTTTGCCCGCAAGTATTTCTGCAAGGGCAACGCCTTCTTCTTCCGCTTTATGCGCAAGCATTGGGCCGGCAATAACGTCGCCGATCGCGTAGATACCTGGGATTGTTGTTTGATAGTGTTTATCAACAATGATGCGACCTTGTGGATCTTTTTGGATGCCGACTTCTTCGCAACCAATACCAGTTGTGAATGGCTTACGGCCAGTGGCTACCAACACCACTTCCGCTTTCGCCGTTGAAGCTTTACCGTCAGTCAAAGATTCGTAAGTCACTTCAACGCCGTCAGCGACGACTTTAGAGCCAGTTACTTTCGTAGAAAGAAGGAACTTCATGCCTTCTTTTTCTAGATTTTTCTTCAACACGTTCATGCAGTCTTGATCAGTCGGACCGCCCAAACGGTTTGTGTATTCGATCACGGTGACTTCAGCACCAAGACGTTGCCATACAGAACCTAGTTCAAGGCCGATCACGCCACCGCCTACAACGATCATGTTTTTAGGAACTTTAGGAATTACCAAAGCGCCAGTGTTGGAAACGATACGTTTTTCATCGTACTTCAAGAACGGCAATTCAACAGGCACAGAACCAGAAGCGATCATGATGTGTTTTGTGCTTAAAACTTGAGTGTTGCCGTCGTCGCCTTTGACTTCCACTTTGCCTGGAGCAGTGATTTTACCAAAGCCGTTGAAAGAAGTGATTTTATTTTTCTTAAAGAGAAACGCGATACCTTCGGTATTTGTTTTTACGACTTTGTCTTTGCGAGCCAACATTGTTGGCAGATCGAGTTCAAATTTAGAAACCTTCACACCGTGAGCAGCAAGATCATGTTGAACCGCTTGATAGTGTTCAGAACTTTCAAGAAGAGCTTTTGAAGGAATACAGCCTACATTTAAGCAAGTACCACCGAAAGTTTTATCTTTTTCAATAACCGCAGTTTTAAGTCCCAATTGCGCGGCACGAATCGCGCCCACATAACCGCCAGGACCAGAACCAATAACAATAAGATCAAATTGATTATCTGCCATAAAATCTCCTCAAGGTACGGACATACTTTTGGTAGCACAGATGCGTTAAGTTAGTCTTCGTAATCGTCAATCTACGCTATTTTAGCATTGTTGGTCACTAAGGAAGCTTCGCATTAAGGAGGCTCACGACTTATGAATGGACTTTGAAAAAGAAAACCCCGCTGTCTTCCGAGAGCGGGGTTTGTAGAATAACGCTTTGTTGCTACCAAAAGTATGTCCGTACCTGTGCGTTTAGATTTCTAGTAATAATCTTTCTGGATCTTCTACGAGTTCCTTGATCTTCACTAGGAAGCTCACGGCTTCTTTACCGTCGATGATTCTGTGGTCGTAAGTCAGAGCCACATACATCATTGGGCGGATTTCAACTTTACCGTTGATTGCCATGGGACGGTCTTGGATTTTATGCAAGCCCAAGATCGCTGATTGAGGAGCGTTCAAGATCGGAGTTGAAAGAAGAGAACCAAACACACCACCGTTGGTGATAGAGAAAGTGCCTCCTCCCAAATCGTTGGGAGAGATCTTTCCATCACGACCCTTAGCGGCCAAATCACGAACAGCCATTTCGATACCCGCAATTGTCAAAGTGTCAGCGTCTTTAACATTTGGAACCATCAAGCCCTTTTCCGTCGATACCGCGATACCGATGTTGTAGTAGTTGTGGTATTCGATGTCTGTGCCAACGATCCATGCATTGACCGCAGGGAAGGATTTCAAAGCTTCAACAGAGGCTTTAACGAAGAAACCGTTGAACCCAAGGTTCAAACCATATTTCTCTTTGAATTTGTCTTTGTACTTCGCACGAAGCTCCATCACTTTTGTCATGTCGATTTCGTTGAAAGTCGTCAGCAATGCCGCAGTGTTTTGTGCCTCTTTTAGTTTTTCAGAGATACGCTTGCGAATTGTCGTCATCGGAACAAGTTTTTTGTCGCCTTGTTTGGATGGGCCTGTCGCCATTGGAACTGCCGTCGGAGCAGCTGCTTTAGGCGCGGCAGCGGAGGCTGCTGGCGCAGCGGCAGATGCAGAAGCTGGGCTAGATTTCGCTGTCCCCGGAGCCGCTGCCAAAACATCACCTTTTGTCAGGCGACCGTCTTTACCAGTGCCAGCAACTTGAGATGGATCGATTTGGTTTTCAGTCACAATTCTTTGAACGGCAGGGGATAGGTGTTGATTACCCGCTGCAGAGCTCGCTGCTGGCGGAGGTGGCGGCGGAGGTGGTGGTGTCGCTGTCGCAGCAGCGGAGGGTGCTGGAGCGCCAGCTGCAGGTTTTGCATCCGTATCAAGGGTGGCAACTGTCGCGCCGATTTGCACCGTTGCACCTGCATCCATTCCTGGAAGGATCGTCAATACACCGTCGTTTTCAGCAACAACTTCAACGCTGGCTTTGTCTGTTTCAAGAAGCATCAATACGTCATTACGTTTTACGAACTCGCCAGATTTTTTTGTCCAGCTGCCGATTGTTGCTTCTGTGATGGATTCACCAACTGCAGGTACTTTAATGTCTTGTTTCATGTTCAACGTCCTTTATGAAAAAATACTTTTAATAATTTCGGCTTGTTCAACTTTGTGTCTGTGGATGGATCCCACAGCCGGAGACGCTTTTTCAGGGCGGCCCGCATATTCAAAGCGAAGTTGCAAACCTGCTTTTTGAACCACTTCAACGAATTTGAAATAAACATGTTGGAAAGCACCCATGTTTTTTGGTTCTTCTTGTGCCCAGATTAAAGTTTTCGCGTGAGGGTAAGACTTCAATACTTCGGTCACTTGTTTAGCAGGGAATGGATAGATCTGCTCTAGACGAACTAGAGCGATGTTTTCTTTTTTAGATTTTTCTCTTTCTTCCAAGAGTTCGTAGTAGAGCTTGCCGGAAACAAACACCACAGTATCCACTTTGGATTTGTCAGTCGTGTCTGCAATCACTTCTTGGAAAGAACCTTTCGCCAGCTCTTCAATTGAAGAAACAGCGCGAGGATGTCTCAACAATGATTTCGGAGTCATGATCACCAATGGTTTTCTGAAGTCGCGAACCACTTGGCGGCGAAGGGCATGGTAAATTTGTGCTGGCGTTGTCAAGTTTGCCACTTGCATGTTATAAAGGGCGCAGCTTTGTAAGAAGCGCTCAAGGCGAGCCGAGCTGTGCTCTGGGCCTTGGCCTTCGTAACCATGCGGAAGCAATAATACCAATCCAGACATTTGCTGCCATTTGGATTCAGCCGCTGCCAAGTATTGGTCCAAAACGATTTGGGCGCCATTTACGAAGTCACCGAATTGGGCTTCCCACATCACCAGGCTTTTTGGATCGTTGATGGAATAGCCATATTCGTAACCCATTACGCCGTATTCAGAGAGGATAGATTCCGCAACCAACAAGTTGGCTTTTGGATTCACATCAGCCAGTGGGAAATAAGCTTTGTTTGATTTTATATCGTACATACCCGCATGACGGTGAGTGAAGGTGCCACGTACACAGTCTTCACCGGTCAAACGAACAGAGTGACCTTCAGCCAGCAAAGAGCCGTATGCCAACAACTCGCCCATGCCCCAATCCACGTTCTCTTTACCAGAAGCCATGTTTTTACGAGCTTCCAAAAGTTTGATCAATTTCGGGTGCGGAGTGAAGTCTGTCGGGAAAGAAGCGATTTTTTCGCCGATTTGTTTGAGTTTTGCCAAATCGAATTTTGTATCAACTGATTTCTCCGCATCAGCTTCAACGCCTTTGCGAAGGCCGGACCAGTTGCCTTCGAATTTGAAGTTTTTAAGCTTCGGTGGAGCTTTCTTGGTATCTTCAAAGATTTTTTGCAAACGATCCATCGCTTGTTGGTAAAGGTCATCGGTCGTTTTTTGATCGACGGAATTTTCGCTAACAAGTTTCTTCGCGTAAAGCTCGCGCACTGTCGCATGAGTTTTGATGATGTCGTACATCAACGGCTGAGTGAAAGCTGGTTCGTCGCCTTCGTTGTGACCGTATTTACGGTAACAGATGAAGTTAATCGCTACGTCTTTGCCGAATTCTTGACGGTAGCGAACAGCGATATCCATCGCACGCAAGCAAGACTCAACGTCGTCCCCGTTACAATGAAGCACCGGAGTGAACGTCATTTTCGCTGCATCCGATGCATAACGAGTTGAACGCGTGTCTTTACCGCTTGTTGTGAAGCCAACTTGGTTATCAACGATGATGTGGATTGTTCCACCTGTTGAGTGTGACTTCGTTGCTGCCAGTTGCATTGTTTCCTGGATGATTCCTTGACCCGCGAAAGCAGCGTCCCCGTGGATCAATACTGTCACTACGGATTTTTTATCGCCACCATTGTCCTGGGAAGCGCGCGCCATGCCCAATGCTACTGCGTTTACAGTTTCAAGGTGGGAAGGGTTGTAAGCGAGAGTTGCTTTCACGCTACCAGTCGCTGTTTTCTTTTCGGTTTTGTAGCCCAAGTGGTATTTCACGTCGCCATCGAAATCCTCGACGGGTTGTTCGAGTTCTAACGGACCGTTGAAATCACCGAACACGTACTCTTCAGGTTTACCAAAATAATTTACCAAGGTGTTTACGCGACCACGGTGAGCCATCCCGATATAGATTTCTTTGATGCCGACTGCAGCGCCTTTGTGAGTTAAAGTCTCGAGCATTGGAATCATGGAATCGGCGCCTTCAATAGAGAAGCGCTTAGTCCCTACATAGCGAGTATGAATGAATTTTTCCAGAGTCTCCGCTTTAGTTAAAGCCGCCAATGCCGCCTTTTTTTCTTCAGCGGAAAGCTTGAAAGTTCCTGTCTCAAATTCATTTGTGAACCATTTCGTCTCAGCGGCAGGGGCGTCAGAGGCCTGCACAGCAAGTGTGCCACAGTAAGACTTTTTTAACTGTGCGATGATCTCGTTCAAAGTGGCATTTTGTTTCCCAATTAAGGAACCGATTTGGAACTTAGAATTTAAATCTTTATCTGCCAAACCGAAGGCCTTTAAAGCCAGGGCATCGTTCGCTTGAGGTGGGTAAAGAGGATTGAGATTGGCTTCAAGGTGACCTTGGGCGCGGTATGTTTGAATAAGTTGGTACACCGCAAGTTCTTTGTCGGACATACCGAATTTGCCTTCTTGAGCAAACTCAACACCTTCAAAAAAACTTCTCCACTCAGGAGCCATGGATTCTGGTTTTGTTTTAAAATCCGCGTAAAGCTGTTCAATGTATTCAAGGTTCGAGCTGTTGATGCCGCTGTTGTTCACAAAAAAATCCTCTCAAGATTTCCAGTCATTGACTGAGTCTTTTTAGTTGGCTCAGTTTTTTCAAAATCTCGGGAGTTTGTAACGCGTTAATGCGTAGCAAAATCAAGAGTTTTGATATTCAAGGAAGCCTGCTCATGATAGCTCTTTTTTTATAGGAATTGAAGGAGTTTAAGCATGTATAAGTTGGTGCTTATTAGACACGGTGAGAGCGTTTGGAATCAGGAAAACCGTTTTACGGGTTGGCAGGACGTAGATCTTTCAGAAAAAGGTCGAGCAGAAGCACTAAAAGGCGGCAAATCTCTCCAAGAAAAAGGCTTTCAATTTGACATCGCCTATACGAGTGTTTTGAAAAGAGCGATCAAGACCTTGAACTACGTGCTGGATGAAATCGATCAAGTGTGGCTTCCTGTCCACAAAGAGTGGCGTTTGAATGAAAGACACTACGGAGCTCTCCAAGGCTTGAATAAGTCTGAGACTGCGGCTCGTCATGGCGAGGAGCAGGTTAAAATTTGGCGCCGCAGTTATGATATCTTGCCTCCTGCAATGGAGACGAGCGACCCTCGCCATCCAAGTCATGATCCTCGCTATAAACATGTGAAGCCTGAACTTTTGCCTAGTGCGGAGTCTTTGAAAGAGACGGTCGCGCGTTTCTTGCCGTTGTGGAACGACACTATCGCGCCAAAAATTAAGTCTGGCGAAAGAGTTCTTATCGTTGCCCACGGCAACAGCTTGCGTGCATTGATGCAGCATTTGGAAAATATGACTCCGGATGAAATCATGGGTGTCAATATGCCGACGGGTATTCCGATGATGTACGAGTTGGATGCCAACTTGAAAGTGATCAATAAAGAATTCATCGGTGATCCAGATGAAGTTCAAGCGGCGATCGAAGCGGTTGCAAACCAAGGCAAAGCGAAAAAATAAGAGACGCCCGGGGTGAGTTTTGTTGTAGAGGAAGTATATGGGCACTTTGTTGAAAAATATTTCGACTCTTTTGACTTTGGAAGGCGCGGCTAAAAAAGACGGCCGTCGCATCACCGAAGCCGATCTTTCTATTTCCTCCAAACAAGCTGTGCTGATTGAAAAAGATCGTATCGCTTGGGTCGGGCCTACGGGGAAGTTGCCGAAGTCCTTTGCAAAAAAAAGCCTCAAAGAACTGGACATGAAGGGGCGAACTGTTTTGCCCGGTTTTGTCGAGTGTCATACTCATTTAGTTTTTGCCGGGAATCGAGCGGCAGAATTTGAAATGCGCAACCAAGGTGTGAGTTATCAAGAAATCGCTGCCAAGGGCGGCGGTATTTTGTCGACGATGCGAAACACCCGTCAGGCTTCTGCGGCGGAATTGGTGAAAACAGGCCAAGACCGTTTGGATGCCTTTGTTTCTCAAGGTGTCACCACGATTGAAATTAAATCCGGTTATGCGTTGAACTTGAACGATGAGCTGAAGGTATTGCAAGCGGTGAAAAAACTGGAAGGGGCTCGTACGGTTGCGACCTTTCTAGGAGCCCATGCTTTGCCGCCAGAATATCAAACTTACGAAGACTATCTTCAGTTTCTAGCGGACGAAGTCTTGCCTCAGGTTAAAAGAAAAAAACTCGCGAATCGTGTCGATGTCTTTATTGAAAAAGGTTTTTTTTCGAAAGAGGCCTCAGAGAAGTATTTAACTCGTGCAAAGGAAATGGGCTTTGATATTTTAATTCATGCGGATCAAATGTCTCTGAGTGGGGGCAGTGATTTGGCGGTGAAGCTGGGGGCTTTATCTGGAGATCACTTGCTGCAAATCACAGATAAAGAAATCAAAGCGTTGGCAAAATCAGAAGTCACCTGTGTTCTATTGCCGACGGCGGATCTGTATACTCGAACAAAATATCCTCCTGCGAAAGAGTTGATCGAAGCGGGAGCTCGCGTGGCTTTGGCGACGGATTTTAATCCGGGGACGTCTCCCACTCAGGATTTGAATTTGGTGGGGTTGCTTGCGCGTTTGGAAATGAAGATGTCATTACCTCAAGTGATTGCGGCCTACACCGTGGGTGCGGCTCATGCACTGAACCTGCAGCAAGAAGTGGGTTCCATTGAAATCGGCAAGAGTGCCGATATTTTATGCATAGATCAAGATTGGCAGTGTTTATTTTATAGCGTCGGAGAACGTCCTAAAAAGACTGTTTTCACTCGAGGGAAAAAGGTTTTTGATAGCCTTAAATGATAAGGCGTGTCATGAAATTTAAGAATCTTAAAATTTCCTTTGAATAATGAGGTGGTTTCTTCCTAGTCTTGTGTTGTGAGTTCTGGGGGGGACAAGCGATATGAGATCATCGTATACCACTTTAATGCAGTCGAAATATTTTAATCCTGCGTTTAACAGTGCCATCTTTGATGGTCCAGTTCGCATCTACTTCGCGCAATTTCACGAAGCCTTGGCTTTGAAAATTTACTTCATGATTCAGCAGCAGCTGATTACTGAAGTGGCGAAGGCCAAAGAGGCTTCTAAGGCTTCTGGAGCGAACATCCTTGTGATGGTTTATCCGACAGATGAGGCTTTTCAAATGTCCTTTGAAAATGTAGCATCTGAGCACCCACTTCAAGTTGAAAAATGGCATGAAGATATGGTGATTGGTCTACGTGGCCCGATTGAAGATGAGAAGTTAGATCTTTTAATAGATACTCTTCGTCTCACTATGGATAACTGGCGTCCAGCTCCGTTGATCAAACCTAGCGCCACCGTTGAATTGTGATAGCATAAACATATGAACAATAGAGGTCAGATCGTGGTGGAGTATATTCTCCTCCTGGTCTTAGCAGTGGGACTTGCTGCGCTCCTGGTGAGCCAATTAGTCAGCCGGAATGCTGACAACCCTGGGGTATTGACTTCGAAATGGCATCAAATCATGACCGTTATCGGGGAAGACATTCCCGACTCTCACAAATAAAATTTTGTAGTCTGCGAGCTTTCCGCGAGTTCGCGCCATCGTGGCGCCGACGAAGGTCGATGGAAGCAAATCAGGCATCCCGCAGTTTTACTGCAGGGTGGTTCGCCTTCGTTTGGTGGAATTATTTTGGATCAGGAATGGATTTTTGGGGGAGTTGGGCAAAGGTTTTACAAGAAGGGATTGCCGCGTCTTTGGAGTTCTTCTTCTATGGCGGCTTGCATTTTTTCTTGGATGTCTTGGGCTATTTCGTGGACGAGGTCGGTGTCATCAACGGCGGATGGCTTGTAGGGTAAAGTGATGGGCTCTAAGAAGCGGATGCGCCACTTTGCTGGGAGTGGCAGGACGTTGAGTGGTAACGGGATGACGGAGCCTTTGAGGAATTTTGTGAATTTTAGTTTTTTTAAATTTATGTGAGTTTCTTCAGCGCCCAAGATGACTGCGGGGACAATTGGGCATTGGCATTCCAGGGCCATGCGGATGAATCCGCGTTTGAATTCTTGCAGTTGGTAACGCTCGGATGTGGGCTTGAAATTTCCTTGTTCGCCCTCGGGGAACAAGACAATCGCATTGCCTTTTTTAAGGGCGTTGATGCCATTTTCGTAGGTGGCTTCGGTGAAGCCCATCTTGTGGGCTGGGATGGCCGTTGTTTCCGTCAAAAACCAAAAGTGGTGAGTCAGAACTCTGGGGACCCGTTTGCCTTCTTCTTGGATGATATGCCCCAAAAGAAAGGCATCAAAGCCGGAATAGCCTGAATGGTTGGGGGCGATGATGACCGGGCCGCGACGGGGAATATTGGCAGCACCTTCGACTTCCAGACGGAAGTACTTTCTCAGAATTTCTAATAAGAAACGAGGCAGTACGCGAAAGATCAAGGTGTCCTTGTCGAGGTTCTTCAGTCCGAAAATTTTTTCGTTGGGTTTCTGTAAGAAATTCTTCATGATTATTCTTAATCATCTCTCGACGTAGGAGTGTTTATGTCTTCTTCTTTTATCATGGCCATCGACCAAGGGACAACCAGCTCTAGGGTTTGTATCATCAATCAAGCCGGAGGTCTTGTCGCAGAGTCTCGAGAGACATTTAAACAGATTTTCCCTAAGCCCGGGTGGGTGGAGCACGATCCTGAGGACATTTGGTACTCAACACAAAGATCCATGCGTTTAGCTCTGGAAAAAGCCAAAATCAAAGGCTCCGAAATCGCGGCCATTGGGATTACGAACCAACGTGAAACCGTGATGATGTGGGACAAAAAATCTGGCAAGGCTGTGTACAATGCCATCGTTTGGCAATGCCGCCGCACTCAGGATCTTTGTCAGAAGCTTAAAAAGGCCAAAAAAGAAAAGATGATCACGGCAAAAACCGGTTTGGTTTTGGATCCCTATTTTTCGGGAACAAAGATTCAATGGATTTTAAAGAATGTTGCTGGCGCCAAAGAAAAAGCCCGTCGTGGGAGTTTGCTTGCTGGCACGGTGGACACGTTTTTGTTGTGGCGTTTGACCGGTGGGCAGTCCCACAAAACAGATGTGAGTAATGCCTCACGCACGATGCTGATGAATATTCATACGGGTTGGTGGGATGATGAACTCATCAAACTTTTTGGTATTCCAGAGCAGGTTTTGCCAGAAATCTGTCCTTCCAATGCAGAGTTTGGTCGCACGCAAGGCTTAGGATTTATGCCGGATGGAATTCCTGTTTGCGGAATTGTCGGAGACCAACAAGCCGCCCTTTTCGGACAAGCTTGCTATGACATCGGAGAATCCAAATGTACTTTTGGGACAGGAAGTTTTCTCCTGTTGAACACCGGAAAAAAAGCAATCAAGTCCAAGAACAAATTGCTGACGACGGTGGCTTGGAAACTAAAAGATCAAGACATGGTCTATGCGCTTGAGGGTGGAGCCTTCGTTTGTGGAGCTGCGGTTCAGTGGTTGCGTGATGAGTTGGGGCTTATTGCCAACTCGTCCGACATTGAAAGCCTGGCGCTAAAAGTCGATGATACGGCTGGTGTGGAATTCGTACCAGCCTTGACGGGGCTGGGGGCTCCTCACTGGAAACCGGAAGCTCGTGGAATTATTTGTGGACTTACCCGGGGAGCAAATAAGGCCCATATTGCTCGTGCTACTTTAGAAGCCATGGCTTTACAGAACGTCGATATTTTGGCGACAATGGAAAAGGATTTAGGCAAGAAACTAAAGACCATCCGCGTGGATGGTGGCGCTGCCGCCAATGATTTGTTGATGCAGCTGCAAGCAGACTATACGGGCGTCAATGTTATCCGTCCGAAAAACTTGGAAACAACGGCCTTGGGGGCGGCATTTATGGCAGGCCTTGGGTGTGGTTTCTGGCGTGATATGAAAGAGATCAAACGGATCTGGAAAACAGACAAAGAGTTCAAAGTAAAAATGCAGCCCAAAGAGCGCAAAGCACGTCGCGAACGTTGGGCGATCGCGGTGGAGAAAGCGTAATGAATCTGACACAAGGGCAGAATATTTTTAAAAAAGTTCCTAAGTCGGAAAAGAAGTTTCTTTTCCGCGAAATTGCCCAGGATAAAATTCAGATTTCGGTAAAGGGTGAGAACAATGAAACCTTCAATCTTATTGCGGTGCAGACGGAAAAAGATGAAGAGCTCTTGTGTCACCATACATCGAACTCCAAACAGTATGAAAAGAATCAATCTGTCATTGTTAATTTTCAATTTAAGATGGAGCGCTATTTCTTTAGTACCGACATTAGCTTTAGCACCGGTTGGGCTGTTTTAAAAATTGACGGCGAATTGTTTCAACTGCAACGTCGAGCAAGTGTCCGAGTTGATATTCCTGACAAGTATGATGCGCTTTTTACTCTTCATAGCCATGAAGGACAAAAGTTTTTTATCGAGTGTAAAATTAAGGATGTCAGTGCGGGTGGATTGAAGATCGAAATGCCAACGGACACTCCTGTATTTAAAATCGGGGATAAAGTTCACGGTTCAATGCGTTTGGGAGTCCGTCGTCCCATGGATTTTGATCTTGAGGTGCGTTTTGTACTCATTGTAGAGGAAGGTGGGCAAAGACGACAAGTTGCAGGTCTACAGTTTTTGAAAGTCGACCGAGCTCTAGAGAATCGTTTATTAAGCTTAATGATGGATTTGCATCACGAGATCTTTGTTAAGTTTCCATTAAAGTAGATCTACACTCCGACAGTTGTCAGAAATAATTCTTTCCAAGCCACTCCTGAGGCCTTCAAAATGAAGGCTGCATGAATACTGAAATGCAAAAACGTTCATTCTGGAACTATATCGGCCCAGGAGTCCTGGTGGCAGTGGGATATATGGATCCGGGGAATTGGGCCACAGATTTGGAAGCTGGGTCGCGTTTTGGCTATCAGCTTTTATGTGTCGTTTTTTTTTCCAGCATCATCGCCATGGTTTTGCAGGCTTTTTGTGTCCGAGTTGGCGTTGTCACAGGGAAGGATCTGGCTGAACTTTGCCGGGATCGTTATAGCCCCGTTGTTCGCAATTCACTTTGGGTTTTGGCCGAGGTCGCCATTATCGCCACTGATATTGCAGAGGTTCTCGGAACAGCCTTGGCATTTTGCATTCTCTTCGGTGTCAGTGTGGAAACCGGAGTTTTGATGACAGCGATCAACATGGTCTTCGTCTTTCTCTTGCAGGGGCAGGGACTGCGACGTTTAGAATCCATTGTCTTGTCGTTTGTGATGGTGATCTTGGGTTGTTTTATCGTGCAGGTGTTTTTAAGTTCACCTCCCTGGGATCAAGTCCTATGGGGATTTATTCCTCGTTGGGAAAATTTTCGAAGCCCTCACGCTATGTATGTCGCAATTGGGATCCTGGGCGCCACTGTGATGCCTCATAATTTGTACCTACACACCGCCGTCGTGCAAAGTCGCTCGGTGAACAGTACTCCTGAAGAAGTGCGCCGGTCTTTGCTGATGATCACCTGGGAAGTTCTT
>JBLMWG010000172.1:0-18309 GCA_050257115.1 Bacillota bacterium
ACCGAGCAGGAAGCTCGGTTTTCAGCTTTCCAAGGATGGAGGAGGAACGCAAAACTGTCTCGGCTGGATACAGATAGAAACCACACCCTGAGGGGCCAGTTTATAAAAGGCTCCCCTGGTGCTTGCCTGGCACTCGTTTTATAACGAAATGTCTTCCCAAAATAAGAATTTGCCTTTCAAATAGGTTCATGACTCATCATCAAGACATAGAAGACATCAATGCAGAACGCTCTACAAAAAAAGGGGCCTTCGGTCTGCTGGAAAGCTTCTTTCGCCAATTCCATCAAGTCGCCTACCTGATTGCTATCGTTCCTGTGTTGCTCGCTTATGTGATCTCTCTGGGCGTGTCCCTGACTCCCGGCATTTATCTATTTCGATATATCTCTGAGGTCACAGCCGGCTCCTCAAGCCTTATCCAAGCGTTTTGCGGAGGAGTTGCCATTGCCGGAGGATTTGTTGGATTCATCCTTACTCTCATTGTTATCGTTCCAATTCTAAATGCCCCAGCCCTCCCATTGGTAAAAAAATATCGCGGCCCTTGGTTTTCGTTGGAATCTATTCCTTGGTTTTACCATAACGCTCTTACATATTTAGTTCGCTATACGGTGCTGGATTTCATTACGCCAACACCTTTGAATATTTTCTTTTTCCGAGCTATGGGCATGAAAGTAGGCAAAGCGTGCATGATCAACTCATCCAATATTTCTGACCCGGCACTTATCCAACTCGGGGACTACGTGACCATCGGTGGATCAGCCTATCTGATGGCCCACTATGGAATGAAGGGCTACCTCATCATAGATCATCTTAAAATTGGCTCTGGTGCAACTATCGGGCTCGCCGCGAAGGTTCTAGGAGGGGTTGAGATCGGAAGACGTGCAACTGTTGCGCCGAACGCTACCGTTTTCCCTAAGACGATTATCAAAGAAATGGAAAAGTTTGGTGTTCCTGGAGCTGAACCCAAAGGTGAAGATCTCACCTAAAAAGGTCCATGCGTCTCTTAAGGCCTTGGTTGTCACCAAGGCCCTTATTTTCACTTTCAATTATTCTTAGAAATGCTTCTTTACTGCATCAACAACATACTGAAGCTCTTCTTTCGTGATATATGCAAAGCACGGAAGATTCAAAACAGCTTGTGAAATGTGGTGTGCATTTCCATGGTCGATTTTTCCTGCCAAGTGACCTTGAGCTCCCGATTGGTGGCTCATCGCACCTGGATAAATCGTACCGTAACCGATATTTGCTTTTTTCAAGGTCTCAATCAAGGCCGGACGCAATTGCGGATCAATCATTCCCACTGCGCAGTAGCCATTTTCTTTCACTTTGCCTTTTGCACGAACCGGCTTGAAAGGTAAACCTTGCAAAGCCTCTTCATAAAACTTCACCGCGTTCATACGGCTTTCGATGCGTGCATCGATATGCTTCAAAGACATATTCAAAAATAAAGATTCATAAGCACCAATACGAGAGTTCCACCCGATCATACCGTGAGAATAATGATCTGTACGACCATGATTGATCAAAGTGCGGCAATTTTTTGCATATTGATCATTTGATGTGAAAATTGCACCGGCGTCGCCAGAAGCTCCCAACACTTTCGCAGGATAAAAGCTTGTTGTAGAGATCTCAGCCGTACCCAAGATCGAATGGCCGTCAATCTCTGTCCCAAAGCACTGCGCGCCATCTTCGATCAAGATCACGCCCGACTCTTTTGCAAACTTTCTGATTTCCAAAGTGTCTGCAGAAGCCCAACCATATAGATGAACCATCACCGCCGCTTTAGGTTTAAATTGTTCAACAGCTTGTTTGAAAGTAGGCAAATCCCAGTGACAATTGTCACGATTGACATCGACTGTGACTGGGTTTGCACCGACGTTCACAACAGCCTCAAAAGTTGCCCAGAAAGTCATATCCGGCACTAGAACCTTGTCATTCTTTTCAACGCCTACTGCGCGAAGTGCAATTTGAATCGCATCGGTTCCGTTCGCACAACCAATCGCATGTTTGGCTTTTGTGTACTTAGCTAAATTTGCTTCCAACTCACCAACGATAGGACCACCAACAAATTGAGTCTTATCGAAAAGCGACGCAACACCAGACAGGAATTCATCACGGAAACCTGGTTCGAAACGATTGAGGGTGATAAATGGAACTTGCTGAATGCTCATAAAAATCTCTCTTTAAAGAAGTGTTAAACCTATGGGGAAATTTTCTAATAGGTACCAAAAACTTGCAACCCTTTGGAATGTTTTATTTTTAGGTATTTTCAAAGTGTTTCTTTTAGACGCCAGTCCTGTGGACGGCAGAACACACTTTCTTGAGGCTTTCTCCTCATGACTCAAGACGTTGAGCCCACAGTGTAGACTCTTAACCACAGATCTGAGAGTTCCTTGCCCCCATTTTACAGACTTTGCTAAAGTAAATGAGATACCCTAAGGAGTCCTCCGTGAAAAATACAATTCTAGCTCTTGTTATCACCACACTTTTAAGCGGATGCGCTTTTCTTAAAAATCGTTATGCCCAAGAGCCAGAAATCAATCTTCAAAGTGTTTACCTTCAAGAGGCGCAGGTATTTTCAGCTACGATGGTCATCGTTTTATCCGTAAAAAATCCGAACAAAATAGATCTCACCGTTGATGAGGTCAGCTATGAAGTGCAGCTGAATAACCAGGAATTCACTAAATCAAAATTAGATAAAAAAACCATTATTCCCGCGGGAGAAACGAAGCTCGTCGAAATTCCTCTGCCGGTGAATTACCTTAAAGCACTCAATGGGATCGGAAAAATTTTATCGGGTGAGGATATGACTTACCTTGTTTCGGGCACAGCCAAGGTGTCCGGTTTCTCAATCCCATTCAAGGACCAAGGAACACTCAACATCCAAGAACTTAAAGAAAAGTGATTCCGCCTCCGTTTCACTATTTTAATTTAAACGGCATTCCATGGTTAATTTGAAATGCTGAGAACTCACCTGAAGCATTGAGGCTGGTGGTCTTTTTGCTTTATAAATTCATAGAGAAAATTATGTCCCCTATTGCGAATTAAAGCGAACAAGAGTTCCGTTTTTTGACGAACTTTTTTACAGCTGCTCGCCTTTATGGGTAACACAACGGGAGCCGTCTCAATATGAAAAGCTTTGCACCACTGTTGACCGCAAAAAATAAAGCCTGGTTTCTCGCCCTGGATCTCCTCCTTTTTGGTATGGCGATTTTCATTATGTCTTCTCTTCGTTTGAGTGGAGATGCCGGCCTTTCATTTTCTATTGAGTCACTATTATTAATGATCTCAGTCCCAGTTATGCAGTATATCTTTGGCAACTACGACCTCGATCATATCGGAACAGGAAAGCAACTCTTCATTCGCCAGCTCATGGCATTCATCCTTACTTTAATGACGGCAACGGTAGTTATCTATCTATTCGGGACGAATCATGAGGGGCTCTTTGGTCGCGGAGTCCTTATTGGATCTCTTGCTATTTTTTCGGCAATTTCACTTCTCTATCGTCGCTTGGTGATTGCATATTTCAAAACAATCAAAGGCAACTTGAAATGGCTCATTATAGCCGATCCAGAAACTCAGGAACTGGTTTCTAAAGATTTTAATGATTTGAATTTCGAAGGAACTTTGAAGTTTTTCAATCCCGATAGAGGAGCGCTAGCCCTTAAAGAAATTCTGGAACAAGGATGGACTACATTGGTCATCTCAATCAAAGATAGTGCCCACCAACAGAATCTTGGAAACTTAATCATTGAAGCCAGCTGCTCCAGCCTCACCACCATAACTCTCGTTGAGTTCTACGAACGTCACTTACGCAAAGTGCCGATTCAACTTTTGGACTACCAATGGTTTATTCATTCCGATGGCTTCGACTTCTTAGCACACCCTGTTCAGCTACGCCTTAAGCGTCTTATCGATATTGCAATCTCCGGATCAATGCTTTTGATCGCCTCCCCGATTATGCTCCTTGTGGCAGCACTGATTAAGATAGAATCAAAAGGGCCTGTTCTGTATAACCAAACTCGCACCGGTCAAGACAACAAGCCCTTCACCATCTATAAATTCCGCTCTATGCGTGCTGATGCAGAAAAGAATGGCGCCCAGTGGGCTGTTCAAAATGACGCTCGAATTACGAAGATCGGAAAATTCATTCGCCTGACTCGACTCGATGAATTGCCACAACTTTGGAATGTATTAAAAGGTGAAATGAGCTTCGTGGGCCCCCGCCCAGAGCGTCCGGAGTTCAATGACATACTCAAAAAACAACTGCCTTACTATGACCTTCGCCATACTTTGCGCCCAGGTCTAACAGGATGGGCACAGGTTCTTTATCCCTATGGCGCCAGCATCGAAGACTCTAAAGAAAAGTTACAGTTTGAACTGTACTATATCAAACATAGCAACATTCTTTTGGACCTTCTGATTATCCTTAAAACAGTCGCTGTGGTCGTCGGAGCACGGGGGCGTTAGGATCAACGCCCCTTGAGATAATTTTGAAGCGTAGTCGAAAACAACGCAGCTTTCGCATTCCACGTTTCGCTGGCCTGTAACCAGGCCAATGTTCGAGCAGAGTTCAACCCCGATCGCTTGTGTTGAATATCTTCGATACGTGCCACAAACTCCTGGCCATTGTTCGCCAATAGCAAATGCTCCTGAAGCTTTGCGACCTCCGGCAACGCTGTCGCAATGACAGGGCGACCTGTGCTGAGATATTCCTTGAGCTTCAGTGGATTTAAATTATTCGTCAGCTCCGTGCGCACATAGGGCAAAATAAAGATATCGACATCAGCAATCGCATGGGGTAATTCGGCGTAGCTCACTGAGCCTTTAAATTTAATATTACCTAATACCGCAAGAGCCGTCACATCACAGACAACTTTTCCAATGATCTCGATCTGACAATCTGGTAAAGACTTCGCGATCTCTGCGATAATACGCTGATCACTCCGCTCGTCGAATAACCCGAAATAACAAATCTTTAACGACTTACTCATAGGCTTGGGACCAATATTAAAGTGATTAAACTCCACGCCATGAGTCACTAAAGTTGTTTCATTTCGTCTATTGTTTTTAGATTCCACCAGGGCCTGTGAGGTCGCGAAAACCAAGTCTGACTTGCTAAGCAACTTGTTTTCCATGGAGCGGACTAAATCATAATCAAGGCCAGGCCACAGGGAAAACTCATCCACACAAACAAAGACCGTCAGCCTCTCACCAAAGCTGCCTACATAGTCACAAGCATTCGGAACAGACGTCACTGTGATGATATTTTGAAAGTTCTTTTCTGCAAGAACCTTTCTTACGGTGCGATCCACACTCCACTTATTAAATTTGCGAATAACAGCGTATTTATTAAATGGAATCATGAACGGAGACACTATCGTGATCGTCTCAGGAACTGCCCGAGCAGTCTGAGCTTGCTTTGGCGCAAACCAACCCAAGGCCTTTTCAGCGATACGCTTGAGGTCATAAAGAGAGAATTTAGGAGATCTCAACCCAATGGTTTCAACCCACACAAAACGATTGTCCTGAAACAAAGGACGCAGCAGATGTTCTAAAGAATGGGGATGACGACCGAAGTCCTCTCCAAAAACGATAAAATCTTGTCCCTTAAAGCTTTTTGTTTCCAACATACTAGCGCTGCGCCTTTTTCCAAATATCCACGCTAGAGCGCTGTTTTAAAAAGAACAGAAACCCCTTAAATGCTGCAAGATTCACATTGCAATAATAGTACGGCAAATAAAATAGTCCCGCTGTTCTTCCATGCTTATCCATTTGATAACCAATAAAGGCCATTAAATAAAACGCCACCTGCAATCCAAAAAATACGGCATAAAAAGAATGAATCGAAAAGCACAATGCATTAAAAATAAAAATAAGGGCCAAACAAAGCCACATAAAATAACGAAGCGTCTTATGGATAAAAAACTGAAACCCAAACCAACTGCCCAATGGATTTAAAAGTTTTTTGTATAAAGAAATGATCTGAATACCGCCGTAGACCATACGTGATTTGACGTTAAAATCATCACCCAAGGTGATCGACGCTTGTTCTTCAGTGATCGCATCTTGATCGTATATGACTCGTTGACCTTGTTCGATGATGTTAAAGGTGATTACCAAGTCATCATTGATCAAAGCCGTCGGAACCATCTGGTACAAACTTTTCCTTAACGCAAAAATCTCTCCATCTGCTGTCGGAATGGACCCCAAATGGGACTCGGCCTGTTTTAATGACGATTCATAGCGCCAATATAAGTTATCACCCACAGATGCGCGGCGCTCAGCGTGCTGTAAAACACTTTTTCGACCACAAACTCCGCCAATTGATTTATCCGCAAAATGGCGGACCAATTTGGAAATAGCATCCTTACGGAACATAGAGTTCGCATCAGAGAAAACTAGGATCTCATTTTTTGCCATTGTGACGGCTCTGTTCAAAGCCGCTGTTTTCCCCTGCCGCTGGGGTTGATGTAAGGAAATCACACCTTGATCTTGGAACTCATTCACAATCTGAGCGGTCGAATCAGATGACCCATCAGAGACCACAATAAACTCAATAAGCTCCTTAGGATAATCAATCTTCAGGTCATTCAGAATAGTTTCCCGAATTATACGTTCTTCGTTATAGGCGGCAATGATAAAAGAAACACTCGGCTGGATATCAGAAATCTTATGTTCCTTACGGTAAACCAGCGACACAAGATACACCAAGAGGCCAAAGAACACATAGTGCATACAGATAGCCACAAATACGATCCAAAATAAAATCTGTATGAAAATCATTTCGCCACTTCTTTCTCGGAGTGTCCCAACGCCGCCAAAACAAAAAGATGCAAAATCACGAGATCCTTATACGAAATCCCAATAGTCAAAGCAGACAACACTAGGATTCCATAAGAAGTGATCAAAAAATAACGCTGCGGAACCGATGCTTTACGAAGTTGCACCCAGGACCAAATTAACAGTGCGAAAAATGCTACAAAGCCAAAGGCACCTAACTCCGCAGCGACGCTCAAGTATGTATTGTGCACTTCCAATGGGTTGAACTCACTTTGAAAATGCGGATAGCTAGAGTTTTGGAAGAAAGTTTTCTTCGCCTGATGGATTCCCACTCCAAAAAGAGGATTGTCCAAAAATATCTTCACCCCATTCTGATACGTCAAAATACGGTCCGAGCTGGATTTATCATTAATCTCCGCAAAACGTTTCGACAAAGCTCCCTGTAATGCCACCACTACAACCAAGGCCGCCATCACCAAAATCGCTAATACTTTGACAGGACGCTCTTGAGAAGATTGTGAAAACTTACGCGTCATCAAAAAACCAAGACCTACCATTAAAGCAATAATTCCCATCCGGGATTCCGTCACAAAAGCGCAGCCCACCAAAAACAAAGCCGCTAGAAGATGCAATACCATCAATGCCTTTGCTTTCCTTGCAAAGGCATTCCAAGCCTGCATCAAAGCCAGCGGTACGATCATGGCAAAAAAGGTACAAAGAAAATTAGGGTCGCCATGACGGATGTGCAAAAGAGGACGATCATCATAAGCGCGTGCTTCATTTAAAATGAAATAACGGAACAAAAAGTAAAGCCCTAAAATCACATAAAAGAAAATCACTGAATTTAAAATCACATCACGATTTTCTCTTCGGCGAAGGTAGTAATAAAGACACGGAGCTAAGAACAAAATCTTCACCAGGCTCTTATACTCCCCATCACTTAGAACCGCCAAATAATCATCCCCCATGAGGGACGCCATCAACGGCGCCAAGGCATACAATGACACTAACAACATCGGAAGCACTAAGGGGTGAGCAAAGTTCAGCTTCTCTTTCTCAATTACGAATGAATGATGTGCGGTTAAGCCCAATACACAGGCAAAAAGAATAAGCTCCAAGTGAACTGACATCAATAATTGGACTTCCAAATGAAGTGTCGTAATGACCAAGCCCATATACAGGATCAATGCACCCAAAGGCTGAATAAAAAGGTTCTTTAAGCCCGTTAACTTCATCTATTTGCTCTTAAAAGCGAAAATCAAATATTCCAAAACAAATCCAATGACCAACCCTGCAAGCAGAGCCACGATCAGAATCGCCAAAGGTTTTGGCCAAACAGCTTTTTCGCCCACTGACGGCTCTGAAATCACTTGAAACACTTTTTCTTTTTGAGATTGGGAAATAAGGTGCTCAAACTTCATCTTCATCAACTTGTTTTGATAAAAGGACTTTTCTTGAGAGTTCTTCGGATAGGCTGCGGCTTCATGAGCCACCTTATCTTCCAATGCTTTAAAATCGTCGTTATCTTTTTGTACCGCCAAGAATTTCAAATTATTAAATATATGAGAATTAAGATCTAAGGCCAATTGAGGATCCGATGATTTTGTCTCAATTACATAGTTATTTTCATCGGCACCTGTAAACTGAACATTGACCATTTTTCTTAAGAACTTCAGCTTCCCATTTTCAGAGGACATCTTTTGTGTCGCTTGCTTCGCACTATTGTTCGCCTCAATAAACTTTTTAAGTTGGTCGTCTGATACCAAGGCACTGTTAATATTAAGGCCATCACGGATCCAAATCCAACGATTGCGACCTTCATCTGAACCATTATCAGGGTTCTCAATCTTCATACGAAAAATTGCGACTCGGCTACTCGCCACATAAACTTTTGGAGTTACCGCCAAGTACACCAGGGCAATAAGCACAAATAAAACTGTCGTCGCTAAAAGAAGAGTATGCTTTTTAATAAGTTGGTTCATGATCCCATTCCTGAACTAGGGTTGTTAACTATTTGATTTAATGCCTTCGTCATATCCACACGCGATTCATTCTCAACAAATGCCCGCGATGTAATATCTGATTGCTCCCTTTCAGAGTGAGACAACACCTCCAAAAGAGTTTTTAGTAAATTCTGTCTTTCAAAAATATAACAGCTTTCACCATTTTTTAAACTAAGTCCACGGCAGCCAAACTCCGTAGACACAATGGGTAAGCGCGCGGCGATGAATTCAATCATCTTCACATTTACACCAGAGCCCTTGGTCATCGGATTCAATCCAAAATCTGCTGCCGCAAAATAAGGATACATCTCCGGCACACGCCCCAAGACTTTAAAGTGCGGCTCGTCCACTAACTCCTGGGAAACGGTCCCTGCTACGACAATGACAATCTCGTTTTGCACCAAATCTTTTTGGTTCTGGAAAGCAAAGTTTCGCAAAAACTGAAAAGCCTCTTGATTCGGCTCATAGGAAGAACCGGTGAACAAAAAAACCTTTTGTTTTGCACTGACACCAAGCTGCTGACGGCACTCTTGGCGTATATCGGGATTGAACTGAAACTGCCCCATCTCAACACCATTTGCAACAATAGCACTTTTGGAGGCAAGCCCCGGCATCGCCTTCACAAATTTTTCTAGATCTCGCTCGGTACAAAATAAGACCCGATCCGCCCACTCAAAGCTCGCCAATTCAATATCACGAACCTTTTGTGAAAGCGCCTTACGATCTGCCCATAATTCAAACTCCGCATTATGAGTATTCAGCCACTTGATCCCCCTCACTTTCTTAAAAAGAGGGTAAAGGAAGGGAAAATCCAAAATGACCATATCCGCCTTCAATATCTTAATCTTCAGGTCCGAAGGCGTATAATACTTTAAAAGCCAGGTCGCCCACAACGGCGGCAGATTGAACCGGTACGACAACAACTGCAAAAAGCCTAAAATGGGGTTCATATTGACTGTCTCTTGAAGGTTCTTCTGTGGGTTCAAAATGAATGAAGACTTGCCTCGCAGATAGTCTTCCTTACGCCCCGTTAACGAATAGACCTCAACGTCATAACCGAGCTTTGCAAATGCACGGCAGAGGTTTGCGCTCCGAAGCTGACCACCAGACATCGGCGAAAATATTTGAAGGCTAGATACGAACAGAATCTTCTTCATGGGATCTACCTAACTAATGTAAATACCTAAAACATGCAAAAACTCTTATCTTTTTAGAAAAATGACTAAGAATTGTTTGCTTCTTGTACACTCTGGAAAGGACCTCATAGAGATCCTACAATTCTAGGGTTTAACTTTTAAAAAAACCCATTTCTTGATAAAACCTTGCCTAATGAACCATCCAAAAAACGTATTACACTTGGTAGAGCTCCTTTACATTGGCGGCATTGAACGTCTTCTGGAGCAACTAGCGTTACACACCGGAAACAAGACCAAGTTGCATTTTTTTACTTATGAAACCCAGGTTCTCGGCGGGATCGGCAAGGCTATTCAAGATCATGGTTTTCCGGTCTTTACCTATAAAAAATCTGCCGGTCGCGATTGGAATTTACTCAAGGAGCTGATCAAGGTCGTCAAAGACAACAAAATCGATGTTATCCACACCCATGATTTTGGTCCAACTGAGTATGCTGTTCTTCTAAAAATGCGCTTCCCAAGATTGCGCTTAGTGCATACCCAACACACCATGCACCATTTCATCGTCAAGCCTCAGTACCGTTATTTCTTTCAGTTCGCGAGTTACTTTTACCACCAAATTATTGGGGTTTCAGACTTTGTGAAAAGCTCTATTTTGAAACACTGCCCCTTGGTAAAACGTTCTGCCCTGTGTGTGATCCCCAACGGCGTAGACACTGACAAGTTCAAGCCCACACCCATGGCACCTTCTGACCATCTCCGCTTAGTCAGTGTGGCTCGCATTTCTCATGAAAAGAACCTGGCCTACTTATTTAACACCTGCCGCCTTCTCAAGGAGGCCCAAATACCTTTTGTTTTCCATCATGCGGGAACCTCCAAGACAGCGGAACCTCGAGAAAAACTGGAACAGTATATTGCAGAGCATGGCCTGCAGGATCAGATCTTCATGCATGGCTTTACCAACAACGCAATGGAAGTCCTTGCCCAGGGAGAATTCTTCGTTAGTTCCTCACTCAGAGAAGGCCATCCTGTGGCGGTCCTTGAAGCTATGGCCACAGAAAAAGTCTGTCTTTGCAGCGACATTGCCCCTCACCGAGAAACATCTCATGGTGTTTTGGATCTCTACAGCCTCAATGATGAAAAGGCCTTGTTTGAACGCTTGAAAGAAATCTATCTGAAAAAACCAGACTTACAGGACCGTAAAAAACGGGCCCGCGAAATCATCATACAGGAATACTCCCTTAAGAAAATGGTGGACAGTTATGTTGAAGCCTACCAATAAATCCTCAAATCCCATTGCCTTAAGCTTTGACGTCGAAGACTGGTTCACCGTTAGAAATATGCGCGACTTTGTTTCGGATGCAGATTGGAATAAGCAAGAGTTACGTGTCAATATTGGCATGGACTTTATCTTGGATTCCTTAGCAGAGAGAAATATCAAGGCCACCTTCTATGTTTTAGGCTGGCTTGCGGATCGTTGCCCCGAGCTCGTAAAAAAAATCTGCGCTCAGGGACATGAGATCGGATGCCATAGCTATCAACACACTCCTATTGACCTTTTGACTCCGGATACTTTTGCCAAGGATCTACGTAAAGCCATTGATGCGTTAGAGGCCGTGACTGGCAAAAAAATTAAAGGCTTCCGCGCCCCAAGTTTCTCCGTAATGCACAAGACTTCCTGGGCCCTCGACATTATCAAAGACTCAGGCTTGCAGTACGATAGCAGTATTTTTGTGACGTCACATCCAGACTACGGAGTCCGCGATTTCCCAACTAACATCACGAAGGTGAATGAATTTATCGAGGTCCCTCTCAAGAAAAGCCCTCTGTTCGGTACTCAGATACCCGTATGCGGCGGCGGTTATTTCCGTATGCTCCCCTATGGGCTAACCAAAGCCGCTTTAACACAAGACCTTAAAATGGGTCCTGTGGTGATGTACTTCCACCCGTGGGAGTTTGATCCAGAACAACCTCGCGTGGCTCTACCGCCTATAAAACGCTTTCGACACTATGTAGGCCTAAATAGCAATCGTCAGAAATTTCTAAATCTACTAAATGATTTTGAATTCACCACAGTAGAAAACCTAGTTACTGACGCACTTAAACAGAAGCAAATGCCAACCTATACGTTTGCCTGACCAACGGGCCCTCACCGTGTAGCCCCAATCTCAGATTAGGGCCACCGTGTTTGGGGGGCCTATTATCCATCAAGAGCCGCCATCAATTCAGGATCATCTTTGGGAATATCATGATAACCATCGCGGATACACTCACTCAGTGGATCTCGGCGCTTTTCGTTAGGAAACAAAGCGACCATATAGGGTCTAAATGGCTTTGGTTCATAGACAATTGAATTCAAACCTTTATATAGAGCCTCACACAGATCTACTGCACAAAGCTCAGAACTGAAGTGACTTGGCGGAATAGGTCGCGGATTCATCTCAATAACATATGGTTTTTGCGTTTTTTCATCGATAATAAAATCAAGCGATCCAAAGCCGGTATATTTCATTTCCCTTGCGACGATTTCCGCAGCTTTTTCCATTTCCTGACTTTCAATTCCAACACTGACGCTGGAAGGGCCTGTCTCGCCCGGATAAGTTCGATACTTAAGCATCGGATTCACAGCAAACATCACGCCATCTTTTGCAGAAAATGGCACTTGCCCTACCTGCCCACTCACATACTGTTGCAGAGAAATACTAGCTGTTTGTTCTTCTTGAACAACAAAGAATAACTGCTTCACAAAGGATTTTAC
Source organism: Bacillota bacterium (assembly GCA_050257115.1). GTDB lineage: Bacteria > Bdellovibrionota > Bdellovibrionia > Bdellovibrionales > Bdellovibrionaceae > Bdellovibrio. Next base: position 12,675 of record JBLMWG010000172.1, read on the forward strand.
CTTCGCCAATAGCCCCGCTTTTCTATGCTTAGCAAAACCCTTTTTTAGATCTTTAGAATTATGACAGATTGTTACGCCAGAGGATCCATAGCCAAAGTCAAACTTCAATACAAGGGGATAGCCAAACTCAGAAGCCTTCTCAAGCGCCATCTGGATATTTTCAACTCTTATATTTTTGGGAACCGAAATACCCCACTGGCTGCACTTGTCAACAAATCGAGACTTGTTCAAAACGATCTGATCATACTCAGGTGCAGCAATAGAACGACGAATCTCCATGGAGTACCTGCTCAAGATAGGAACCTTTTGACAAAAATTTGCTAGATTCTGAAGAGCCAAAAGGGCTTCTTCATCCCCTGCCACAATCAAATCTGCGTGAACTCTTTGAATCGCCAATAACATCAGCAAATAGATAAACTTAGAACGCGTATATGTGAAAGTCGGATAGGTAAAACGCTGATCCAAGTAGCGTGTCTTGGAAAGGTAGCTCCCACTTGGACAGAGTGCTGCTACTTCAAATCCAGCCCGCTTTAAACCTGACGGAAGGCGACTGATCCCTGTCCAGTCTTTAGCCAATGCAATTATCAAAATTTTTTTAGTCATGAGCCACCTCAACATTTTTTATAATTCGAAACTTTGCCAAGGTCTTTCTAACCAGACCATACACATGATCCGCTTCTTCAGGACGGACCAATTGAATCTTACATGCGACCAAAAACATAATCGCAAAGAACAAACTCGAACTCGCTGCTAGAATCCAGAAAGGATGCCATATTAGATCTAAAAACATAGTGCGAACAAGAACAGCAACAACCACAGACAAGGCCAAGGTTTTTCCTAAATCTTTCCACATAAATAACTTCAAGACATTGGTGTGAAGTAAGCGGGCTCCAATAAACAGGCCCGAAATGTTAATAAACGCGACAGCTAATATCTTACCCCATAGAACCGCCATAGGGCCAATCCAGTATGCGCCAGCAAATATCATTACCAATCCCAGCACAACACCTAAAACTTTAATCTTCAATGCAAATCCCGTATTGGAAGTCGAGCGGAACAACGGTTCAGGATTCAAACACGCAATCAGAATGTAAAAATTGAAAACCATAAAATAAGGGACGCTTTGCAGATACTTATCAGAAAAGATAAAGACGATAAGCTCTTTGGCAAAGAAAGTCATATAGACGGTAAAAGGAATCACAATCATGAACAGACTACGAGTCATTCGGCGCCAAGTTTCTACCGCCTTCTCATAGTCATTGTGACGAATGTTATCGATCAAATCGATGTTGACCAATTCGTACAACGACGTTCGCAACGAATTCACGATTGGATTTTCAAAACATCCCACAGAATAGAACGTAAATTGCGTCACATTGTAAAATGACGAAATAAATAGATTTTCCATGTTTAAAATATTTTGAACAATACGCGAAACCCCTAAAGGCAACCCAAACTTGGCTTGCGCCTTGAAAAACTTTGTCGCATCCCTATAGCGAATGTTCTCAAGCTTCTTATGGGTGTGCATAATGTGAATAGTCCAAATCAGACGGCAAGTCATCAAAACCGACAGCAAGACCAATGCAACATGAATAGAATCAAAGAAGACAAAAGCCCCCATAATCGCTACAGACTTTAAAAGCTCCGTTCCCGCATCTAAATACAGGCGAGCTTTGAAACGATTCAAATTAATGAGAAAGCCTTCAACTTGCAAAGACGACAATGTTACGACGATCAGAAATCCGAGGGTTGGCAGATATTGAGCTAAATCAGGGTTATTCAATAATGCCGCAATTTGGAATCTGAACAGGGTCATCAGCAAAGCCAAAAATCCTGTCACCGACATATTAAAAATAAGAGAGTTTAAACTGAAGAGTGGAAAATTCTTACGATCCCAGCGCAAAAAGTAAAACACAGAGTCGTCAAATCCCAAATTCAACGCTACTTGCGCAAACCAATATATCAGAGTGACTTGCTTATATGTTCCATAGGTTTCGACTTCGAGATGACGCCCCAAGTACATTGGAATCGCAAAGGAAAAAACGATCCCAAAAATACGGGCTCCGGTAAGAAGGGCGACTCGATTAAAACCTTTTTCTTGCTGCATGCACTACTTCCTAGGGACGAACCGTCACTCCACCAATATAAGTGCTTTCAGATAGCCCTATGTACGATCGAGACACTTCTTTGATAGAGTTTTCGTGAAGCTCCAAATCCGTCAGATTCGGTAAGTCCGCGTAAGCATTTTTATGAATCATCTGAATTTGATTACTATCAAGAATGATGGTTGTTAGTGCCTTCGCGCCACGAAATGCTCTGGAGTGAACTTCAGAAATTCTGTTATTGCGAAAATTTGCAACCTGCAAAGCCGGAAGATTGCTTAAAAAGCCATTCTCAACACACGCGATGCGGTTACTCTCTAGATTTAAAGTGACTAGAGCAGAAGCTCCCGACAAACTTTGAACAGTCATATTCATCAATTGGTTGTTAGATAAATCCAACTTACGCATGCTTTTCAGAGGTCCTAATGACAAAGGCTCGAGTGCCGACAATACATTGTTCGTGAGATTCAACTCAACGAGCGATTGCAGACCCTCAAAAGAACGCAACTTTATTAGAGAGAGGCGATTAAACGAAAGATCCAGAACCTGCAGAGACTGTAAGCCCTGAAACACACCCTCACTCAAAGCAGTCAGATTATTTTGACTCATACGCAGAACTTTCAGCTCTGCTAGATCGGCAAAAACCCCAGGAGCAATGCTCGCAATCCGATCCCCATCCAGCATTAAAGACTTCAAGGCCCCCATGCCAGCAAAAGCATTGGATGGAAGAAACGGAATTTCTTTATTTGAAATGATCAATACTTCAAGTTTTTGGAGATTTTCAGAAGACACCTCTGCGCAGCTCTGAGCCCCCACTGCCGCGGCAATAAAAGGAGCCACTGGTCCACGATCACAAATATTCAACGATGAATCCGCAAGAGCCACAGTACTCAAGCAACACACAAATAGACTCAAAATCAATTTCGCCACAACTTCTCCTGCGTAACGACCTGTAAGAAGCGACATTTTACACCGAAACAGACCATTCCCTTACTGCTTTGACGGTGACTGAAAAAAAGAACAAGTGCGCATAGTAGTATAACGCCTGCTCAGGTCCAAGCTGCAAAATCTTACCTTTTTGCAAGCTCACCCTTCAAGATTACGTCTTGTCCAGACTTGCTCTGTCTGAATTTTACACAGCATGTGGAATCTTTACACCAACCAGGGGGAGCCTTTAAAGTCCCGAACTCTACAGGTAAATATTTAAACTTCTTATCAGAGATGGGGAGCACTCCGTGAGAAAAACAATACTCTTAATTTCGCTATTTTTGCCATACATGACATTCGCAGCGGATGCCCCTTCAATGGCCACCCCATTAGAAACCAGCCTTTCCAACACTGCAATCAGCTACTTCGGATACTTTTCCACGGAAGCCCAGGACGTCAATATTGGAAACGCTAGCTTTTATGCCTATAACCTCATCGCTATAAACTACAAGATCAATCCTCGATTTACGGTCAGCGCACGCCCCACCTTCACATATGATAGTGCCGGAACAAGATACGGATACGACATGCCCGCCCGTACAAAAATGGCTGATTCTCACTTTGCCTTGATTGATAAAACTCCTGTTGCCTTGCCCTATTCAATAAGAACAAAGGTCGTTTACAAGCTCTATGTACCCACCGACCCAGAGTGGCAACAGGCTGGAACATACGGAGGCCTAGGAGCCGAACTAGAAGTCTCAAAGGATTTCTCAAACGGCTTTGCCTTTGGCTATTATCCTAAAGTGATTGCTCTGGCCCAGAAGCAAACTTCTTTTATCTATGAAGACAATGGCCGTAGTACCAAAAAGCCCACGCAAAATTCTAGCATTGAGCAGTGGCTGCGGGTTTCTAAATACTTCGGAGACAAAATCAACATTTCCCAAGGGCTTGGATTAAAAGACGAATTTTTTAATTCTAGTACCGCATATCAAGACCAACATTCTCAATATCAAATGATTGAGACCGCTGTGAATGTTGAGGTGAGCAACAATATGGATGTGTCTTTCGGATTGGGGCAAGCGAGCAAGATTCCCGTTCAATCATACCAGCTCTATAAAGATACTGAGACATCATACTTTGCTATGACTTCAATTAGGATGTAGTTTGTGACTCAAATGGTTCCAGGATTAAAAATTGGTATCTTGCTGCCTTCGCAGAAGACATCAAAATACCTCAGTGAGTTTCTTAAGGAAGCCCCGTCGTCATGTAGCATTCAGTGCTTGTCCTGGAATCGCCCGTTACAATCCAATAAGCGTAGTTTTATTTCTCGCCAATGGAAGAAAATTTTAACAATTCTGGATGGTCGTTACCTGAACTGGACACCTTATCGTGGTCATTTTAATCAAAGCACAGTGGCAGCCCAAACGATCTCATCACTGGAAGAGCTAAAAGGCTTTGATTTCGATTACCTCTTGTCTCTGGATGGATCCCCTTTTGAACCGCAAATTCTTGAAACAACCAAGAACGGGGCTCTGCTCCTCAATGCAGGCATTCCCTCTGAAGGAACCATGAACTTTTCTGGGTTCTGGGAAGTTTACGATCGTCAGGCTACCACTTCATTTAGCATCCTCCACCAAAAAAAAGATCAGTCATTGGAATCCGTTGTTGAGGGGTCTTTGTTGACTCAATCTAGCTTCTTATTAAATCAGGCCTATATCACCCACAAGGCTCTGTATTATCTGCGTACTTTTCTTGATAAGATCGCCCGTGGTGAACAACACACCTGGAAACATCTAAAAGGGTATGGCCCCACAGAACCTAGAAAACCTGGCATCAGCGCCCTTGCTCTCTATATAGCAAAAAGAATCATCCGTAATATTCAAGAAAAAGTCGAATTTCGAAAAGGCGCAGAACAACAATGGAACGTCGCATTTCATCATAACAATTGGAACCCTCACATACTGAACCAAGGAATTCCATTTGAAATAAGCACGACTCAGTTTTTTGCCGATCCCTTTGTAATTACAAAAAATGGACACCACTATTGCTTCGTCGAAGAGTTTGATTTCAAAACAGCTCTTGGACACATTTCAGTATTTGAACTTACAAATGAAAAGGCCCTCCCTTTAGGAGCCGTTTTAAAGGAGCCGTTTCATCTGTCATTTCCTTACTTATTTGAATACGAAAATGAGCTTTATATGTGCCCGGAAACTTCAGGGGCCAACGAAATTCGTATTTATAAATGCATGGAATTTCCACTCAAATGGACATATGAGAAGACTCTCATGAAGAATATTGCCGCTGTCGATAGCATGATCTTTAAAAAAGACGAAAAATGGTGGATGCTCACCAACATAGATCCTTTACAAAAGAAGGATCACTGTACAGAGCTATGCGCCTTCTACGCAGATTCTCCTCTCAGCGATTCCTGGACATCCCATCCTGGAAATCCCTTGGTAATCGACCCTCTTAAAGCGCGCAATGCAGGTTTAGTCCGTAAAGATCAAAATCTTTTCCGGATCGCTCAGGAACAAAGCTTTGGTGTCTATGGGGCCGCATCTCGAATCCATCAAATCACGCGACTATCAGAAACAGAATACACAGAA
>JBLMWG010000173.1:0-5414 GCA_050257115.1 Bacillota bacterium
TCCTTCCAATCCCAGCAACCAACTAATCCAAAAGATAAAAAACACCAGAAAGACACCGAAAACGGCAAAGATAGGCGGCAAAAGAACTAACAATAACATCCGCAACTTCAGCATGGACTCAAAAGACTGACGAAAGGCTTTGATAATCTTGCTCATGAGATAATTTTTTCCTTTTAATTTCGCTCTGGCAAGTGATTCAATGGCGTCATTATGTCAAAAACCATTTATCTTTTTCGCCATGGACAAACGGACTGGAACCTTGCACGCCGCATGCAGGGACACACCGACATTCCCCTTAATGAGGAAGGCTGCAGACAAGCGGCAACTCTTCAGGAGTTTTTTAAAAACAATCCTGTGGAACTGATGGTCAGCAGTGATCTGACTCGCGCCAAGCAGACCGCTGAAATCGCCAACACCTATTTACAGGCACAACACATTCTGAACTCCGACTTTAGAGAAGTGTTCTTGGGAGATATCGAAGGCCTGACTCAAGATGAAATCATCGCTCGTTACGGCGAAGACCAATGGCTAAAATGGACCTCCCATGAAAGCAAAAACTTTTCTTTCACCTATCAAAATGGCGAGAGTGCCCTGTCGGCGATTGAACGCTTTCAAAAAGGCCTGACTCAATTGTGTTTAAATTCCAAAGAAGAGCGCATTGGGGTTTGCACCCACGGTTTGATGATGCGCAGGTTTTTGCATTCCTTACGCCCGGACTTGAAGGAAGCGATTCCGATTCCCAACTGCGTGGTTTATACAATTCAGTGGAGCCGCGATTTGGGATTCACGGCCACTGAGATTCACGGATGTTCTTAAAAAATATTGCAACCGAAAATAGCGTACTGATTGGACTTGATAATCTTGGCACGAATGATTCCTGGATCACCATAGTCGTCTTTTAGTTCCGTCACGTCCTCTCCGTAAAGAGCATTGGTGGCATCGACTAAATCACTCGCGGTATTTGCAAATCCGCGTTGATGCAAATAATTCAACTGATTGGCCGCCAAACAATCCGCCTGAATTTCGGTCGCCAGGTGAACTGTCTCAATGTTTTCGCGAACCATATCTGTGAAATTCTTGAGCGAGGCAGGAGACGATGTTCTTCCAGAGATCAACAGCTGTGTTGCCTGATAAACGATCGCTCCCAATGGCATGGGTATTCTTTGCGCAAAATGTCCCTCATGACTGTGAGCCATTTCGTGAGTTAAAACCGCCGTTAATTGACGATCATTAAGCGCCATACCCAAACTTTGAGTGACAAAGATAACAGGTCCCAAGCTGAACGCATTGGGCTCCCCCTTTGCCCCTTGAATAACAACCACCTGGATGTCTTTAAACCGATAGTTATAAAAAGGATTGCTCATCACAAGTCTTTGAGCGGCACTCAATCTCTGACTTAACTGAGGATCTGCGACAACTTTGTACTCGCCATAACCCATCGTTCCCGCAAGCATCAAAACTTCAGCGATGCTCTTGCCAAGGTAATAATCTGGATTCAAATAATCCGTCGGAGCTGCGAAGGCTTTGGCTCCAGAAAAGCCAATAGCCATCAAACTTACAAAGAAAAACAATCTGACTGTAAAGACTTTCATCACAACCTCCGTCCGGCGTGAACCAAGTCAGCATCAAAGACTGTAACGAGTCAAATCAATAACTCCCGCACTCACTGCGTCTTTTTCACTATACAATTTTTGCAGTTCATCAAAGACACTCCAGAAGCGACTTTGCGAGCGCTGCACGCCGTAGGATTTAACCAAGGCGTCATAGTCTTTGCCATCCTTGATTGCTCGCGCTCTACTTGAGAATTTCGCCAGCTCTGATTCCTTCACATCAAAGATCATATTCGGATAAGAGCCCCAGAATCCTTCTTTAATTGTCAAAGTGTCTTCACTTGGCGACATTCGGAAGGACTCTCCTATGATCCAAGAGATGTTTTCATGCTCTCTATTATGGATCACCGTAAAGACTCTGTTTTTTTCACCACGCACGATCAAATACGCCACATCTGGGAAAAACTGCGAAAAGGCTTTTTTCTTTGCGGGAACAGAGGCCATCTTGCGCAACTCGGCTTCAACCCCACGAACCCCCGGCAATCCCCCGGCACTCTCTGGAACCTCAAGAGCTTTCCAATTGATCACATCTTCAGGTCCGCGCACTTGGGCGTTCATTCGATAAAATAAAATCTTTTGTATCAGTTGCTCTTTCGTTCCGGCCTGTCCAGCAAAACGAACAGACGTTGGCTCCCCGACACCCACCGTCGGAAATATATAAGCCATTTTTGCGCTGGTTAATAAACCTTGATACCAATCGCGGCGATAGGAAAGGCGTTGTTCTGGAGGCAAGAAGCGCAGGAACAGCTCCTCGGCCTCCATGCGAATCATGTCCATATAAATTCGAGTCAACAACTGATGACTGACATTTCCAAATACATCAAAGTTCACCACTAGATTGTAAACCAGACGTTCAAACAAAGGATAATCCATTACGAACGCAGTTTTGGGAAGATCCCCAACGGCTCCACGCACCACCACCGCATTTTGATCATGACGGAAAATAGTTAACACCGCATTGGTATTGTTGCCGTCCCCATCCCATAGATCCTGCAGGCTATATCCTTGAGGGCGATTCTTTTTTAATTCTTCCTCACGAAGCTTACGATATCCTTCGCGGTAGTCTGTCAGACGTTTTAAAAAGATCGGAGCTTCAAGCAACTCCACATCGCTACCCCACACTCCAGGGAGCATCAAAAGTTTCGCCGCTTTATCCTCATAGCTCGACGACAGAACCATATTGTCAGATTCCGGGTTCAGGAAAAAAGTATAGAACTGCTCTTGAATCGAATTCACAGCCATGCTGCCGTTACAGACAGGACCTTTAATAAAAGTCGCCACGTGGTACTGAGCATCGTCTAGGAGAAACTGATAACGGGCTTTTACCGGAATCGGCTCAAAGACTAAGAATGGATTTTCCGCCACCAGAGGATCATAGGTCGGCATCGCCTTGAAATCCCACGGCTTTGCAAAGAACAGTTCTCGGTAGCGCTTTAATTTTGCCGGATTCCACTGATAGGGAAGGTGAGTTTTCATCACCACTGTGCCAGGGAATTTTTTAAGGCAATACCAAAATTTTGCGACACCAGGATCATCATTAGGCCTACGAGTCGCGATTTCTTCGACATCCGAGCATTTATTCTTAGAGCGAACCAAACGGAAAAATTCACGATTATTTTCAGGGAAATAAATATGAGCTAAAAATAAATGCTCGTACAAATATCGACTGACAAGACGGTGCTTGAAATCATTTTCGTTAAAGAAAGTTTCCCACTCTTTGATCTGATTTTGAATCGCCGGCTCAATTTGCGCCTGCTCCTTCAGCATTTTCTTACTTGGACCTGGCGCTCCACTTTTCACCCAGGCTTCTAAGGTCTTAAGATCAGACTCCGCCAAGGCTGGAAAACCATAGGGCATCCCTAACTCTGGAGAGGACTTTGCCAGGGCTTGAAACTCCGTCATATTGGCAGCGCAAACTTGGCTTTCGTGAACTTGTTTTTTAACAGAAAGCTGGGGATTTTGTTCGCGTAGCTTAATCATCTGGAAAAAGATATTCTGTTGAGGATCTTGGGAGGTGTGCACCGTAAAGAACTGCTTCAAACGCCATTGTTCCGTTGTGGAAGCATCCACCCATATCCGTGAGGGCTCAACACTCTTTGTGCGCGTGCCGTCATAAACATTGAGTTTGTTTGCTCCACGGGCGAATCCATCAAAATTCTGCAAATTTAGCTGACAGGGAGCATTGAAGCAACTGTGGCAAGCAACGCAGCGGTTGTCGAAGATCGGCTGCACTTTGTGAGTATAAAGATCCTCAACCTGAACCTGCGCATAACCAGAAGCCCCCCAAAAAGATGAAATAAAACAGAATCCTACAATCTTAATAAATTGCTTCACTCGGCACTCCCCTGTATCCTCAGGCCGTATTTAACAATAATTTACAAGGAATATCATGGAAAAAATCCCTTTCGAATTAGTCCAAGACTCCATCGACACAATCTGCGGAATTGCTGAGGAGAGCGATCTAGAAAAAGCTTCCGAGCATCTTTTCGACGTTCAACCTGATCTTGCGGGCTTTTTTATGGAGTTCATTGAAGACATGAGCGAAAATGCTCAAGATCTGGCCTTCATGATGGCATTGATTCTAAATCGCGCTTTCGAAAAGAAATATGCGAATCTTCGCGCGATGACCGAAGACGAAGTTGTCGCTCGTTTTGAAAAAGCAGAACCTGAACTGGAAAAATACATTAAGATGAATGACGACATGATGAATGAAATTCAGGACAAAGCCGCAGCAAGTGGTCAGCCTGAAATTTTGAACTACATCATTGAAGAACTTTTCATGTCCGAAGATTTGGAACCAGCTCTTGAAGCGGACGAACAAATTCACTTGTTCATCATTTGCAAATTCTTTGTAGATTGCCTGAACGAGATGGCCACTGAAACAGCTCCAAATATGACCCGCCACTAAGATGACTTTGACCCACAACTTTGAACGAAGTTGTGGGTTTTTAGTTTTCGGAAAGTACTTACCGCTGTAAAACAGCTTTAAGACTCAAAAAACTTTTTCTGCCACAGAGCCTTCTTCGCCGCGGTCACGCCGTATTGTTTGGCTAGAAAATTTTCGATAGATCCTTCGGCCTTTTTCATCTCTGCAAGTGCCGCTTCCATAAAGTTCAATTGCGCACCCATCATATATTGAAAGCGATCCATTGCCTTCGTCGACAAAATACTCTGGAACTTATTCATCAAAGATTGACGGAAATCATGCAGCCCCGTTTCGGTCTTCAGATAGTCAGCAATTACTTGCTCTTCTGGAACCCCAAACGACAACAACATCAAAGCGCAACCAACGCCTGTGCGATCTTTCCCAACAGCACAGTGCTGCAACATCCCTTTATCAGTCATCTGATCTATCACCGCAAACATCCGACGATAAGCCGCATTATCAAACGGCAACTGACGATAAAGCTTTTCCATGTAATCTTCAGGGACAGACTCTAAATGTACCGTGGAGAAAAATGATTTCAATGTCGCACTCATACGATGAGACACCGGGTTCGCAGGGCAATTTTCATAGTTTGCGCCATTCCACAAAAGATCTTTATCCGCAGCAGACTCTGCTTCATCACGATAATCAATGACGTAACTGATCGACAGGTTCTGTATTTCTTTTAAATCTTCTTGGGTTAACTGCGACAGGGCTCCTGAACGAAAGAAAAGATTCTTCTTGAGCAAGTGTCCCTCAACAGAATGACAACCACCCATATCACGAAAATTAATAGCACCCTGCAATTTCATTCTAACAACCTTTCGGAAGACCGATTAAGTGATTACTAAAGAAGTGCGTAAACCAAGAAGTGTCCT
>JBLMWG010000174.1:0-7282 GCA_050257115.1 Bacillota bacterium
CTGATGTATTGCGCAGACATGGTTCCGACAAGTACGCACGTCAAAATTCCGTGGCTCATGGGGTATGACTTGCAACCACTTGTACTCATGGAAGAGAAACAAAAGTACTTGGGAGAAGCGGCGGATCACTCTTGGTATCTGTTCTTTGAACACGATCCCTATTGCGATGCCGCGATCATCGAACGAAATGGTCACGACTTTGCCGTGCAAAAACGTTTCTGGCTCTAACCCCAAACTACGGTTCGGTAGCTAGCTCATTTTCTTGTCAAAGATTTGGACAGCTGTCGAACTTCTGCAATCTAATTGATTGATTTAATTTGAGAAAACAAGTCAACCTCAAGACAATCAATAAAAAATTGCTATACTAAGAATCGACACACATGAATGTGGAGGTTTCGATGAGAATAGCATTTGTGACTCTTTTAGCTCTGAGCTCTGTGATGGTTTCCTGCGCTTCCCTACAAGAGATAGGATTAGCTGATAAAGAACCCCTCACAGAAGCACCGCAAATTCAGGACGAAACGATGAATATCGCTTCTAATGAAATCGACCCCGCACCCCAAACAATAACAAGCACCGAGTCCTCCAGCAGTCGGGAATGGGTTCATGAAACGGAACCTGCAACTTTTAACCTAGAAGAACCAAAAGTGTGGCAAGAGCCCAAGAGCACTGCTCTTCCTAGGAAAACTTCGGTGAAGAAAGCCGTGACTAAGTCCGTGAAGAAATCCGCCGTAGCCAAAAAAGGTAAAGATCCCAAGAAGAAATTGGTGATGTCTTCCAAAAAAGACAAACAGAAAAAAGCCCTCACTAAAAAAGACAAAGTCGATTGCAAAAAAATCGTGAAGCTAGCTAAGAAAGCCAAAAAAACCGACATTGCTTACTGTAAGGCCGAGAAAAAGAAATTGGGTAAAAAAGGTCGTTCAGTCGCAAGCAAGTAACAAAGGCCCAGTAAATTCTAAATCAATTATTGAAGCCCCGGACAACCGGGGCTTTTTTTGTATGCACTTTTGAAAAGAAGACGCTATGGTTAAAGAAAGGAAGCAGCTTCATGATTTCAAAATTTAAGTCCGGCATGCAAGATTTTTGGGGCGTCCTGAAGGACACTTCTCAACAAATGCGAGATGGAGAACTTGCCTTGGTGGCCGCCAGTCTTTCTTTTTCGACAATCTTGGGACTGGTCCCCTTCCTTGCCGTCGTGTTAGCGACCTTTCAATCCATCGGCGGCTTTGAAGCACTTTACCCTAAGGTGGAAAGCTTTCTTTTGATGTATCTGCGTGAAGCCGCAGGCAGTGACGTTTCAAAGTTCATCCGTATTTTCATTAAAAATATCAACGCCGGTAAAGTCGGAACGACAGGAGCAATCTTTCTTTTCATTACCTCCCTGCGCTTGTTGCATGATATGGAAGTCGGCATCAATCGTGTCTGGAACCAAAAAAACACCCGTCCCTTTTATAAAAGACTCATCTACCAGTGGGTTTTGATTTTGTTGATTCCCGTCTTTTTAGCCATCTATGTGGGCTTTAATTCCTTGGAACAATTCCAGATGGTTCGCCGTCTAATGCCAACGGGGTTTTCAAACTCCCTGGTGTTAGTGGCGAGCTTATTTATGATTTACAAATTGGTTCCCGATCTACCTGTTCACTGGAAGTCCGCCTCTGTAAGTTCCTTAGTTGGAGCCACCGCCATGTATGGAGTTCACAAGGGGTTTGCTTATATGACGGTTGAAGTCTTCAACTACAACAGAATCTACGGTTCTTTCGCGGCAATTCCCATCTTATCTCTGTGGATTTTATCACTGTGGTACGCGATTTTGGGCGGGGTTGCTCTCTGCGCCAGTCTTCAAAAGCGACATATCACTTAAGTTAGTATTTATACTTTATTATTTACGACTTTAGATTTGAACCGTTCTATTTTAATACAGGGTCTATCTCTGACTTTACCTCTAAATAATTTATTGATTAAATAAACTGAGGGACCCTACCAGGAGCGTTGTCTGAAATATCTTACTCTCATTATCTTTTTTTTGACCCTGTCAGGTTGTTCGCATCTGACGACTATAAATCCTCCAGAAATCGTACCCAGCTGTTTTAGCGATGGGGAAGATCAATCCAAAATGTGCAAAGCTCAACGAATAGAGGATTCCAAAAGCATCGTCACCCGTTGCATCGGTTCAGAAAATCGTGAAGCCCGTCCCACATTACGCGGCAAATGTGTCGAAAAAATCTGTTCTGAAGGATCCAATACTGATTGCCAAATAAAGGGCGAAATTCGCGTGCTGGCTCAGTATGCAGAGCTTGTGACCTCGAAAATGTTTACAGATGGCGAAACAGACCGAGCATCCAAAGGTCGCTCGACTAAAGAAAGAAAACCAAAGATCAAAACCGCAAAGGCCGCCGTCGAAGAGGAAATAGACGTGGATCCCTCCGTACCGTTGAAGCCTCTTCCTGAAAAGAAAAAGGTGGCCGAGGCTCAGCCCACACCAACTCCTCAAAAAAAACGAGAAGTGGCAGCAGAACTTCCTTCAGTTTCTGTAAGCTTGCGACCTGCCAATCCAGTTAAGAAAAAAGCGCCCGTCTCAAGATCAGTTGCCAATATTAAAATAGAAGATGGCTTTAAAAAAGTCTGCGTCGCCAAAGATAATTTATCTGCTCCTGAAATCATGCGGGGCAAGTGCGCCATTCGCATCTGTATGTCAGGAAAGTGCGATTACAAGGGACGCAAAGAAATGTTTGATTTCATAGCCCAAAGCAATAACGAAAACGATCCGACGCCTTAGGAGCCCAGCGAAGCCGAAGGCAAGGTAATGGCAGAAAAATCGTCAAACAATTACTTCCGATCCATTGTCAGCCTGACAATCTCAGTATTTAATTGAGATTATGAATTCAACTTCAAATATTCAAAGCGCAAAAGGTCTCACATCAGAAAAAGCAGAAGAGCTCTTGAAGATCTATGGGCGAAATGAACTTGTCTCTAGCTCTGGACTGACGCCGCTTAAGCAACTTTTGAAAATCCTCTCTGACCCTATGGGTTTAATGATGCTTGGACTTTCAATGCTTTATTTTCTGACCGGCGATACAACGGATGCTGTCATCATTTTGATTGCTTACATACCAGTGACCGCCGTCGATGTTTTTCTTGATCTCAAATCTGAAAAAGCTTTGAAGGCCTTAAAGTCTAATCTACATATCTCGGCAAAAGTTCTGCGCGATGGGATTATAAAAGACATTCCCGTGCAGCTTATTGTTCCTGGAGATGTAATTGCTTTTGAGGAAGGGCAATCCCTTCCCGCGGATGGCCAAGTTCTAGAGTGTCATAATTTATCGATCAATGAGTCCGCTCTTACGGGCGAATCTCTGCCGATTGAAAAAGAAGCCGATACGAATTTTTTTGCTGGGACCAGTGTCCTGAATGGCCGTGGCCTTGGAGTCATCAAGACAACAGGAAAAGAAACTCAATTTGGAAAAATCAGTCATCTTCTGGAAAACACCAAGGCCGAGGAGTCTCCCCTACAAAGAAAAGTCCATTCACTGGTAAAAAAAGTTGTTTTCATCGCAGCTGGTCTTGTGATCCTCCTTTTTTGTATCGAATACTTTAGAAATTTCGACCTGATAAAGTCTTTAATTACGGCTCTGACTTTTGGAATGGCAGCTGTTCCTGAAGAATTTCCACTGGTTTTTACTTTATACTTAAGCATGGGGGCGTATCGACTTTCAAAACATGGGGTGCTTGTCAAAACACTTCCAAGTGTTGAATCGCTCGGCAACGTGGATGTCATCTGCACAGACAAAACTGGGACCTTAACTGAGGGTCGCTTCAGTTTAATTGAGCTCGTTCCATTTGGATCAATGAGCACGGAAGGACGAAATCTAGCGGCGCTGCTCGCTTGTGAGCCCACACCCGTAGATGCTATGGAAACAGCCATTGTAGAAAAAATCGGAGGATTTACCGAACTCAAGCAAACATGGAAGTTGCAATACGACTATCCATTTGAAGCGCAAGGTAAGCACATGACCCATGTGTGGTCCAATGATCAAGGGGAATCAGTTCTCGCGATGAAGGGTGCCGTTGAGGGTGTCATCGAGCATTCGGACGTGCAAGACCCTGAAAAAGAAGAAATTTTAGGGACCGTGAGACGACTGGCTTCTGAAGGTAAGAGGATCTTAGGGCTAGCCTCAAAAAAGGGTTATTTTTCTGGTGATCGTGCTCAAGACGAAAAAGGTGTGCATTTTGTTGGCCTGCTTGTTTTTAGCGATCCAATTCGTCAGTCAGCAAAAAAAGCCATTGATGAATGCCAAAAAGCTGGAGTTCAAATTAAGATGCTCACAGGAGATCACTTATTAACGGCTCACGCTATCGCAGATGAACTTAAAATTGTTCACACTGATAAATCTATTTATAGCGGATCACAATTACTGGAGATGTCTCCCGAGAGTCGCGTCCAAGCCTATTTGCATGGGACTATTTTCGCACGGGTTACGCCACAACAAAAATATGAAATGATCAAGGCTCTGAAAGATAATAATAAGGTTGTCGCCATGACTGGCGATGGAGTGAATGACTCTCCGGCTTTGAAGCTCGCAGACATCGGCGTAAGTATGGGGGAAAATGCCACAGATGTTGCCAGATCAACCGCAAAAATGGTTCTTTTGAAAAACGATTTTAATGGAATTGTACAAGCTATACTTGAAGGACGAAATATATTTGCTAATCTACGCCGAAGCTTTTCCTATCTCATCGCATTTCACATTCCAGTCGTTCTTTTAGCTTTCATTCCACCAATAGTGGGTTGGTCGCAGCTATTGCTTCCAGTTCATATCATATTATTGGAATTGATCGTTCATCCAATTTCAGCATTCGCGTTTGAAAACTTGAAGTTGCATAGTCCAAATCTAGGCAAATCATTGATTCCAACTTCGACGGCGGCTACCGCAGCGTTATCAGGTACTCTTTTAAGTGTTTTAAGTTTGATGCCAATGTTTTTTGGGAACTCGCAGTCAGATTTTGCACACACACGGAGCTTGGCTCTGTCGACGGTCCTATTGGGAAACATAGGCTTTACTCTCGTCGAGGCATGGCCAAATTTTCGTTCTCTTAAGGTAGCAATTATTGCCGCAATATTGACCGTTCTGCCGTTTATTCTTTGCAATACGGACACATTTAATCAGACCCTTCATTTGAGTCCCATGTCGGCTCTCGAATTTTTACAGACATTTATACTTGGATTTGCAGCGTCGATTCCAACATTCTTGTACAGAACTTGGATTGGGAACAATTGGGGGAAAGTTAAATGGTGATTCCGGTACGACTCGAACGTACGACCCTCTCCTTAGAAGGGAGATGCTCTATCCAGCTGAGCTACGGAACCACTTGTGACAATAATCACTGAAGGCTGGGAAGTTAGCAAATTGATTTCGAATTTCCAAGCCCATGACCGCAATTTTCACCAGATTACACCCTGCGAAAAACAGCCAGTGGCAAAAAAGTAAGCTGCTGCCGGCCCTCACAGGACCGGCAGAGCCGTATTCTCAAGAAAAAGGTCAAAATATCAGCACTCAGCTCGGTTGCTTCGCGAATTTCTCTATGCTCTAATTTTCCCATCCTGAGGGGGGATATTATGAAACTATCTTTTTTAGTCGCTATGTTATTTAGCGCTCAAGCGTTCGCATTTGGTCTACCGACCCAGCAAAATTTTAACGGCATTCAACTACCGGCAAACTTCACTGCTAACTATGACTTCGAAGGTATCGTCGCTTTGTCGAACTGCTCCGGAAGCATCGTGAAATTCGAAGGCATGACGGACGATAGCTTGGCCTATGTTATGACAAATGGCCACTGCGTTGAATCGGGACTTATTCCCCCTGGTAAAGTGATCTATAAAGCATACAGCAACAGAGGCTTCACGGTTTTAGCACCAGATTCATCACGAGTTGGCACGATCTACGCTAAAGAACTTGTTTATGGAACTATGACCAACACAGACGTAGCCTTGTACAGAGTTTCTGAAACCTACGCTCAGATCTATCAAAAATATCAAACAAGACCTCTGATGATGGACTCTCAAAAACCTAATATCGGTGAAAATATTGAAGTGATCTCTGGATATTGGAAAAGAGGATATAGCTGTAATATCGACACCTATATTCCAGAACTTAGAGAAGACAACTGGACATTCAGGGACTCCATCAGATACACCGCAAATGGTTGTAAAACTATCGGCGGTACTTCAGGGTCTCCAATTACTCGTGCTGGCACAAAAACAGTGATTGGCATCAACAACACTGGAAATGAAAGTGGCCGTAAATGCACGATGAATAACCCTTGTGAGGTTGACGAAAATGGCAATGTCACAGTGATCAGAGGGGCTTCCTACGGTCAACAGACTTACAATATCTATACTTGCTTAACGACTACAAACGACATTGATCTTAAAAAAGAAGGCTGCACGCTTCCGAAGTAATAAAGCGGCTGAGAACTCGGAGTTTATAAAAATGAAACTCCGAGTTTCTTAAACTATTTAGCAAACCAACAGCTCGGCCTGAATCCAATTTTATACTGTCCACGATAGCAAGCACCGACTCTTAAATCAGAATTACTTAAATTTTGTGTATCACTGACTGGGCACAACATTCCGGCAAAGTAAGTATCCAAGCGGCACTGATCATTAGGATAACCCATAATTATTGAAGATGGTTTGAATGTCGACGGAGTATCAAACTTGTATTGAAACCCTGGCCCTGTCGAAGCAAAGAAATCCGCCATCGACTGCGCCCCCAAGGAGCTTCTGATGCAAATCAGGCGATCCTTCTTCGTTGAAAAAGTTTGATTGCAGTGACTGACCGCAAATGGATCTAATTCCGAAGACCTTTTAGCAAGAATCGTGGCATTGTCCTCAGTTGCAAAATATTTTCTCATGCACTTTAGGGATGCAAAGTAATCAGCCCCGCCTTCTGCCGTAGACCATGTTAATCCAGCAGAGGATTTTTTTGGATAACCACCCAGGTGATGTCCCACCTCGTGGCAAGTGGCTAAAACCATCGCCTCATAATTGATGGCATCATGACGAGCCAAGCCGCCATACATATAGACATAAAGAGTGCTCCCTGATCGAGAAGACGACGCATTGACTCGCCCATCGCTCCAATAGTTTACAACTTTAAGAGACAGACCTGATTTTGCCACGATAGGAGCATAGATGTTATTGACCTTGTTCAGGATCACGGCAAATTGGGCCTGACTGATACCACCAGCCCCACGATCCCACTCCGAAATATACATATCGTTC
>JBLMWG010000175.1:0-2880 GCA_050257115.1 Bacillota bacterium
TTCAGAAGTGGATTCAGAAAATTCACCAATGATGGCGTTGGTATATGGGCTGAAAACATGACGGGTAGGGCCGCTGGCTTTTTTAAACTTTCCATCGACGAAGTTCAAACATGGGATGGGACTAATAGGAATCGAAACACTCATGAAAAAGCACCTCTTCAAAAAAAATAGAAGAGGAACTCTAGAAGCGGGCAGGGTGTTTTGCCAAATTAAATTGTGGAACCCTTCGTACTCGTAATCTCAATGATGAAAAGCATTAAAACTGTCCCCTCAGAGTTTGGTTTCGAAGTGTACTTTTAATAGGAAAAGTCTTGAGCGTGCCCGCAAGATTCTGGGCAAATTCAAATTCGCTTCTAAAAGGCAGTGAGAGGTAAGGAACAAAGTGCGTCCGTCCTGTGAACGCTGAATTCCGCGCATCGTGCGCGGAATTGAAAAAAAGATGGGATTCCTATAGCCGAGAATCCGATCAACCTATAAAACCGAGCAGGAAGCTCGGTTTTCAGCTTTCCAAGGATGGAGGATGAACGCATAACTGTCACAGCTGGATAAACACTAAGGGGCCAGTTTCTAAAAAAAAAGCCTGCGCATGATTCGCAGGCTTTTCTACATTCCGACTTTTTAAAAAGAAACTTTAGCGGATTTCAGGAAGACTTATTCAGTGATTTTTTGAACGATTGCTGAGGAGACCTTTGCTTTGCTCAAAAGTTCTGTTCTGTAAGAAGCTGCTTCCTTCGGCGTTGCAAATTGGCCCACACTCACACGGAACCAAGTTTTACCTTTGATGTTCGCAGGGATATAGAAAGCGCTGTAGCCTTTGTCCTTTAGTTCAGAAGCTAGCTTTTGAGCTTCAGCTTCTTCGTTGTATGAAGCGACTTGAACCGTGAATTTCCCAACTGTGTATTGAGCAACGTTTGCTGGCAAAGATGACGGAATGCGGTTTTCTTTGGTAACTGCTTTTGTCTCAGTTGCATTGTGAGCTGTTGGGGCTTTTCCGGCAGAAAGGTCTTTGGCAACGGTAGAAGGCTCTTCATGAGTTGTTGCTTTCGTGGGAGCAGCTTCGTGCTTATTTTCTGTATTAGCGACTTCACCATGAACAGTTGCTTTTTCGCCGTGACCTTCTGCAGTTGTTGGAGCTTTGTCGTCAGCGACGAACTCTTCAGCAAGCTTCGCGATCTCTTCATCAGTCATGGTGCCAGATTTTTTTTCAGAATTTTCTTCGCCGTTGTTTACGGAAGCAACTTCACGAGCTGTCTTTTCACCTTTTTGGGGTTCCAATTGAGCTAGAGTGTGTTGGTTGTCACTATACTTCTTGCCAGCAAAGATTCCGACAGAGAAAGAAAGCAAAGAGATAAAGAAAACTAATATTAGTTTCACAACCATATCCGATTTAGAAGCCATTTTTTGAATCCTCATAAAGTTAAACCCGCTTGAATGCTTAAGTTTAGGGCCCTTCCTTTGGCCCTGCAACCATGGTAGCTTTAAGTCCTGGAATTGGTCAATGACCCAGGAGTCCTGGCATAAGGGGAAATCGTGGAAACAGGCGTAAAATCAATGGATTGGCAGCAGGTCTTAGGTATAGCAATCAAGGCCGTAAGCCTTGGGCGGGAAGTGCTTCTCAATTATTTCGGTAACTTAGAACACATCGAAGAAAAATTCCAAGCTGGGCTTGTGTCAGAGGCCGATAAAGAATCGGAACGCGTCATCTCAGAACACCTGAAGAAAAATTTTCCCGATATTGAGTTTTTAGGCGAGGAGTCTTATGCCGCTGGGGCTAAGGTCCAGTGGGAAACCGCAGGAGCGCGCGGGCGTTGGATTCTAGATCCATTGGATGGAACGACTAACTATATTCATCGCTTTCCGATTTTTTGCATTAGCTTAGGTTTAGAAATTAACGGGCAAATTCAACTGGCAGTGATTGATGTGCCGATGTTGCAAGAAACTTACACCGCGATTCGTGGACAAGGTGCTTATGTTAACGGTCGGCGCTTATCTATTTCGAAAAATACGGAATTAAAAAAGGCATTGTTGGCAACAGGATTTGTTGCGGAACATGAGCATATAATTTCCGAACAACTAACGATCTTTAGTGATGTTGTTCGGAAATGCAGAGGTGTGCGCCGTCCTGGAGCGGCCGCTTACGACCTTGCGCAAGTTGCGCGTGGTGTGTTCGATGGATATTGGGAACGCAATATTCAGCCCTGGGATGCAGCTGCGGGAATTCTTTTGGTCGAGGAGGCTGGTGGTATTGTGACGACTTATCGGGGAAATAAATACGATCCCTATAAGAACTCAATCATCGCAGGGAATGCGATGATTGTGAGTGAGCTTCGTCAGGCTTTGGCTCCTCATTTAGCGAATGAAACTCAGTAGTGAAAAACTAAATAACCAGATTCTAAGCACCAGTGGCTTGTCTAGAGAAAACAGCAATTATTGAAATTCCGATTATAACTAAACCAATCCCAATCCATTGTGGAAGGGGGAGGTTTTGTTTTTCTATGGCCATTTCTAAGAAGGTGCCCCATAAAAATGTTGTCGCATAGACGGGGAACACCACAGAGACTCGCCCTCCTAATTTGTAGCCGATGACAAATAGAACCATCACCACACAAAAACTGATCACTCCTAAAAAGATGTTCCAGTTCAGATAAAGGGGAACCTCTTTCATTTTCAGGGCACCGGATTTATAAAAATACTGTCCGACAGCACCAAAAACTGCTGCGATCAGATTCAAAATGATGGGAATTGTCTGTGACGTGTTCATAGCTTTCCTTTAGTGCATCAAGTTGATGGCGTAAAAGAAGACCATCGAAGTTAAAGCCAAAGAGTCTACACGATCCAAAAGACCGCCATGACCTGGAATCGAAGAACCAAGATCTTTGA
>JBLMWG010000176.1:0-3187 GCA_050257115.1 Bacillota bacterium
ATCGGCGGCATTCGTTCTGTTGCTGCGGCAGATCAAATCATTATTGACGCCAAGCCCGCCGGAAAATGGAAGACCGCCATGCAAATGGTGGCAATTCCCATTGTAATTATTGGAAATATGGACCCTTGGATCCCGTATTTGGACAAAATTGGCTACGGAGTCTTGTGGGTCAGCGTCATTTTGAGTATAACCAGCGGTATTGAATACTATGTAGGGTACTTAAAGAGCCGTAAAAGCTCCTAGGACGTATATGCTTCTGCACTTGTCTCCAAGTAATTGGTTTTTCATCTTCATGGCGCTTTTATTGAGCAGCTATTTGAAGATCGCATCGGCAAAAACACAAAAACCTGTGTTTTTCGCCGCCGCGTCGACAAGCGTTTCTCGCCTTCTTTCTAGCGACCGCTAAAATAATTGCCAAAAACAACCCTAGCCTTCCCCCTCAGAGTGTGGCTTCTTTGCCTATCCAGCTGAGACAGTTATGCGCTCCTCCTCCATCCTTGGAAAGCTGAAAACCGAGCTTCCTGCTCGGTTTTATAAGTTGATCAGATTATCGACGATAGGAATCCCCTCTGTTTTAAAATCCCGCCTGCAGTGCAATCTTTAGGTAAGGACTGGATCCCAAATGCAAAGCATTGTTGGGTCGAACTTCGTAGTTTTCCGCAGAAAAGAACTTCCGATCAAAGGAATAGCCCGTTTCAACTTCAGCCATCATCTGACGATTCAGGGGACTTTTGAAACCTAAATAAATTCGCTTTTCATCATAAAACAATCGTTCGTTTTTATTCTCACGACCATAAATATAATAAGTCCCTTGAGAAAAATCCAATCCCAAGGAAGCCTTCATCGGGCCATTGACCGAATAGTCCACCGAGGTCTTTATCACCCACGGAATCAACGTAAATAAATTCACACTCCAACGATCTACAAACTCCCAATAAATCATCGCAAAAGGAACCCCAAATGTTCCGCGGAATGTTTTTGAAGGAATATAAGTATACGCAAATCCCGGAAGGGGAATATTGTTCAAAATCGGCCGGTTGTTCGAGTAGTTTACTAAAAACAACCAACTCGTTTCTGGTGATGTTGGATTCACGTAAAAATAGGTTGCTCCCAACGTGTCCACCGAAGGATCTTTAAAGGGCTTGTCGCTGGCTGAGCCAACACTTCCATTAACAGCCCAAAAGCGATTATCCTCAATCACACGACTGTATGTCAGCCCCATTTCAAATTGATAGAGATCTTGTCGTTGCGACTGATCCGGACTGATATCGATCCAGTTCGCCATTGTGGAAATGGTCCAGCTATCTTGATCAGTTTTCGCAAAAGGAACGGAAGCCGTCACCATGCCCTTTTCCAATCCAGCCTTCGTGGATTCATCGCCAAACTTGGCTTCCGGCTGCAACGAGCCCATATAGGAGAGCAAGACTTTTTGCTTTGAAGGCGGAACCAACCCCGCCCCCAATAGCTGTGCGTTTCCATGCACACAAAACAAGAGACCAACAACCAAGGGGATATAAACGAAAAAATTACGCTTCATTTAGATCCATCGTAATTGATGTTTTTCAGCAAAAGCAAGCCTGGGATCAGTAGTCCTGAAGATTAAGAATCTCCTTGCAGATATCCATTTGCCGTTCAATTTCTACAACGGCCTTTTCAAGTTTTAACATCTCACGAGACTCGATTTCACTCTCCAGCGCCGCCAACACAATGGGATGCTTTTTCAACCACTGCCCCTGTTTGGATGCATAATTCTCGGGAACACCTGAGCGAAAGGCGGCCAAACGAGCGTCGCGATCTTTCAGAAACTCCACAATAAATTTTAAAGTTTCCAAAGTGAGGAGCTTGCGATGAGCCTTTAATCGCGATGAAAATCCCATCTGCCTTATGCGCATGAATCATCCTTTATAAATTTTTAAAATGTTAAATGACATCGTACCACGAAGCAAGGTGCTGCACTGACTCCCTATGGTCTTTGACAAACCACAACTCCTCAAATTTGACGGGGCCTTTTTTTCCACTATAGCATTTCGCCAATCGAGGTAAAAAAATGAACGATCAACGCATTGCCACGTTCCTACTTGCCGCCAATCCAGCAAATCTTCTGGGAGGCCTCAATAGATATCTGTCTCCGAAAAAAAGTTACTCCAGCATCCGCAAAATGGCGCAAGAAATTTTAGATACAAAAATAGGGCCCACCATCGTTGTATTGGGGCATGAAGCACAGAAGGTTCATAGTGAACTCTATGATTTGAATGTGGAGTTCGTTTTAAACACAGATTATAAAAAAGGCTCTCTTTCCTCTTTACAAACCGGGCTCAAAAATTATGTCGGAGCGATGGACGCGTTTATCATCGTCACAGCGGGGGCGATGACCGTCTCTTCGGAAAACATTCGAACCTTGGCGAACTATTACAAAAGAAGTCCCAGAAAAATGTTAGCGACCTTTAACCAAGCCAAGAAAAGATCTCCGTTTCTTGTCAGCGCAGATCTTGCTCCCGACATTCTGGCACAGTCTAAAAATCTGAATCAGGATGTTTGGGATATCTTACGAAAAAACTCTCAACATGTTCGTTTGATAGAGCCCGCGCGACCTCGCTGCTATTCTCCAGCTATTGATTTCGAATTTTTAGGTCACGAGTAGTATTAAAAGATTTATTTTGTGCTCTGAATGGACGACTCAACAACCGGAGAAGAAGCCTTATGACTTCCTTGCCCCCAAATATAGCCCACAAAATAAGCAAAGCAGCCTATGAGAGCTAAAACCACCCATTTTTTTACGCGCCCCAGAAAGATTGATTTCATATTTTTTATTTTTAGCGGTTGACAATACCACCTGGCAACTGTAATTTTGGCTTCTCTTCGAGCGCGGGAGTAGCTCAGTTGATAGAGCGATGCCTTGCCAAGGCATAGGTCGCGGGTTTGAGCCCCGTCTCCCGCTCCAAATTTCAAGCTGTTCGAACCATCGACACTTGAATTTAGAGACTTAAACTCAAAATTGGAAACCCCTAGTGAGAAATTACTAGGGGTTTTGTTTTTTAACCCACCCAAATTTATCCGGTTCTACCCAATCAACTTGGAGCTCTACAGCGCCTTGTTCTAATGAATTATTGATCTTTATATCATTAAGTCCAATGATGGGGTCATAATGGGGCATTTGGGGTCCTTTTTGCAAAGCTTGTTGTGGTAA
>JBLMWG010000177.1:0-3561 GCA_050257115.1 Bacillota bacterium
GCTTGAGTCCCTGCAAACGTTCCTGCAATCGCAGACGTTCCAAAGTCATGGCAAGCTGAGTGGCTACGGTCTCCATCAAATTTTCTTGATCAATTCGTAAGGTTTCATTTTGTCGAGGGTAATAAAGCATAATTCCCACGACGCCGCTCTTTCCTTTTAAGGGCAAGCTCAAACAACGAGACTCAGTCAAGGTGTCTGTTTTCCAGCCAGCTTTCTTTTTATTCTCAAAAGACCACAGCGCCAACGCCAAATCTCTATCATCAATTTTTGTTGCGTTATATGTTTTGCGCTCCAACTCACCATCGGAATTTGTCAGTAGAATCTTAATTTTCCCCTTCATCAAAGTATCCAAACTTTGAGAAGCCGAAAGGCAAGCCTCCATCGGCGAGACTGAGGCCGACATCTCCTTAACAAGCTCATAAAGCAAGCGATTGTAGCGATCTCTTTGCAAGAGATCACGATCCCGACGACGAACTTTGGCCGTCAAAACTCCTCCCATAAGTGCTACAAAGAAATACACAAAACACATCATCACATCTTCTGCTGATGAAATATGAAATGTAAATCGGGGCGGGATAAATAGAAAATTCCATATTAAAGCACTCAACGTTGCAGCCAACAGAATCGGCCCCAAAGTCGTGACAAATCCCATAAGCAGAATGCTCATCAAAAAAATAAATCCAACGGCACGATACCCAATATAAGGAGAAACTAACTGACTGACGAAAGTGATTCCCGCGATAAACCAAAATGTATTCCAATAGGCAGCTCCGGGCGCATAAAGCCCCGGAGGGGTCCATTTCCATGACTTATGTTTTACTAGTTCTTCTTGGCGAATGACGTGAATATCTACCAAACTGGCACGACGGACCAACTCATCAAGAACAGATCCTCGTCCCGCGAAAATTTGCCACCAATGTCTTTCTGGGCGTCCCATAATAATCTGCGTTACATTACGCTCCTGTGAGATACGATGAAGAGCGCCAGCAATATTAATATCTTTGACAGATATGACTTCCGCGCCTAACTCTCGCGCTAAAGCCAAATTCTTATGAATTCGGTTTTCATCATCCGGACTTAACTGCCCATCATTATCAACGTAAAGTGCGATCCAAGGAGCTTCTAGATTATAGGCCATTCGACGCGTCGCTCGAATAAGACGAGCTGAATAGGGACTGTGCCCGACGGCCACTAATAAACGTTCTTGCGTATTCCATGGTCCCACAACCCTCTGAACAACCATCTGACCTTGCACGCCGTGATCTACACGCTCAGCCGTATAACGAAGAGCCAACTCGCGAAGAGCTAATAAATGAGTCTCCTTAAAAAAGTTTTCTCCGGCTCGAGCAGCTCTCTCACCGTCGTATACTTTACCTTCTTTAAGACGTTGAAGTAAATTCTGCGCACTGATATCCACTAACTCAATTTGTTGAGCCTGATCGATAATCGAATCTGGAACTCTCTCAAAAACCCGGACGCCGGTGATTTGCTGAACAAGATCTCCACGACTTTCTATGTGCTGAACATTAACCGTCGTATAGACGTTTATGCCGGCTTCCAAAATCTCAATCACGTCTTGATAACGCTTTGGATGACGGGATCCCACCACATTAGTATGAGCTAACTCATCCACCAGAACAATTTGTGGACGACGCGCCAGAATAGCATCAATATCCATTTCAGCGATTTGCGCGCCTTTATATGACACCATTTTTTTTGGAATCTGCTCTAAACCTAAAAGTAGCTCCTGAGTTTCCTTACGACCATGAGTCTCGACAACTCCCACCACAAGATCAACACCCTGACGCACTTGATCCTGAGCCGCTCTGAGCATCGCAAATGTTTTCCCCACACCAGGGCACATTCCAAAAAAGACACGTAGATGCCCCTTTGATTGAGCATCTTCTTCTTTTTTTATTCCTTCGAGGATACGATCTGGGTGAGGTCGAAAATCATCATTCATAGATTTTTATCCAAGGCCCTATTCAGTTTTAGTACGTTAACCCGCGGTTCTCCTAAAAAACCCCACTGTCGCCCTTGAGTGTAATACTGAATCAACGAAAGAACCAAGGCTCTTTGTTCTGCTGACAGAGCGCGTGCGGATATGATTCGATCTACCTGTGCCTCTGCGGCAGAAGGACTGATCTCAGGATCCAAGCCACTTCCCGAGCTATAAAGCATCTCTCCTGAGAACCCCTGAGCTTTCCGATTAATGACAAACTTTTCTAATGCGGGGTTGGTTACAGACTGGTTACTTCCACCGGAACTTACACCATTATAATCCGTCGCCGAAGGACGCGGCCAAAAATAAACATCCTTTTCAAATTTCTGAGCAATCAATTCTGAACCAATGACGATGTTCCCCACTTTTACTAAACTTCCGTTAGCTTTTTCTGCCATAAATATTTCACCTATGCCCGTGACAATGAGCGGGTAAATAACTCCTGTTAAGACTGATAAAGCGGCAAAGATTCTGAGACCAATAAGCCACACTTTCATGACACAACTCCCAATAGGACAATAACCACATCAATGAGCTTAATTCCAACAAAAGGGGCAACCAATCCACCAACACCATAATTAAGCAAATTTCTTTTCAAAATTGCATTCGCGCCCATTGCCTTATACTCAACTCCTTTCAGGGCTAAAGGAATCAAACACACAATAATTAACGCGTTAAAAATCACGGCACTCAAAACAGCGCTCTGGGCGGAGTGCAAATGCATGATATTAAGTTTCGCAAGTGGCCCTTGTGCCGTGTGAGTTGCATAAAGCCCGGCAAACATGGCTGGAATAATCGCAAAATACTTAGCCATATCATTGGCAACACTGAATGTCGTCAAAGCTCCACGGGTCATCAAAAGCTGCTTACCAGTCTCCACAATTTCAATAAGCTTCGTCGGATTTGAATCTAAGTCGACCATATTTCCTGCCTCCCGAGCGGCTTGGGTTCCCGTATTCATCGCAACCCCAACATCTGCCTGAGCTAAAGCTGGAGCATCATTTGTCCCATCTCCGGTCATCGCTACTAAATGGCCTTTGCCTTGCTCTTCACGAATACGGGCCAATTTTGTTTCAGGAGTCGCCTGTGCAATATAGTCATCAACTCCAGCTTCCGCAGCAATCGCAGCGGCTGTCAGTGGGTTATCTCCAGTGACCATCACAGTGCGAATCCCCATCCTTCTTAACTCTGCAAAGCGCTCCTTAATTCCACCTTTGACAATATCCTTAAGATAGATCACTCCTAAAACATGTTGGTCTTCACTGACCACGAGTGGCGTCCCGCCCTGCCGAGCCACACGCTCGACGGTATCTGCCACCGCAGCAGGATAACTACCCCCCAGGGACTCTATATACTTTTGAATCGCATCTCCCGCTCCCTTGCGCAATTTACGTATGCCAGACGCTGATCTAATATCAACCCCACTCATCCGCGTTTGAGCTGTGAATGGCACAAACTCAGCAAGATGTGGTTCAAGGGTCCCAGCACGCATAGAAAACTTATGTTTCGCAAGAACCACAATCGAACGACCTTCTGGAGTTTCATCACTTAACGAAGCC
>JBLMWG010000178.1:0-2924 GCA_050257115.1 Bacillota bacterium
AAAGCTTGAAAAGAATCTTGTCAGCCTGACTCCAAAGTCGGTGAAGTTCCTGAAAAACTTGCCGATGGAAGGGCAGCGCAAAGCAATGTTGGATCCTGAGGGGATTGCGAGGTTGCCTGACGGAGATTTGTTGATTTCCTCAGAAGCTGATACAGATGCCAAGCCCCGTTCCATGCCGCGTATCTTTAGAACCAGCCCTGAAGGGTCTTGGAAATATGATTTTGTTCTGCCGGAAAAATATCTCCCGGAGCTTTTGGGGAAGCAAACCAAAGGCGTGCAGAACAATCATTCCGTGGAAGGTCTAACAACGTTTGCTGATGGCAAAATTGTTTTCGCGGGAATGGAGTCATGTCTGACTCAAGATATCGTTTCCGGGGAAGAGGCAAACGGAGACCTCGTTCGTATTTTAAAGTTTGAAGATAAGGGTGCTCAGCACGGGTACTATGCGCCCGTCGCTGAGTTTGTATACAAAATAGATGCTTTCCATGACACGGCAAAGGGCAAAGAAATCTTCCGCGGTGTTTCGGAGATTTTAGCGGTGTCTGAAACCAAGCTATTGGTGATGGAACGTGGAGTTCGCATTAATGGGAAGGGATGGTCTTCGGCCGTGAGTCTGTACTTGGCGGACTTATCAAAAGCGACGAACACTTTAGCGATGGACAAAGTGGTTGGACAAAAAGTGATTGTCGCAGATAAAACGAAATTGATTGATTTTGAAACCGACCTAATCAAAGAGCGTGGGCAAAAAATGGTGGATAACTTCGAAGGCTTATCATGGGGACCTACGTTACCTGATGGTCGTCGCACCCTGCTTGTGATGGTTGACAATAATTTTAAGAAAAATGAAACGACAGAGCTCGTGGTTTTTTCAGTTGAAGGTGAGTAGTTATGATGACGGTTTGGAAACTTCGCACAGGGGCTGATAAGCGTATTCGCAGTGGCCATCCTTGGGTTTTTTCGAATGAATTACAAGTAAGTCCTAAAGGTCATGCGCCTGGGGCGCCGGTGGAAATTCAAGATGCTAAGGGGCAGTTCCTCGCTCGCGGCTATGGTAATCCTCATTCCTTAATTGCATTTCGTGCGCTGACTTTTAATAGCCAGGATAAAGAGCCAACGGGTTTTGATTTTCTTCATGGGAAAATTTTAAACTCTTGGATGGTTCGTAAGGCTGCTGGATTCCGCGGCAGCTTCCGTTTGGCCTTCGGTGAGTCTGATTATATCCCTGGTTTGGTTTTGGACTACTACGTAGTTGAACAAAAAGGGCATAAAGCTCAAGTCTTTGTTGCTCAGCTTGTGACTGCCGGAATGGACAAAGCCATAGTCGATGTCGAAGGATTCTTTAAAGGTTTAACTGAAAAAGCAAAGGCACAAGGTTTTTCAGAATTTGATTGGAGTCAAACGGCTGTTGTTTTACGCAACGACGTTGGCGTTCGTAAGCTTGAGGGGATGACTGTCAATGAAGCGAAAGTGATTAAAGATCTTTCTGATATTGATTTATCCCATGTGGAAATTCTTTTGAATGCGGCGGGGGATGATGGCGTCATCAAAATGAGCTGCGATCTTAAGGAAGGACAGAAAACAGGATTTTTCTTAGATCAGACGCATAATATTTATTTAGCGGTGAATCTTTTTAAAAACTGGGCAAAGCAACAAAAGACTAAAACTATTAAAGTTTTGGATTTGTGCTGTTATGTAGGCCACTGGTCGACACAGATTACTCGCGCTTTGAAAGCAGAGGGTTTCGAGGTTGAAATCTCTTTGGTTGATGTTTCCAAATCTGCTTTGGCTTTTGCGAAGGAAAATGCGGAGCGTGAAGGTGCGAAAGTCACGGTTCATGAAATGGATGTTTTGGAAGGATTGGGCAACTTGCCAACACAGCAATACGACATCGTTATTGCAGACCCTCCTGCGTTCATTAAGGCTAAGAAAGATATTCCAACAGGGAAAGCTGCTTATATTAAAATGAATACGCATGCATTCCGTTTAGCGAAGAAGAATGGCTTTGTGGCGTCATGTTCTTGCTCGGGATTGTTGGAAGAAGAGGAATTCCGGGATGCTATTCGTAAGGCATCACTGCGCAACTATTCCGAAGTGCGCAGTGTTTTACGTGGGGGACATGCTGCAGATCATCCGACGTTGATGCAATTCCCTGAAGGTTTCTATTTAAAAATGTACGTGCATTACGTCCAGTAGCTGGACCTTGACCCAGCTCTTATAACCAATTGGTTTTAAGAGCTGGGTTGTTTGTCTAACTAAGCATAGCTATTGCTTAATTTGTTTAAGCACCGCCGCTGAGTCCCCGATAAGTTCTGGGATGAAACATTCTTCGAGTTCCACTTTTAAAAGATTTCTTCTCGTTGCAGGATTTGTAATAAGTTTTGGTCATGAGACTGCTTTTGCAACTTCCGGTACGATATTGGTAGCTCCCAGCCCGACATCGTTAGCAACTCAGCAGATTATTTATGATAACTATGTGAACAATATTTTGCATCAGCAAGATACCGCCGCCGCACAGCTTGCGTTGGAACAACAAACAGCAGCTCGAAACGCCCAAATGGGAGCTATGCTGCAGATCTTTTTTCAATACTGTCCTTTAATGAATACGCTGCCAGCGCAGAAGACTGCCATGGGGAAAATGGGGCAGGATTTGAAGGATGAGGCCAGAGGTATTGATGATGTGATGTGGAATGAGCGTAGTAAAGCTGGAAATATTTATGACGACTCAATGATTGACCATGAAACGGCCTTGGAGGTCGGGCATGATATTGATGCAAACATGCAAACTGGTTGTACACAATTCATGGATAATCAAGGTCGTATGGGCCCTTGGGGTTCTTGGGCTCTTCAATTTATCAAAGATAAGCCGGATTCATTTTGAGAGAATGTTCTTTTTGATATCCGAAAATGGTTTCTAAATTATACAA
>JBLMWG010000179.1:0-6388 GCA_050257115.1 Bacillota bacterium
ATGGACATCCGCATGGTATCCATGGCGACGCTGGTCACCATCATTAATCTTTGGATTTTTAGCTAGAGGACTTTTTATGCCTTCGTTTGATATTGTTTCTGAATTGAATATCCAGGAAGTAGATAACGGGATTAACCAGGCTCGTAAAGAGGTCGAGGGGCGTTACGACTTTAAAGGCAGTAAGGCTGAGATTGCTTGGGATAAAGACAAAAAAGAAATCACCCTGTCTGCAGAAGATGAATACAAAGTCGAGCAGATGGGGAGTATTTTGCAAACCAAACTGCATCGCCGCGGTGTTGATATAAAAGCTATTAAATTCGATAAGATAGAGCCCGCTGGGGGGCGTATGCTTCGCCAAAAGGTCACTTTGCAACAAGGGATTGACCGCGAAGTTGCTAAAGAAATCATCAAGAATATTAAAGATTCCAAGCTCAAGGTACAGCCCCAAGTAGCTGATGATAAGGTCAAAGTGAGCGGTAAGAGTATTGACGAATTGCAGGAGTGTATCGCTTTGGTGCGATCAGGAAACTATACCGTTCCCTTGCAATTTAATAATATGAGATCGTAAAATTGGGCTTGCACAGTATTTAAGCTATGCTAGCCTTAATTTAGTTTAAAGGTTCCCGTGTGAGTGTTCTCGATTTTTTGTGTTCGAAGGCTTCCTCGGGTTTAACGACCACAGGAGGTCTTTGTGGCTAAGAAGTTATATGTTGGCAATTTGCCTTACTCTGTAGACGATGAAGCTCTACATCATCATTTCGCGCAATTCGGCGCGGTTGATTCAGCAAAAGTTATCATGGACAGAGAAACTGGCCGTTCTAAAGGTTTCGGTTTCGTAGAAATGTCTGATGATTCTGCAGCTGATGCAGCAATCGAAAAAGGAAACGGCGCTGATTTGAATGGTCGCGCGATTAACGTTTCTGAAGCTCGTCCTCAAGCTCCTCGTGAAGGCGGTGGCCCTCGTCGTGGTGGTTTCGGTGGCGGCCGCGGTGGTGGCGGCGGTGGACGTGGTGGTTACGGTAACCGCTAGTCTTTGACGAAGCTTGCCTTGTATTAGGTAACTTTAAAAGGTCTCATAGTTCACACTATGAGACCTTTTTTTATTTCGATTCTTCTATCGCTTTCACTTTTTTCTTCATTTTCATTTGCACAAAAAAAACTGATCGTACTCGGTGATTCCTTATCTGAAGGTTATGGTGTTGCTAAGGATGCTGCTTACCCGGCGGTGCTTGAAAAAAAACTTCATGAGGCCGGTAAAAAAGAATGGACCGTCATTAACGCAGGAGTCAGTGGTTCAACCACCGCATCTGGTGTGGGAAGAATGAAGTGGGTTTTTAAAAACAAACCGGACGTTGTTCTGCTTGCTCTGGGGGCGAACGATGGTTTGCGCGGACTCAAGGTTGAGGAGAGTGAGAAAAATCTTGCGGCAGCCATTGAGTATGCACAGAAAGAAAAAGTTCGTGTCGTCTTAGGTGGCCTCTATATGCCGCCAAATTATGGCAAGGACTACACAGAAAAATTCAAAAAGATGTATGAGGACTTGGCGAAGAAATACAAAGTCATTTTCATCCCATTTATTTTAGATAAGGTGGCGGGAAATCCGAAATACAATCTAGCCGATGGGATTCATCCCAACGAAGAAGGTCATAAAATAATTGCCGAGAATGTCTATAAAGCCATTCAGGGGGTGTTATGAGTTTAACCTTAGCAAACGTCCGAAAAAGTTTTCACCAAGGTGAAACTGAAATTGAAGTCCTCAAGGGTTTGAATGTTCAAATTGATCCTGGGCAAATCGTTTCGATTGTGGGGCAGTCAGGTTCTGGTAAATCAACACTGTTATCCATTTTGGCGGGTCTTGAGCGAGCTGACAGTGGTGACATCTGTGTGGATAAGATCAATTTAACTCCGCTGACAGAGCAGGAATTGACACTGTTTCGTGCACAAAATATTGCGATTGTTTTTCAGCAGTATCATTTGATCTCTCATCTGACAGCTTTAGAAAATGTGATGCTCGCTCTAGAAATTTTAAAAATTGAAAACGCCAAAGAACGCGCGGAAGAAGTTCTAAAAGAACTAGGCCTTGCCCACCGGTTGAATCATTTCCCGAGTCAACTGAGTGGTGGGGAATGTCAGCGCGTCGCGATCGCTCGGGCTCTAGTGGTAAAACCGAAAATTTTGTTAGCTGATGAGCCCAGCGGGAATTTGGATACTCATACAGGTGATAAAGTCATGGATGTATTTTTTGATGTGGTTCGTAAGCAGAAAATCACCACGATTTTGGTTACTCACAGTGAAGTTCTTGCTCAACGTTGTGAACGTCGATTGCGCCTTGAAGACGGCATCTTAAAGGATCAATAAAATGTTATTGCGATTGGCAACGAGGGAACTCCTGCGCAGTTGGCGTTTTGGATTGTTCTTTATTTTTAATTTAAGTTTGGGTCTGACGGGATTTGTTTCGCTACAAGCATTCAATGTATCTGTATTAAATGAGTTGCAAAAAAATGCAAAGTCCATTTTATCGGCGGACTTAGCTGTGTCAGCTCGTCGGGAACTGACCGATGTTGAAACTAAATTGATGAACGAGGTGTTGCCGCCAGGAACGAAACAAGGACGAATCTATGAATTTTTCGCGATGATGAATTCCGCGAAAGGTTCTCGCTTGGTTATGGTGAAGGCCATTGATGGTTCTTATCCGTTTTATGGTTCGTTGTTGCTTCATTCAGGAGCTCGCATTGAGTCGGGATCATCAAAAGATATCATCAGCAAGCGACAAGCGTGGATTTATCCAGAGTTGCAGTCTCAAGTCGGTCTGCAGGTCGGTGATGAAATTCAGCTGGGAAAATTGAATTTGAAAGTTGGCGATGTCATAGATAAAGATGAAACGCAGACCTTCAGAGGGGCATCTATTGCTCCTCGGGTCTATGTGAATGTCGCCTTATTGCCAGAGTCGGGCCTGCTTCAGCTTGGCAGTACTTTTTCGCAGGCGAATCTGTTCAAGCTCCCGCAAAGTATAGATGCGAATCTGCTTAAAGATAAAATGTATCAAAAGCTCACGGACGCGCAGATCTCCGTAGATACTCCACAATCCGCAGGCGAGGATTCTGGACGTCAACTGGGCTATTTGTCAGACTACTTGGGTCTCGTTGCAATTGTGGCCTTATTTATGTCGGCATTGGGAGCGGCCTACATTTATCGCATG
The DNA here is from genome assembly GCA_050257115.1 of Bacillota bacterium. Taxonomy (GTDB): domain Bacteria; phylum Bdellovibrionota; class Bdellovibrionia; order Bdellovibrionales; family Bdellovibrionaceae; genus Bdellovibrio. The sequence continues at coordinate 3,200 of JBLMWG010000179.1, forward strand.
TTCCTTTCGAGTCGTATGAAGGAAATAGCAATTTTGCGATCGTTGGGATTGCAGAGCTTGCAGGCTGTGGGTGTCTATGTGATCCAAGCTTCACTATTGGGCTTATTGGCGACATTTCCTACCGTACTTTTAAGTGAGATTGTGTTGCCTCTTTTGACTAAGCTCTTAGGAAACTTTACGCCATTTGATTTGCAGCCCTCTGTGAACTGGGAGACTTGGGTGCTCTGTCTGGTGATGGCGGTTTTTGGTAGTTTCGTGATCAGTTTGCCTTTTTTAATGAAGATTTATGATTTGAAAGCGGCCAGATTATTTAGTGAAGAAAAGTTTTCCATCGGTGAATCGCGAGTTCGCTTGTGGAGTTATTTGCCAGGATTGATTTTGTTTTATGGGTTGTCAGTTCATCAATCTCATTCTTGGAAAACGGGATCGGTTTTCGCCGGAGCGATGATTGTCGTCATCGCTATTTTGGTATTGATGGGCTATGTAACCCTGAAGTTTGCTGGTGTGCTAAAGGCATTGAATCGTTGGTTTTTAAAGTTTAGCTTCTTGGGATTGTCACGTCGAGCTGGCGCTAGCCTCGCAGTGTTTGTTGCGTTGGGATTAGGTGCTTTGTTAGTGAATATTTTGCCTCAGTTGAAAAACACGCTCCAGGCACAGTTTACAATTGAAAAAGGCTCTGATGTTCCTTCGCTCTTTATGTTCGATATTCAAGATGAGCAACTGCAGGGCGTGCGGGACGTTCTGGCAAGTCATCAAGTAAAACCCTTAGGCGTTTCGCCGTTGGTGCGTGCGCGGCTTTTAAAGGTTAACGGCCAAGACTACGAACGTAAGATCGAGCCTCAAGGATTCAAAACTCGCGAAGAAGAAAGAGATGCCCGGTTCCGCAATCGTGGCCTGAACTTGTCTTATCGAGATCAGTTGTCGTCTAGCGAAGAGATTATCAAAGGGCGCGCCATGGGGGCGGCTTTTGATCCAAATACTCAAAAGTATGCGGATCTTTCGGTGGAAGAGCATTTTGCCGAACGGATGGGACTAAAGCTCAATGATATTTTGGTTTTTGATGTTCAAGGTGTGGAAGTCCAAGGGCAAATTGTAAACTTGCGTAAAGTAAAATGGACCAGTTTTCAGCCGAACTTTTTCATATTAGTACAACCGGGAGTCTTAAATGATGCACCGAAGACATTTATTGCAGCCATACCGATGTTATCGGAAACCCAGCGCAGTGAATTGCAAAACGCACTAGCCAGCAAGTTCGCGAATGTTTCTGTGGTCGATGTTGTTCGCGTAGTAAACGAGGTCCTAAAAACAGCCGAAAAGATGAGCTGGTCGTTGGAACTGATGGCTTATCTGGCGTTGATCACTGGATACATTGTGTTGTTTTCTATCGTGCGCAGCCAAATTAAGCAGCGCCGGTGGGAAATGAACATGTTGAAGATTCTAGGAGCCAGTCATCGAGAAGTCGCAGGCTTTATTCTCGCAGAATTTGCTTTCCTGGCGTTTGTGAGTTCTTTTTTTGGCGCCTTCCTAAGTGTCGGTGTCAGTTACGGCTTGAATCTCTATCTATTTGAAGGCGGATTTCAATTTTCTGTGATTCAGCCATTGCTATCAGTCTTAATTATTACGAGTTTAAGTTTATTGATCGCTTTTCTTGCGAGTGCTGATATTGTAAAAGAGAGTGCTCTGATTGTTTTGCGCGAGGAAAAATAGATTCATGATGTCGGTCAATGAGGCCTTAACGAAGGCCAAACATATTCTGGAAGAAGGGGGAGTCATTGGACTTCCCACCGAAACTGTTTATGGCCTCGCCGCGCGTATCGATATGCCTCCCGCAATTGAAAAGATTTTCACTACAAAAGAGCGCCCTTTTTTTGATCCGTTGATTGTGCACGTGTCTTCGATCGAAATGGCAAAGAAAGTAACCGCTTATTGGGGGCCGGCGTCCCAGGCGTTGGCTGAAGTGTTTTGGCCCGGGCCACTGACCCTGATTTTGCCTAAAGATCCGTCGGTGAACGGAATGATTACTTCGGGTTTGGAATCCGTGGGGATTCGCATGCCCAACCATCCTTTGGCTTTGGAGCTCATTCAGGAAGTAGGCGTTCCTTTAGCAGCGCCGAGTGCTAATAAGTTTGGTCGGACGTCGCCGACGTCGGCATCCCATGTGCGTGTTGAATTCAAAAAAGAAGACGTCTTTGTCGTGGATGGAGGCGAATGCCAAATCGGTATTGAATCGACAGTTTTGTTGGTTCGCCATCGCCCGGATAAAGTAGAGCTGTCCATTTTGCGTCGAGGCCATATTCTTAAGTCAGATCTTGAGCGAGTTCTTAAAGACAAGGGCTTTACTTACGAGTTTGTCGAGCAGGTCGACAAGCGAGAATCCCCGGGGCATATGAAACATCACTATATGCCTCCAATTCCATTGATTGTGTCCCTGGACCCAAATCGGCCAGTAGATTCTTTGCTTCAAGAAGTGAATCAGAAGATCTCACAGCTTCCAGATGAAATTGAAAGTATTAAAATTATTAAGCCGACTTCGGGAATTCAGAAAGCGGAGATCTTAAAGCTTTCAGCAGATCCCTTATTGGCAACGCGGGAGTTTTACGGTCAGCTTCGTGAAGCGGCTCTGACGGGAGCTGATTGTATCGTATTTTATCGTGATTCCAGTCAGGTAGGGGAACGTTGGGAGTCTCTTTTCGATCGTTTGAATAAAGCCGCTTCTTTAATTTTGTAAACGCATTTCCAACAAGATCCTGTAAGTTTTCTGACAATGTCAGGAAGAAAGGTTCGTTACACTGTCCATGATTCACAGGAGGAATCATCGTGATTGGTGCTTTGAATCTTCATTCGTTCTATCAGCTTAGAGTTCATAAAATTCATAAATTTAAACCGAAAGTTGAAATTCAATCTGAAGTAGGGCCGTTCATCTTTAAAACGGTTACGACGATTCCTGAATTGAAAGAAGCCTTGGCTTTGCGCTATGAGGTCTTCAAAAAGGAAATGTTGGGGGAAACTTCTGCGACTGGCGTGGATGTTGATCAATACGACTTTGATTGTGACCATCTGGTTATTAAAAATAAGGGTTCAGAGAAGGTGATTGGAACTTATCGCCTGCGCAGCTCGTTGCACACTAACAGGTTTTATTCGGCGAATGAGTTTTAACTGACAACATTGTTGCAACAGCAAGGAGTGAAG
>JBLMWG010000180.1:0-2587 GCA_050257115.1 Bacillota bacterium
TATTTTCAAAAATTGGCGTTCCCAAGGGGATTTGAACCCCTGTATCCTCCGTGAAAGGGAGGTGTCCTAGGCCCCTAGACGATGGGAACGTACTAGGAAAAATCAAGCGAACTAAAAATGGTGGCTCGCGATGGATTCGAACCATCGACCCCTTCATTAAAAGTGAAGTGCTCTACCAGCTGAGCTAGCGAACCACTGTCCGTTTGAGGAAGTGCTAATTTGTTCTAAGAGGGGTTTAAAGTCAATACGAAATCTTGCAGTATTTTAAAAAAATATCGAACTTTTTCGAGGTGCGTTGCAGAGTTGCTTACAAGCTCAGCAGGTTTCCCGAGAAACTCTTAAGTCTTTGATAGATCTGCATAATAAGCAAGCAAACAGCCTGGCAAATTCTACAGATACACTGAAAGCTTCTGTTCTTTTTTACAGCATAAAATTAACGACGCGCTTTAAAAACCTTTTTTGGCAAGTTCTTTCCACTGGGCATAAGTTCGCACCGTCACAACTTTATTGCGCAAATGTTCTCGATTCAAAATGCGAATCAACTCTGGTCGCATCTGCTTATGAACACGCCATAAAGTTTTATAGAGCTTTATCGTGTGTTCCCAACTGCGCTCATCACAGCCTTCTGGAAGCTCAGGCCGTGGCGACCAAAGATTTTTGATCTGACGTTTTGTGCACCACCAATAGTGTCGCCACAGTGGAAAGTCGATAAAGACAATTTTATCGGCTTTGCCAAAGCGTTTGACGATAATATCCAAGGGGCCATAGCCGTCGATGATCCATTTTTCTTGTTCTTCATACCCAAGGAGTATCTCGATGGATTCTTTGTGGGGCCTTATTTTCATTCCTGAAATAAATTGAATGGAATCGACATGAATCAGTGGCAAGTTATAAACTTCAGCCAAATTTCGACTCATTGCGGTTTTACCTCCGCCTGCGTTTCCAATGACTGCCACTCTTTTAAAACTATCGCCCATATGACAAGATACCAAAACCCGTGCATCAGGAAAAGATATTAATATCTCCTGTGGCACCTTGCCCTCAAATCCCACTGACTGACCTTTAACATTCTTAAGCAATTCTCGCGACCTCTTCTTCCATTAAAGCGTATTCTAAGGGGATCAAAAAAAGGAGGACCTATGCAAAGAAAAGCCACTGCTATTTGGCGCGGAAATATGCAACAAGGACAAGGAGAGATATCCACCGAGAGTGGCGTCTTAAAGAATACACCCTATTCTTTTGCGAAGCGCTTTGGAGATACTCCCGGCACTAATCCCGAAGAACTTATCGGCGCCGCCCATGCCAGTTGTTTTGCCATGGCTCTTTCTGGCGCTTTGACCGCGAAGGGGTTTATACCTGATTCTCTCACCGTCAATGCAACTGTCAGTCTGGAAAAAAAAGGCAATGATTGGACCGTGACGGCCTCTCATCTGCAACTAAATGCCCAAGTCCCTGGGATTGATCCAAACCAATTTAAGGCGCTCTCCGAAGATGCAAAAAACAACTGTCCGATCTCGCGCCTGCTTGATGCAGACATTTCACTGGAGGCGAGATTAGAGGGTCCTTCTTCCTACATTGCACATTAGTGCCGCAGCGTCTCTTTAAAAGAACATCGGGCTCTGACATCATATCAGGAGCCCATTTTATGGGATGAAAGGACTGCCTCCATGGAAAAGAAATTTTATCCGCATAATAAATCCCTGAAACAAATCTCTACTAACGGCTCTGAAGTGGTCAAACTGAGTTCCAAAGAACTGGAGAAACATTTCTCTGAACTTTCCAGCGACCTAAGCTCTTTGCAGGAGGTCATCTTTGCAGAAGGAAAGCACAAGGTGCTCATTGTTCTGCAAGGGCTCGATACGTCCGGTAAAGATGGGACCGTCAAACATGTGTTTAGCTCCACCAATCCTCAAGGTGTGCGAGTTGTCTCTTTTAAAAAACCCACGGAGGAAGAACTCCGCCACGATTACCTGTGGAGAGTGCATAAGAAAACTCCCGAAGCAGGAGAAATCGTCATCTTCAATCGCAGTCACTACGAAGATGTTCTGGTTCCTTATGTTCACAAAACAATCCCTAAAAAACAGGTCGTAGGAAGAATTTCAGATATCAATCATTTTGAAAAGATGCTCGTCAATGAAGGCGTCACTCTGCTTAAGTTCTTTTTGCATATTAGCCCCAAAGAGCAGGCGAAAAGAATCTCAGAGCGACTGGAAAATCCAAAAAAACATTGGAAGTTTCAACTCAGTGACCTGACGGAGCGCCAGCTTTGGAGTAAGTATCAAGAGGCCTACAGCTTGATCTTAAAAGAAACTCATCACGAAGACCGTCCCTGGTTTATCATCCCTGCGGATAATAAAGATCTGCGCAATTATTTAATTTCCCAAATTCTTGTCGATCGACTTCAGGCTCTGAAACCAACCCTCCCCCAGTTTGACCCGAAGACTTTAAAGAAAATCAAAGAGGAAGCATCAGGTCTTCTAAGTTCATCTAAAAAAGTAAAGCCACGCCCCTAAGGGCTGGGCTCAAAATAGTTCGGTATCTCTACAGGGGAATGCCTTAGGTGCCGTTCAAACTCCATCACGATGTC
>JBLMWG010000181.1:0-20538 GCA_050257115.1 Bacillota bacterium
AAGCCGTCTCCTGTTGTTATGGAAGGTGAAGAATACAAAATGTCTGTTAATATGAAGGTTTCCATCAAAGACCTGAAACAGATGCTATTGGATAATTCATTGCTCAATCAAAATGATACGATTCCCGTTGTTTTACCCGTGATTAGCTTTGTGGATCGCGTGGAGGGGCGTAGCTATCGCTGGTGGCAAACCCAAGATAAAGGTTCTCCGGTATTTTTGATTAAACAAAGTCGTACCTTGGAAGAGTCTCTGCGCAACTCTTTTCAAAAAAATAACTTTTTTGTGATTAAGCCGGTGGAGGCTGGTTTGGGTGCAAGCATCCCGAGTTCTTATCAGAACGAACGGATTGCCGGTGAAGATGCACAGTTTTTCGCGCAATACTTTAATGCTCCCGTGATGATTGACGGCCAAGTGGTGATGGACAAAGTGGATAAAGGTGGAGGGTACCGCATTGATATTCGTATGACTGCGATGCAAATCAGTAATGCCCGTGCAATTGCCGATGTTTCTCGTCGTTACGATGTGGAAGGCACATTTGAAGGGACCGTGGATAAGAAAATCCGCGAGGTCTCTGAAAGTGTCGCCAATGACTTGGCTTCGCAAGTTTTCGAAGCTTGGCAGCGTGGTTCTATTGGGACTTCGGTTATCCGTGTGACGATCACAGGGAAACATAATTTGCCAGCGATGGAAGATCTGAAAGAGCGTATTCGTTCACAAATTACCCAGGTGAAAAATATCAGAGAGCGTCTAGTGAGCTCCGATTCAGTTAGTTTTGAAGTCGATACGGCAGCTCCATTTGCAGAATTGACGACGAAACTGGAAGGGCTTGATTTGGGAGGCAAGAAGCTTTCCAAAGTTTCTGAAGGCCGGGAAGAAATTGTTTTAAAGCTCGCACAATAAGGAGTTTGTCGTGAGATTTTTTGTATCATTGATGATTTTGGTATTTGTTTCAGGATGTGTGACGATGGATCGCTCAAGTCCAGGGATGAGTCGTCAGATTCGTGATGAAAACCAGGTTTCTCGCAATGAAGAACAGGCTCCACGCAAACGTTTGATGATTTTGCCATTCTTAGATGTGTCTGATAAGCGCCCTCAAAGTTTGCGCGACCGCGCACGAGGTGCTTTTATTTCAGATCTGAATCGCTCTGGCGATGTCATTGCCCTGGATAGCAAAGAGATCAATCTGGATCTTTCAAAAATGACGGATGCCAGTGGTTATAAGATGGCAGAGGTTTCAAAGGCAGCATTGGCTCTGGGGGTTAACGCTGTGTTGGAAGGCAAAATCCTCGATATTCGTATAAAAAGAAAATCAGACAATGTGGGAATTGTTCGCCATTTAACCTCTTCGTTTGAGGTTGTCGCACAAGTCCGCGTCGTCACAGCTCGCACTGGAAAAGAACTGTTTAACACGATTAAAACCGTCACTCTGGAAGATCAAGGTGTGCGTGTTGCTGAGCGTGTGGATTCCGACAAATTCCTGCAGAACAATCCAGACCTTATTGAAGTGATTGTTAAAGATGCATTTTTGGATTTTACTCCGCAGGTATTAGCCGCCCTTGAGAAAGTATCTTGGGAGGGGCGTATTGCTGCGATTAATGGTGATCGCATTTATCTGAATGTTGGGAAGGTTTCCGGTTTGCAAATGGGAGATCTACTCAAGGTTCTTGAAGAAGGCGATGATGTTTATGATCCCGAGAGTGGAACACATATCGGTCGTGTTCCTGGGCGTGTTAAGGGGACATTGGAAGTTATCAGCTATTTTGGCACAGATGGTTCTATTGCCATTGTTCACTCAGGGTCTGGCTTTAAAGAAAACGACCGAATCGAATTATATTAACACCTTGAAATCTTAGAGGGGTTCGTTGGAACTCCCTTTAATCTGGGGTATATTTTAAAAGTGATTATCCTCAGAGTTTTGCTTAGTTTCATTCTATTGCTGTCTTCATCCGCTGCTTTTGCGAAGTCCTGGAAAGTGGCGGTTCTGTATTGGAGTATGAAGATCGAAGGCCAAGTTGCTATGAGGAAGGGCTTCGAGGAACAGGTTAAGCAGTTCAATACTCAGAATAAAGGCAAGGATAGCATTGAGCTGATTCCCTTTGTTGCTGGAGAGGGACGTAAAGGAATCATCAATCAAGTTCAGCAAATGAAGCAGGCGCTGGCGAAGAAGCCCGATGCCATTGTGATTCAGCCAACTGACAACTCGGCCTTGGCTGAAGGCCTGCGTGAGGCCAATCTCGAAAAAACTCCAGTAATCGCCTATGATCAGTATATCGTAAATGGAAATCTCACAGCTTTTCTACGCAGGGCCAACTATCACGGAGGATGTGATAATGGGGATTAGTTGCAATCACTGTTTAAGAAAGAAAAGCCCCTTCGTATCGCTGTTTTTGAGTATCCCGCTGTGTCTTCGACGACAGAGCGCGTGGATGGTTTTTTTGATTCTCTTCGTAGTTATGGGCGTAAGTTTCAAGTGGTTGGCAGATATGAGGCTGTTGATCCCGAGTCAGGCCGTGAAGCTGTTAAAAAGTTTCTGAAAGAGTTTCCTGCAAAAAATAGCGTGGATGTTGTGTTGACTGTCAATGACGGGGGAGGGTTGGCAGTCGTGAAGGAATTAATGGCCCAGAAAAGAAACGAAATTAAACACGTCACTTTTGATGGCGATCCTGAATCGGTTGAAAATATCAAAGCGGAACGATTGACGGTTATTGATTCTGCACAGTTTTGTGCGGAATTGGGACGAGAGAGCGCTCGCACGTTGTTTTCGGTGTTGCGAGGGCAAGCGGTAAATAAAAAAATTCGAGTTCCAACATTTCCTATTACCAAGCAATCCCTGAAGGACTATCCTGGCTGGTTGGGGGTGCCTAGTTATAAACTCCGCAAAGGAATAGAAAAGACTCTAGTTCGCGCTGTTTCTCCTGAAAAAAACAAGAATCAAAAACAGATTTTGCGCATTGGGACAGCTCCCCTTTGTCCCTACATCTGTGAAAAATCTCCGGGAATATGGACGGGGTATTTATTTGATATTCTCGGTGAAGTTGCCAAAGATTTAAATGTTGAGTTGCGCTTGGAGAATGTGCCGAACAGTCGTCTGGTGCAATATTTGGAATCTCGTCGTTTGGATTATATTATCGTGCCGGAGTATGTTGTTCGTTATTTATCTGACGTTGCTGTTATTGGTCCCCAATTGGGAGTGAATTACACTGGAGCTTTGATTTCCACAAAGAATACTCACGAGTTGTTGGATCGTCAGACTTTGGCGACTTTGAAGGGCGTATATTCCGATTTTGGTGTGGCGAGCGATCGTTCAGAAGCTGATTTTAGCACATTAAAACTTAATAAGCTTACAGGGCCTGATGTTGCTGACCGTATGATTCGTCTGATGTTAGAACATCGCGCTGATGTCGCCTTAGGAGATTATAATGTGCTTCGGTATTCAATGGCGGCTCAGGGAACTGAACAGCAATTAAAATTGTTGCCGACCTCTTTGACAGGTTTTAGTTTTCTGGTGTTGGTAGGGCTTCCGAGAAATAGTCAGGTGCGCGTTCTGGGGGATGGACTTGAGTATTGGTTTGCGGAGTCCAGGGCAAATGCTCACTTAGAAAGCATTCTTAGAAAGTATAATCTCACCGACTGGGACATTCTAAGTCGCGACTAGGGCTCATAGGGTTTCCTTGGCTTATCTTGTTGAATGAATTAACTCGGCGACGCGTTAAAACATTGATTTTAGAGATAAAAATACATAATCATAGAGAGTCTGGCTGAAAGGGCATCTTTATGCAAACGACTCTTGTAAAATCACTTTTTAGAGAAACAGAAAAATACCTCGACAAAGAAGTTCAACTTTCTGGTTGGGTTCGTAAAATTCGCGATCAAAAAAGTTTTGGCTTTATCGAATTGAATGACGGAACCTTTTTCAAAGGTGTGCAAGTTGTCTTCGATGAAAAGCTTGCAAACTTTGAAGAGCTCACGAAGCTTTCTATCGCCAGCTCCATATACGTCACAGGTAAAGTTGTAAAGTCTCAAGGCGCCGGCCAATCTTTTGAAGTATTAGCGACGAAAGTGGAAGTTAATCAAAAGGCATCCGCAGAATATCCGTTGCAAAACAAACGTCACAGCTTTGAATTTTTGCGTGAGATTGCTCACATCCGCCCCCGTGGAAATACCTTCTCTGCGGTCTTTCGCGTGCGCTCCGTGTTAGCTTATGCCATTCATAAGTTCTTCCAAGATCAAGGTTTCGTTTACGTGAACACGCCGATCATCACAGGCTCTGATGCTGAAGGTGCTGGTGAAATGTTCCGTGTGACGACTTTGAAGCTGGAAAATCCTCCACGCACAGCCGATGGTAAAGTGGACGCGTCGAAGGATTTCTTTGGCAAAGAAACAAACCTGACGGTATCGGGTCAGTTGAACGGTGAAACATTCTGTGCGGCTTTCAGAAATATCTACACTTTTGGGCCTACGTTCCGCGCAGAGAATTCAAACACGTCTCGTCATGCGGCGGAGTTCTGGATGATTGAACCGGAAATTGCGTTTGCTGATTTGTCAGCGGATATGGAGCTTGGTGAAGCAATGATCAAGTACATCATCCGTTACGTCATGGAGCAATGCCCAGAGGAAATGGATTTCTTTAATCAATTCATCGAAAAAGGTTTGTTCGATAAATTGAACAACGTTTTGAACAACGAGTTCGCTCGTGTGACATACACTGAAGCAATTGAGATCTTGAAAAAATGCGGTAAAAAATTCGAATACCCAGTTGAATGGGGCATCGATATGCAGTCTGAACACGAAAGATACTTGGCGGAGGAACACTTCAAGCGCCCTGTATACGTGACGGATTATCCAAAAGAAATCAAAGCTTTCTACATGAAGTTGAACGCTGATGGTAAAACGGTGCGTGCGATGGACTTGTTGGCTCCTGGCATCGGGGAAATCATTGGTGGATCTCAACGTGAAGACAATCTTGAGATTCTTGAAAGCCGTATGACGGCCCATGGTTTGAAGCTGGAAGATTATTCTTTCTATTTGGATCTTCGCAAGTATGGAAGCTTCCCGCATGCGGGGTTTGGTCTTGGTTTTGAACGAATGCTTATGTACATCACGGGGATGAGTAATATTCGTGATGTTATTCCGTTCCCTCGTACGCCGGGGAATGCTCTCTTTTAGTTTAGTTTCTCAGCGCAGGCTTGGCCTGCGCTGAAGCCTCTTGGCGTTCTTCTACGCAGTATTTTTTCAGAGTCTCGAAATTTTAAGGAAAATTTGGTGCGAATAACTGGACTTGAACCAGTGACCTCTTCCATGTCAAGGAAGCGCGCTACCAACTACGCTATATCCGCACGTTAATGGATGAGATAGTTAATCTATATGACCTTGACTGAATACAGCAAGAGATGGCGCGTTGGGTTACGTTGTTTGTTAGAAAAAAGACCGCGAAAGCGGTCTTTTTAGAGTCATAATGAATCTTCAAGAATTAGTCTTGAACTGTAATCCAAACGTCGTTGATGCCTTTAGAGCGAACAAGGCGGTTGAAGTACAACGCATTGTCTGGGTGAATGCGAATACAACCGTGAGATGCTGCAGTTCCAAGTTTTTTCCAGTTGCCAGAGCCTGTGCCGTGGATAGCAAAGCCGCCGCTGATGAAAACAGCGTAGGGCATGTTACCCAGGCCTTTATAGTCGCCTCCTGGATATTTTGCAGAAGTATAGCTGTCGTAGATACGACCATTCGGGTGTTTATCAAAGTTCGGAGTTGCGTGATTTACGTCTCCCGTTGATACCGGCCAAGTCGCTGTAAGTTTCCCATCTACATAAAGGTAAAGTTTCTGTCTAGATTTAGAAACTTGGGCCCATACGGCGCACTCGATGCGCGTGCAGCCAGAGCTGATAAAGATAAAATCATCCATAAAAGAAGGAAGACCTGTTTGTTCTTCGTAGGTCTTATCCATCTCATCTAGTTTTTGCTCGATATTTGGATCAAAGGGATCAAGTTCGTCCATTTGATTGGATTCGTTAGGAGTAACTTCCGCCGTCGCAGTTGGCGAAGTAGCTTCTGTAGCAACGACGACAGGTGTTTCACTCGGCAATTCTGGAGTGTTGGCCGTTGGGGACGTGAGGGACGCCGACGAAATGTTCGCGGATGTTAAAACAGCAATCAGAGTGTAAGTAAATTTGTTCATAGAGAAGGCTCTCCCTTTCTGGGTAGAGACTTATCAGAGCATTATACATTTGCAATGAAGATTGCCGAAAACATTGCAAATGTGGCATGTTTATGTGCGCAGCATTGAGGTTGATGGGCGCGGTTGGAGAGAAATTCAGTTACTAGTTGAGTTCATTGACAAATTTCATGATAAGTTGTCAACAAAATCACTACTGAACTTCCGCTTTTTCTGACTCGGTTTCTTCCGAGCGAGAGGGTTTAAGGCCTTTAAAGTCCCACAAATTCTGATCCATCATTTGGCTAGGTTTCACATTGCCCAGGGCCGTTTGAATAGAGGCATATATATTAGGGATTTCTTTTTCCAGATCCCGCACCAGTTTTTTTATGCGCTGACGTTTTAGTCCGTCCTGAGAACCACAAAGGTTGCATGGAATGATAGGAAATCCCCATTGAGCGGCAAGTTCTTCGATATCACGCTCTGAAACATAAGATAGGGGGCGAACCAAAATATTACGTTCATCATCAGAGCGAAGTTTTGGAGGCATCGCTGATGTGGTGCCAACGTAGAACATATTTAACAATGCCGTGTGAACAATATCATCGCGGTGGTGCCCTAAGGCCATTTTAGTGAATCCCAAGTCGTGAGCGTAGTTATACAGAATGCCACGACGCAGGCGAGAGCAAAGGCTGCAGTATGTGGATCCTTGGGATTTTTCTTTAACAATAGAGTACGTATCTTTTTCGATGACGTGCAGCTTTACACCCAAAGACTCAATCCATATTTTGAAGTCCGTGGCATCAAAGCCCGGCTGTTTTTGGTCTAAAATGGCCGCCTCGACGTGGAAACTTCTTGCGGATCGTCTCTGAATCTCAGTGAGAAGAGCAAGTAAAACGCTGGAATCTTTTCCGCCTGAAACGCAGACCATAACCTTGTCGCCGTCTTCAATCATATTGAAGTCGTTCAAGGCCTGTACGATCTGCTTGCGAATTTTAACGGCTAATGGAAGTTCAAAGTCTACTGCTTGTGGTGTCATCGCCGCTATTCTTAGACGAAATCTCGATAACTTGTCGAGCTAATTTAATTCCAGCCCCAGTTAAAGTTTCAATGCCACGAGTGTAAACCTTATCTCCAACACTGAATTGCGCACTGTAGTGGTCGATAAAGTAAATGATTTTAAGTTCAATCCAATTTTCAGTCGCATCGCTGATGTAGGCCCATGGGGCAGGAATTCCGCGGATTTCTCCAATTCCTGCTGCCGTGCGCTCCAGAAGTTGCTTCGCGAGTTCTGTGTTCTCTCCATATTGTAAGCGGAAAACTTGTCGACGTAAAATTGGGTTTTCTGGCGGAGAGAAGTTTGAGATCTGAGCGTTTGCCATAAAACGATTCGATAAAATGATAATTTCATCGGAAAAGCCTACCAGAGTTGTCGAGCGCCAAGAAATTTCCTTCACCTGCCCCGTGGCTTTTTGAATCCCGCTGACGATTTCTAACCAGTCACCGATTTCAAAATTTCGATCCAGCTGAAGCGAAATTCCCGCAAACAAGTTTCCTAAGGTATCTTGCAGTGCAAGCCCCAGAATGACCGAGGCTGCTGCAGATGTCGCCAGAAGAGGCCCGACCTCTAAACCAAAGATATGGGAAATACCCCAGAATAGTAAAACGATGGACAATAACAGAGAAAAAATATTGACCAACAAAAGAGGCACGCCATGCTTCATCGAACCTAGGAATAGGTATTGTAAAACAATGAGTCGGGAAGTCTTGACGAAGACAATATTTCCCCAGAGGAACGTCAAGATGGCGACATAGGGGGTTATTAGAGACAACCGTCCAATTTGCGGTTCTGAGCTTTGCAGAAAAATAAAAAAGACAAAAAGAAAACTTAAAATTATAAAATGGCGAAGTAAAAGTCGGAAGTGATTACGAATGCTTCGGTGTCTTTCGTCGTTAACTTCTTTAAGGAAGAATTTATAAAACACCCAGGCTGTCGCAAGCAAACATCCGATCAGAATGTAAGCTTCAAGTTCAAGCATCCCATAGAGTATATTTAATTTGATGAACTTTTCCGCCATAGATAAAACCTCTTGTTAAACTCGAGTATAGTGACTAAATTTTGGTCTAGTCGAGTCTAAAAAAAATTTTCAGTATAATTTGACCGCAATGCTCAACCGATAAGTTTTCCATGAGAAAACTTATTCTATTTTTTAGTCTTCCTGGGGTCTTAGCGGCCTGCGCGCCGAACTCTAACTCTGCTCTTAGTGTCGTGGCATCACAGACTGTCGACGACATCGCGTGCAAAAACCAAAAACTAGAAGAAAAACTCTGGGATGGTCTGAAGACATATCTAATTGAACAAAAAGAAATCCCATCTGCCGACGCCTTGAAGGCAGAGATGCACACTCAAGTGGCAAGGTTGGCAGAAGCAAATCCGCGCTTAACATCTGAAGATGTCGCACGTATTAACGGGAATTTGGATCAACTTGTGTCGTCCCTTTTGGAAGAGGCTCCAAAAGGGGAACGTGTGACAACGTCGGAGCAGCTATTAGGGTTGTTATCGGCGATCGATGTTGGGGACCGTTCGACGACGTTCAGATCTTACATACAAGACCGTGTGCGTGGGGACTTTAAGGCTCTCTCAAAGACAGTGCAGTCTTATCAGTTAGATTGTAATAATCAAACCTCTTCAGCTCCGGCAGATGGCTCTTCCACCACGAATGCTGAAAATGGGAATTCAGGAAGTGCCGCCGTAGAAGCGAATTATGGCTTTGAATATCAGAAAAATCAGGCCTTAGCGGCCGGGGTTCCTTTAGCGGTTTTTGGTGAGCGTTGGGCACTAGCGACAGCATATCAATCTTGTCAAAGTGTGCGCTTAGCACCTCTAGATGATAAAGTCGGTGACGTTCAAGGTATCGCTATCATAGGAAAACACCCCGATGGAATTGGGAACAGGAGAGTTATTGCAAGCTTGTCTGAAGTGCAAGCCACCCACCCTTATATCAAAGATGTTACTAGTTATGCTAATGGTTGTTTTAACGTTCGTAAGAGCCCATTGATTTATGACTACGGTGGAAAGCCGTATGCTACCATGGCGGCAACATCGCCAATTGATTTATTCAAAAACAATGGAGATGGAACCAGTGTTCTGGGGATTGATTGCTCCGCTTACGTATTTACTTCCATGGCGACTGCGGGGTTGCGTTTGAAAGAAGGGCGCTCTTTAAAGGCATCGGACTCGTGGGCCTGGGGCTCGACTTCATATGTTGAACCTCAGATGAATGGTTTAACGTGCTTGAGTAAAATCTCCGTCACGGCCACTACGTCGTTGAAGCCTGGTGATATTGTGGCTGTTCCTGGTCACGTCTTGATGATTGATCGTGCGGGGGCGGATCCGTTTGGAATCGCAAACGCGAAAACGGCTTCAGATTGTAATTCCATCACTCCAGCGCAATTTGATTTTTCAGTAGCACAGAGTTCATCAAGTAAAGAAGGTGTTGGAATTAATCACTATGAAGCTCGGTATTATCTTCCAACCAGTGATAAAATGCGGGCGGGGCTCTTAAAATATGCTTATTTCGCTTGCCTTGCGAAGGTGTATGCCACGACCTATACACCAAATTTGGGAACTCTTTCTGTCGTTCGCCACAAAGGAACTGCGGCTTGTATGGATAAACGGGTGACCCTTGCCCGTGAGAGTTGCATCCAGTCTTGCCCAACTTCAGCGTTTGCGAACTAGGAGAAGGACCTAATTGGTCCAGCAAAGACATTGAATTCTTCGCGCATTTTAAAATTTCGTTTAGCATAACAATGTGGAAATGGAGTTAAATTACACATTAGACCTTAGTCGCGATTTGATGTTAAAAAGTGTTTCATATTGAAGCGCTTTCTTTAAAACTCAAGTTAAGTGCGGGTTTCTGTTAAGTAATTCCATCTCTGTACCGAAAAGAAGCACAACTATGAGGTCGTTATGAGATTGAATTGGAAGCCCATGTCTGCACTTAAAACTTTCGCTGCTGCCACATCGATGTTCACGATGTGTATTTCGCCAGTGGCACAAGGTGCACAAGCGGCAAATCAAAAACAATTGATCAATCAATTCTTGAAAGACACAGCACTTTCAACGAAGAAGCAAACTGTCGGTGAATACTGGCAACGCGTTCGTCATGTTTACCCGCCGAAGCTTCAAAGCCAAATTGATGAGTGGGTTAAATACAACCGCAACGAGTTGATGCCGACTGTTGAAGCGACAACCTACAAGGCAAGCAACGGTACTGAACAGGTTCGTTTGAATCTTAATATGGGACCTGGCAAAACGATGACTCTCGCATTTACTGGCGATGAGGATAAACCACTTAAGATCAACACTGTGACTCTTTCTAAAAAAGATCTGAATAACTATAATAAATTTAATGAGATCGTCAGTCAGTTGGCAAAAGATCCAGCGATTAAAAAATCATTGGAAGTTCCAGTTGAAAAATCTGCTGGAGGCTCAGCGGGCACGAGAAAATTTATTAGTGGTCGTCAACTAGCAACAATGCCAATTCGTACTCAGGTTGAGTATTTGATGCGTTTACGCTTGGCTGCAGAAGCGGCGGACCGGGTCATTGATTCCTTTGCTAAGAAACCGAAAAAAGGTGCTTTCTTTGACTTCACTCAAGATGAATCAACATCTTATGTTTGGTCCATGCTTATGGGGACGCCAGCAAATGCGGTGTCGGGCGCTTGCGTAGCATCCGGTTGGATCGCTTCTTATCATAACAACTCCTGCGCGCGACCAAATCCAGGCCGAGCTACGATGTTAGAGCAGGCAAGTCAGTTGCCGTTCGCTGGTGAGGTTAAAGAGAAGATCGCAGGATGCGCGGTTAATGGCGGTTTGCCGTGTAATCCGATGATCTTTGGATTTAAGGATAATTATGGGAACCCTTATTGTGTTCAGTCCAACTTGAATACAGCGACAAATCAATGTGATAAGCTCGCACCATTGCCAGGGTCTAAAGAAAAAATCATCCAAAGTATCGTGGCAGCACGTGGTAAGAACCCTTCTCTTTGTAAAGTGGATGGAGAAAATACCGTTTCCCAAGCGTGTTCTGACGCCTTGGAAAAATACACGAACAGCTTACAGCAACACTATTTGAACGCCGCTGAGTTTTGTACGGAAGGTGCCGTTGCCAATATCGAATCCAGAAATTCTTGGAAAACACGTAGTAATATCCGCGCCGACCAGGTCGATGCCTGTGAAAATTTGAAAAATCGTTTCTTTGATCTTCAAGTTGAGGTATCAAGCAAACCACCAGTGGTCATTGATGAATGTGATATGGTTGCAACGGGATCAACTAAAAAAGATGGTCAATGCTTATGCCCAGATGGCAGCAAACCTCGTCCGGTCACTGAAGAAAAAACAGCTGATTCTAAAAAAGGATCCAGAAAAGAAAGACGTGCTGCAGAGCCGGCTTCGAAACCGCAAACAGTAGCAGGTTCTGACGAAAATCCACCACCTCCGGGTGAAGGTTCTGATGTGTCATCAAAACCTAAAATGACGTGTGAATCAGCAGCAGCTGGTAGTGATAAAGCTGATAAAGAAAAAGAACAATGTGGTGAGTGGAGCTGGTGTAAGAAAAAAGGTCTCTATATTGCGGCTGGTGCAGCTCTTATAGGTCTTGGCTTGTTCTGGTTGCTATTCCATAAGAACAAACCGAAAACGACAACTCCAACCTATGAGCCACCAGCTCCAGTGCCAGGACCAACTGTGAGTCCGACAACGACTCCAGTTATTATCACTCCGAGCCCGAATCCAAATCCTTGCGTGGCTCCAAACACACTAGTGAATGGAGTTTGTACGGCACCGACGATCGTTGTTCCGCAACCTCCTGACTCTGAAGGTGGTACGACAACGGGAACAATTCTTAACGGCGGAACTCGCTAAAAGAAATGATCGACATCAGAAAAATTGAAAATGAAAACAATCCACAGAGGGCTCCCCGAAATCGGGAAGCCCCTGTGCCTTTAAGAGATCCATCGCGCCGTCGTCGTGCGCCGACTCAGGCTCCACGCTCCATATTGGATGAGCTCTTTCGAGATCGTAAATTAGTCTTCTCGCAAACGGGATTTCAAGGTGGTCCGTCTCGTCGACGTAAAGGGTATCGTTTGGCCTTATGGTCTTGGCTGGCTTCGATGATTGATGGCTTGTTATTGCTTGCCGCAAGTTGCTTATTTTTGGTTTGTTTTTCTTTGATCGTCAAAAGTCCGGTGGGAGTGGTTTTTTCAGAAATGTTCCACACGGAAAGCAAAGGTCTATTTTTCGTGGAGATCTTCGCCGTGTCTTCATGGCTATATCTGGTGACGACACGGGTGTTTATGGGGGCGAGTATTGGCGAGTGGGCCTGTGATTTGCGCCTGGGACAACCACAAGAGCGTTTTGCAGGAGTTTACATCCTTCGTGTTATGCTTCGCTGCACTCTGATTTTAGCAACCGGAGTGGTGCTCTTACCCTTGTTTTCTTTGTTATCAGGGAAAGATGTTGCGGGTGTTCTGAGCGGCCTGCGCTTACTTTCTTTGAAGTAAGCCTAGAACTTCGTAATGATTTGTCTGCGGAAACTGATCCAAGATCGTCAGCTCCGAAATTTCATATCCGAACTTTTGCAAGCGCTCCAGGTCAACAGCCATCGACTCTGGAAAGCAAGACATATAGATGAAAAAAGAAGGCCGTTGTGAAGGACTTAACTCCTCCAGTGGATTTAGGAAATTCATCAATCCCGATCGAGGAGGGTTTGCTAGGACCCCATCGAATTGGGAAAAATCTTGTAGAATTTTTTTCTGAAAATCCCCACGATAGATCTTTAGCTTTTCTGCATAGGTCTTTAGTGATGCCGGAAACTCTGAGACAGTTTTTTCTAAGCCCTCAAGAGAAAGGGCATCGATTTCACAGGCCAAAACCGAACTGGCTGTCGCTAACGCAGGTAAAGTCAGATTGCCTATTCCTGAACCAAACTCAATGATACGAGCCTCGGGATATTGATGAACCCATGCGGATATTTTATCGGCAATCAATCGGTTGGCTTTAAGACTTGGTTGAGTGAAGCTTGCAACATGACAATACAAATCCACAGCAACATTATCTATCCATGTTTGAAACCAAGTATGGAGCTTAGGATCTTGCAATTTAAATTCTTGTCCATTCCAAAAAGGAACTTTACGTCGTTGACCGATTTCCACAAAAGCGAGACTTTGAAGCTTTCTAAGAATTTCCTTTTCATCGAGGATCTTTTTGATGTCGATGTTGGCAAAATCCAACCAAACACCTTTTTCCCCATGGGGGCCAATTCGTAAACGGATAGAGCCTTTCTGAATGGGCCACTGAATCTGACGAAACTCCGTGAGCCAGGATTGCAGTTCTGGTGACAACTGTGCGCAGATTTCGATATCAACGATGGAAGAATGGTCTTTGTGATAAAGGCCAAAACGACCGTCTTTCAAACTGAAGTCCAAACGATCTCTGAGATGTGCTGGACCCGCCGATAGAAACTCTACATTTTTTGAATAACGTAAATTATGTTGCGCTAAAAGTTCCTTGAGTTCGGATTGCTTCTTAAGTGTTTGCTGACCATAGGAGCTGTTTAAAAGCTGACATCCGCCACAGATTTCACCATAGGGGCAGGGGATTTTTGTTTCAGATGGAACGTGATATTGAGAAATCATTTTTTTCGGGGTCCTGGCTCTAGATTAATAAAGCACTTGGAAACGTCCTTTTTTATGCCGTCTTCAAAATGGAGGTCTCGCTCCGTGTAGCCAAGAGTAACATGAGGAAAAAATAGATCTGGGTTAAAGTCAGCTGCCTGTCCACCCTTAGCTATATAAAGATCTTGAATTGCTTTTCTGAGTTTAAATAAAGACTCAGATTCAATAACGACAAAATAAGTAGTTTGTTCAGCGCCATGGAGAGTCGCAACTCCTTTCCCCACGCAAAGGGGTTTGAAAGGGGTCCCTTGAATCCGCAACTTCTCCGCAAGGGTATTGATTTCTTTCATGGAGATTTTTTTACTCAGGGCCGTATCGAATTCCGGCGGCGTGATCACCGTGATGTGGGCTTCACCGCGATTTTTCAAGGTGGTACCTGTGGATTTTTCTACCTCCCGCAGAAGCGACTCGAATCCTGGGTAAGACAAGCTCATTGTCAGATAACTTTTAAAGGGACCTGGCTCCGTATGGGCCACAAAAGGCACCGGAGTGAAGATTTGATCTGTATAATTAAGAGACTTTACGTACGGAACCTTGTGAGTCGCGCAAGATACAAGAACTAATGAAAGTAAACCCCAAAGAATTGAGCGCATGGCGAACTCCCCATCAAATGACTTAGGTCTATGGTTTCTTAGCGTACACAGACTCTGTTCAAAGTGGAAGCTTCTTTAGGCTTAGAAGTTACTTTAAGTATCTAAAATTAATTCGTGGGAAACTTTAACTTCGGGCATCTTCTTTTCAGAAATCCTGCAAGTTCCTTATCCGTGTATTTTACGAAAGGGTTGCCGCTTTCCGTGTAATTAAAGACATCTCCGACCTTTAGGGCGCAGGTTTTCCCGGTTTCATCCATGAATGTGGCTTTTCTGTTCGGTGATGACGTAGGCGCTTCTCCGACATTGAATCCTGAGTCAAATAACAGACCCTTATATCTTTTGATTGATAGACCTGCATTGTTATCCTTTTTAACCTCAGGATCTACAGCGATATCCGCCGAGGACCATTCGACAAGTTCCCCGGTCTCATAGTCAAACTGGAGGACATCACCAGTGACCGTTGTGACTTCAAGGCGACGGCTTTCCGGGTTCCATTTGTAGGTGGGGATATTGTTTTTGCGGGGAAAGGTGAAAACCTCTCGGGCTCCGGTGAAATCAGAAATAGGGCCATCGCCATAGGAATTGAACACCAAAAGTTCGCCGGTACTAGCAAAGAGATAGCTTCGGTAAATCATGGAGGTGTTTTTGAAGTTATTCACTGAAATATAACAAATGCCAATGGAAGACTGAATCATCTGAAGTTGAATAGATCCACCGCGCTCCAAAACATCCGGACAAGTTTTCATCTCTTGGTTTTGCGCAAATGACGACAGAGCCATAAATAGGGAAAAAAGTATCATCATAAATCACCTCGCTTAGAATCTAAGCAGAACCTAAGGGCTCATCTCTGTCAGCAACGGAAACAGAGCGGCAAAATTTTTTACAAACAATACTTTAACCAATTCTGGACTCGATAGTTGTTAACCTTTTGTGGTCTTATAAGAGTCTCCTTTCCATTGAGGGACGTATGAATTCTTCTTTTTCCGATGAATTTAAAAAATACCAAAAGCAAGAACGAGCTCTTACGGCTGCAATCGTTTTGACATCAGTTCTTGCGCCCATTTCGTTCTCAATTCTTTTGGAATATAAAGTTCATTGGATCTTCTCGACCGCCATCGCGGTCGTGTTGTTGGCGGTGGCTGCAGCCCTTCGTATATGTCGTTCACGTGTTTCTGAGAAGCTACTAAGTAAGTACGAAAAGCTGGATGTTGGCGCTGTGTTGGCTAAAAAAATATCCCCAGCTAGACCTGGTCGCTTTGTGATTACTAACAGGGGTTATAATCATTACTACCTGCGCTGCTTACATACGGGGGAGCAAGTTCTCGTGTCTAAGAGCAGGGTTCGTGAAGATTTCGATATTGCAAATTGATTTCAACGGGGCCTCATCGGAACCTTCTTGAAGAAGGAGGTCCTGATGAAAAGCCTTAACCTCGGAATTGCTTTTCTTTTGCTGGTGTTCTCTTCACTGAGTTTTGCGGGATTTAAAGACTACTCTTGTGACTCTCAAACATTGCAAGGAATAACGTTCCGCTATTGCTTGAATCATCCTGATCGTAAGACAAATCAAGATATCGTCTATTTTCTACATGGCCTTTATGGCGATGAGAAAACCTTTTTTACGCAAACCCAGGGTACCGTTATGATGGCCAACTATTGGCGCCGACATGGCTACGAACCCACTGTGGTCACAGTATCCTTTGGGGATATTTGGTTGCTTGTTAACAATAGTAAGTTTCCGTTGTTGCCGTTTTTCGCAAATCAGATCATGCCTTTCCTAGAGGAAAAAGCGGGCGGTCTTCAGCACGGACGGCGGCTTTTGATGGGGCAGTCGATGGGTGGATTTAATGCCACTGAGGCGGCTTTACAAATTCCAGGACTATTTGTGAAGGTTGCCTTGATGTGTCCAGCAATTACAACGGTGGGGCCCTATGCTTCGCAAGAGGAGATTGATGATTACACTAAACGGACAGGGGCTTCTCCCATGTATGTTCAGTTAATGCTGAATATCGCCAAGAAAGTATTTGAAGGTCCTGCGGACTGGGATAATCACGATCCGATAAAACTATTGGAGAGATATCCCAATGATTTAGTGAAACCAAGGTTTTTTGTTTCGACGGGAACTAAAGATGAATTTGGTTTTCAAGAAGGTTCGGAAGTTTTTGTAATTAAGGCTTTAGAAAAAGGCTATGAAGCGCAATGGGTCCCCGTAGCAGGGGGGCATTGTTCCTTCAATCGAATTGCGACCGCGAATTTCATCATGGGAGATTAACATGTCTGAAGTTGAGCCAATCAAAGGATTTAAAGAAGAAAATCGCATTAAGGGAGCTGATGTCAATGCAGACGAATATCGTGAAGAGGTTCGGGTCTTGATTGAAAAAATGGTTCGCTTTCTTGTTGATCAACCGGATACAGTCAGCGTAACGACCTATGTGGGGCCTAAGACAACAGTCTATCGAGTGAATTGCGCGAAGGACAACCTAGGACAAGTCATCGGAGCACAAGGAAAGACGATCATGGGGTTGAGAGCCGTTGTTCACGCCATGACAGCAAGGAATGGGATTCGTTCTATCGTGGAGATCCCCGTGTAAGAAATGACCAAGAATTCATTTTTTATTTTTGTCATTTTTTTAGTCATCGGATTTTCAATCTGGTTTAGCCACTTTGGCAAAGACATCAAGAAAACCCAAGACCTCGTTGTTGAACAACAAGAGAAAACACAACAGGTCTTGCGGCGTCGAACGACTTCGATCAATGAAAACAATAGTCCATCGTTAAAACACACAGCGGAAAAAGATCGCTTGCGTCAGGATATTCAGGCGCTCTCCGTGCAATTAGAAGCTGAAACGCAAAAGTTATCCTCTCTGCAGTCTCGCCTCGAAAACCTAAGACAGCAGCTGAGATCCAAAACGGATCCGAACTATGGCTATCAAATCAGTAGTCTCAGTGACGAAATCCAGGATCTCTCTGACTCCCTCAGAATATATCAGTGGAGCGAGGGAGACTTAGATCGAAAGGTTAATATGGCTCTCCAGGAACAAAGTGCAGAATTGAGACTCGCTGTTCAGCAAATGGAGCAAAATATCATCAGACAAGAACAAGAGATAAAAGCGAATCAAGATGAGCTCTCTTTTTGGATCTATAACAACGGAGATATGACCCAAAAGGACCAGCGCATTCAGTATCTTGAAAATGCATTACTCAATCAGTCACAGGAGCTGAATGATATGAAGATGCAGCGAGCTCAAATTTTGTCGAATTCTTTGGAGCAATCAAAAAGCATTCAAACTGAGGCCAGCGTTACGGCCAGTGCGATAAATGAAGATCGCTATGCTATCCAAGAGCAGATGGCTGCCTTACGCGGAGAAATCAAACGACTGCAATACTTGCAAAATCAAGCGAGTGCGAGCAAGTTTTCCTTGATGACTCAAGTCCAGCAGACTGAAAAAAACTCTCAAGAACAACAGGAGACCATTAAAACTATTGAAGATCTGATTCGACAAAAGCAGGGGGAGCTTAAAAAAATGGAGTGACTTCTGGGGCTTTTATTTCTGCAGCCATATTTTTGTATATTGGTCTTTTGCCTGAGATTTCATCTCAACATTTTCGCTTTGAATTGCATCCAGATATTTTTTATTCACGACGATCAAACTTGAAACATACCCACTCGGTTTTCGATTGGCGAAGGCGCGATTTAATTCATCAGCCAATTGCCACCCCTGAGCTTGGAGTGGCTCGGCGATAGTAATCCTTTGAGACCATTCTCCATCTTTTATTCTTCTGATCGCATTAAGGGACCCATCACCTGCGGCAATATTAATAATGTCTTTGCGATTATACTTCTCAAGAGAGTCCTTCATGTAATCGAAATAGATGTCATTGATGGCAAGAGTATGAGTCCAGGCAGCGCCATAGCGTTGATTCCATGTGCGAACTAGGGAACTCATTTCCGCTTTAGCTTGCGATATACTGACATCTTCGACAGCAATAACGTGTTGCCCTGGTGAAGACTCGATAATTTTTTTCATCTTTAATGTCTTAGCAGTGGCAATGGAAAAGCGCCTATCTGTTATGATGATCACGCCAACAC
This sequence comes from Bacillota bacterium, assembly GCA_050257115.1. Classification (GTDB taxonomy): domain Bacteria; phylum Bdellovibrionota; class Bdellovibrionia; order Bdellovibrionales; family Bdellovibrionaceae; genus Bdellovibrio. Next base: position 18,569 of record JBLMWG010000181.1, read on the forward strand.
CGTGCTTGTTGTTTGACTTCTGTATCTGCTTTGCTGCCACTTCTGCCACCATCAATGGATCTGTTGTCACATTAGCAAATAAATATTTACTTGGACCTGGTTTTGAGGTCGAGTGCCATCCTACAAACCTAATCTTAGAACTGTCTTTTGCTGTTAAGTATCTAATATAATCGACGGAGTCGAAGCCTCCCAGAATGATGCCATCGGGTTGGGATTTAATTGCTTCCTTAAGTTGTTTTCGGATGTTTTTTCTTTCGCCAAATCCATCTAGGATTTCGGCTTTCCATTTAAGTACTTTGGCAGCTTCCATAAATGCCTGGCTGACGGCAGCTACACCTCCATTACGCAAGTCAGAGGCTATAAAAATAACAGACTTACCATTTTGCGCAGCAGGCCCGCTTGTTGGCCCCTCCCAGGGTTGAGAGCTACTGACGGCTGTTCCTAAAACTGTTGCAGAAATAAGAACACAGGCGCTGATCAATACTAAGAGCTTCATAGCGCTCAATCATGCATGAACCTTCGCTAGCGATCAATAGAACTTTAAAAATGCCACTTTTCGATTTGTAGGAACTCAGTATAGTTGTGCCCAGACATCTCGTACCCCTTGAGTCCTTGCGGAATTACGCTGTTGTTAGCTCTATAGTAAGCAGGGATAGCCGGTAAATCCTCTGTATATTGTTTTACCACCTTGCGCATAATCTGGGCACGCTTTTGCGGATTGAACTCGGCGGAGGCCTCTATTAACCACTTATCGACATTCTTATTTTTCCATCCAGCGCGATTGTGTCCTGACCAACCATTCGCCTCTGTGGGGATCATATTGGAACTCAAAGAAGCCAAATCGACCGCGTTGGGGGAGTTTACCCAAGTCAGCAAGGCTAGCTGGAACTTTCTATGGCGCAAAATATCTGAGAAGAACACTCGTGCCGGAGTGGTCTTTAGTTGGAGTTCAACTCCGAGTTGTTTCCATTGATTTTGCAGATAAACTGCAATCATTTCGTTGAGTTTGTTATCGCTCACCCCTGCAAGAACAAAGGAAAGTTTTTGCCCCTTTTTCCAACGATAACCTTGGGCGCCGATGATCCAACCAGCTCTATCTAAAAGTTCAGAAGCTTTCGCTCGGCTGTAGGAATATGAAACAATGTCCTGAGGCTTATCTGTGTACCAGTCATCAAACGGAGTGGCAAAGTGATAGGCCGGGGGTTGGCGATTGTTGAAAAAAGATTGTGCCATTTCTTTACGATTAAAACCATAAGCGAGAGCCTGGCGAACTTGCAGATCTTTAAGAATAGGATCATCTAGATTGATTTCGATATGGGAATACATGGCTCCCGGAACAAAGAGAACTTCATAGGGAAGATTTCGGGATTTGTTTTTCTTTTCAAAAGCCACAGCTTGGTCAAAGGTCAACCCAGCTGAAGAAATCATCTGCACGTTGCCACTCAAAAGATTTGCTTCCAAGGTGCTAGAATTTAAAATAAAGCGAATGATTACTTTTTTAAAGTAAGGCTTTTCTCCATAAAACTTTTCATTGGGAACTAAAACCACGTGACTACCAAGTTTTAGCTCCGCAATACGGTAAGGACCATTATATAGTCCTGGATTAGTAATTTGCGCGACAAAGAGTGAGTTGCGTTCATACCCATGAACTTGCCCTTTGTACTTCTCAAAGATCGGCAACTCCAAATGAGCCGGTATAGGCCGCGGAAGATTTAAATAGAAATTGTACGATGCTTTATTAAAATACACCGAGCATTTCTTGGGGTTTTTTCCATCAATATCAATACGGCGAATATTGATATAATTTTCTCTGCTGGGTGAGGCAACCAAATCATCACGACCAATTTTCCAAGCAGCTTGAAGGTCTTTACAAGTGAGGGGTTGACCATCTCCCCAAGAAGCGTTGGCTAGGAACTCAAGATCGGCCTGGGAATGAGTCCCTGTTTTATCTTTGATAAGCTTAAGTTTTT
>JBLMWG010000182.1:0-10445 GCA_050257115.1 Bacillota bacterium
CGCCTGAGTAAGCGCAGTGTTAATAGGGCCGCAAATATCTTGGTTTGAAGAGCTGCTTGTTCCACATGTGCTTGAATAAACAGTCTGAACTGATGATGCAATCGCCTCAGCGGTATCCTTGGCATTTTGAGAGGGCGTTTGGCTTTGCAAGTCGGTGATAAGAGAATTGATAGCAGTGGACATTTGGGTTGTATCACAACTTGAAATATTTGAGCATGAACCTAATTGGCTGGCAGCATTTGCAAGGGTAGTTGCACTCCTCGCCATTGCGCCAAACAATGCAAGATCTGCTTGGTCCGAGAGGGCACAGTAATTGGCGGTATTATTTGCCAAGCTAACGTCACCAAAGCTGAGTGCTGTCAGCAAGGTTACAGAGTTACCGTTATTTTGAATGGAAGTAATGGCACTAGATAAGTTGTCAGCACTCGTCACGCCAGCGCTAATAAATCCTCCAGCACATCGTAATGCATTAGCTTGAGCACTATTTAACGAAGCAATCCCAGATAAGCATGAATTAACGGATGTCGAATTCGACGCTTTATCCAAACAAAATTGGGCTTCAGAGATCATGTCTTTCTCAGACTGCTCTTCGCAGGCTGTGAGTGTGGCAACCATGCCGAGGCTTAAAATCAAAGCAGTTAAATTCTTAGAGTTCATCTCACGTGCTCCTTGAGGTAAGTCTGTACCTTATACTTATCGGACTTTCTGCGGGGTCCTTTACTCAAGACTTAAGACCGTATTTTGCTGAAACGTCTCAATGTGATCCTGGGATCGACCGATAAATACTTTGACGATTTTCAAATGATTTAAAGCGAGAGGCCTATGAAAAGGATTTTGTGGATTGCTCTCATTCAAATAGCTTCCTTGTTGGTGTTCGCATTGGATGTGCATGCGGAGGAGCGCCGTACTTTTTATTCCGGTGCTCGCTGCGAAGCAATGGGTGGTGCCTGCCTTGCTGTGGTGAATGATGAAACGGCGTTGCTAGTGAATCCGGCGGCCCTCGGAAAACTTCGTGATTTTTATGGAACTGTTTTTGACCCCGAGGTCGAATTTAACTCGAATGCTCAGGCGATGTATAAGGATTCGGCCTTTTCAAACCCGTTTGAACTTTCGGATGTTAAAGGGGCTTTGAATGCTGATCGTGATCAGTATTATCACGCAAAAATGCAACTATTTCCCTCTCTGGTCGCACGTAATTTTGGCGTGGGTCTTTACTACAACAATTTGTTAGATGCAAAAATGAGTGCCGATGGATCGACCATTGACACCTATCATCGCAGTGACTTGGCGTTTGTGCTGGGGTTCAACTTTAGATTTTTTGATGGTCGGATCAAATTGGGTTTTAATACCAAGCTGATTGATCGCATTGAAGTGGATAATAGTGCTCTCAGCTCCTCCGGTTCGATGGACTACAGTTCTATTGGGTCTTCAGGTGTCGGGTTGTCGAATGATGTGGGTGTGATTCTTTCAGCTCCCTGGACATTGCTTCCAACACTTACGGCTCGTCTTCATGATATTGGAGGCACAAGTTTTACTCAAGCCGATGGCGTGCGTATGTCGTCAAGTACGCGTCCCAATTTGGTAGAGCAAGATTTAGATGTCGCGGCTGCAATTTTCCCAATTCATACTAATTACGTTAGATCTTCGTGGACCGTTGAGTACCGTGGCTTATTAACATCAGGTTCCGAGGACGATAAGGCAAAACTGATTCATGCCGGGATGGAATTCAATTTCGGAGATGTGTTGTTTGTGCGTGCCGGGTATAATCAAAGATATTGGACCGCAGGATTTGAGGTCGCATCAGAGCATTGGCAATGGCAGCTATCAAGCTACGGCGAAGAAATTGGCACCTCGAGCTCACCTAAAGAAGACCGTCGCTATAATCTCAAATTTGCATTTCGTTTTTAAGGATGATGCATGAAACGATTTAAGTTGCTCTTCAGTTTAATACTTAGTTTGGGGTTGACCACTTCGTGTGACAAATCCAACGTATTAACCGAGTACTCGCAAACGAACTCGGATGAAGCTCTTTATATCGATGCCAAAAACAAAATGGATAATTTACAGTGGCAAGCCGCGATCGACATTATTGAGCAAAGTATGTCATCAGGGTATCGGGCTCGTCGTGACGTGCAAAACAGTTTGGCAGGAGCCTATGCTGGTAAGTGTGGAGTCACCTTTTTTGATTTGATTTCGGGATTGAAGAATAGTCCGTCACCTCAGATTTTCCCGTACTTTATGGGAATCTTTGCGGGAGTGACATTAGATACTCCATCTTGTGATACAGCCATTCAAATCATGCAAGGAATAGGGACTGTTGCACAAAGAACCTCTGACGAGGATCTCTACCTCGCACTTTTAGGCCTTACAAGAATTGGAACAACACTCAGTGCGAAGTTTGATCAATCACCATCGAATGGCACTATTGATAGCAATTCCACTGTTTGTAACAACAATGCCAGCGGAGCAGAGACGGATGGTTGGGCCGCTCAATTTAAAGCTTCTCCTTTCAACTTTCCTTCGGCGCCTGCTGCCATGACTCATTATGTGACGGACACTGAAGTCAAAAAAATCATCGTCGGGTTAGGGCTGATTTTTGAAAATGCCGCTGCTCTAACCACGGCCTTAGGTGGAGGATCGAATTCGGCGCTTGATGGGATTAACAGTGCGAAGACTGCTTGTGCTTCAGCGATTGGTGCGATCACAAATAATGCAGTGACAACGTGTGAATTCATTAGTGAGGCTTCTGTGCCAAGTTCATTGGTTTATGCATTTCGTTTGATGTTGAGATCCGATGATTTCGGTTTCGGTGGATGTTCAATCAGCACGAATCTTACCTATTTTACTAATCTCGCTCAGTACATTAGCGACACAAATGCCAATGGAGGAGTTCCTCCCGACTACAATAACGATGGAGTCCCTGATAATGCACCAACAATGCCTGCAACGTACTGCTGTCCAGCGACGACGATACCGGGGTATTGATGAAGAGTTGGTATTTGATCTGCATCCTCACACTTGTATTCTTCGCTGACCCAGCGCAAGCGCAGTCGCTTTCTGAAACATCTCGCTCGCTGCGGGCACTAGGTATGGGCGGAGTTTACATTCCATTTGTAAGTGGCGCAGATGCCGTATTTTATAATCCGGCAGCCTTGGGACGTGTGTCTGGTTTGGATATCAAACTTGCGAGTGTCTCGGTGGGTGGAGGAAGTACTTCTGATCTAACACAAGCGACACTTCAAGAGTTGCAAAATATTGATCCCAATAATCCGTCGACGTTTAACAATCTTTTTGGAAAACGCATCTGGCTTCAAGCAACGGGAAAGGTCGCTGTCGCACTTCCTTATTTTGGCGTCGGCTATCTGACAGACTACGAGACGTCCTTGGAGCTACACAATCCCGCTTATCCAGAGTTCGACACCTACTTCCGTAATGATACCGCATTTTATCTTGGTGGCGCCGTTCCGCTGGGGCCAACCAGCTATCTAGGAATGTCGTTAAAGCGTATCAATCGTTGGGGTGGTAACTCTCAGAGCTTAGGTTTGTCTACGGTTTCGAACGCCAGCAGTATTACCGATATCGGGAATCAATTTGACCAAAAAGGTCAAGGTTATGGAGTTGATCTTGCCGCGATGACCGAGATTCCGTTGCCATTGCTGAAGCCGACGTTTGCTTTAGTTTGGCAAGATGCCGGAAGCACATCGTTCACTAAGACTTCGGGGACAGATGCTCCTCCGCATATTGAGCAAAACTTAAGTTTTGGCGCCGGAGTCGCTTTGGATTTGCCGGGTTTAGATTTAGCAGTTGGAGGGGAGCTTAGGCATTTATTGGAGCCTGATATTCAAGCGGGGAAGAAGCTCCATTTAGGTGCTGAAGTTTCCTTACCTGTTATTGATTTGCGAGCAGGATATGGCCAGGGCTATTTAAGCTATGGGGTAGGTTTGAATTTACTCATATTCCACATTGATGCTGTAAGTTACACTGAAGAGCTTGGGGTTTATCCAGGGCAAACCGCAGAGAATCGCGTTATGGTGGGACTCAGCATTGATTTAAGCTTTGATGCTGACTTCAAATTCACGGATAATAACGGCAAGAAACGTAAGGTTAAACAACGCCGATAGTGAATTTTAAATGCTACAAATTATCCCGATAGAAAATCGCTCACAAGTGAATGAGCTGTTTGAGAAGTTTAGTCCCCGCGAACAATCTTGGCTCGTGTCGGACCTTCGCACTAAATTTGAACTCCAACAAAAAGTTTTGGCTCGTGATGGTCAGTACGTCGATGAATCGGTTTACCGTGCCAGCGAGTTGTGGAAGTTGTTGCTGCGACGTTTGGAGCCCCGTCTTCGTTTGGTCAGTGATCCTTTTGCTAGATCTTTACTGCGCACCATTTTAGATGAAAACGCAGAAGTCCTCGGGGTAAATTCTTCCGCAGAGGACACTGTCTTTGCATACATCAATCAATTATCCGCGATTATCTTCCATCCCGAGGGAACATCTCGTTTGGAGGAATGGTTTGCAACTCATCCTGAAGCCAGCAATCGTTGGCGTGAATGGTATTTGCGCGCGCGGTTCTGTGCGGTAAAGCTTTTAGAAGAGCACCACATTATTACCGCCAGTTGGATTACTTCCTATCTGCAAAATTTCAATGAGCTTGAGCATGTGTGGAATATCCCATTGATTGTGGATCTGAGTGGTGAAATTTCTCGGGTTGAGGCCGAGATTTTACGTGTCCTTGCTCGTTTTGTTGATGTCACTGTTTTGGAGCCATCGCCAAAGTGGAAAGACGAGTTTCACTTCCTTTTGCGCCCTTACGAAGATTTGCGTGCACAAAGCTCTCAAATCATTCAATTGTCGCCTGTCCAAGCGCAACCTAAGGAATCCCAAGTTCTTCGCTTTTCTGGAATGTTGGCAGAAATTAAAAATGCCGTAGGCCAAGTCCGTGTCTGGTTGGAATCTGGAATTGCATCCGAAAATATTGCCGTGATTGCACCCGACATTGAACAGTACTGGCCAGTCCTGCAGGCTTTCTTTGCGGAAGAAGGAGTCTTTGTTCAGAAGGACGTTACTCACAAAGTGCAAAGTTTGCCGTCGGTGACTCGTTGGCTGGCGACTTTGCGATCTAAGAGTGGACGGTTGTCTTCTTCTGATCTGGAAATTTCGTTTTTTGAAAAATACGAATCGCAAACAGTCCGCTATGAAGATTTCAAAGCCCTCTTTAAGACCATATACGTCGATGAGGACTTAGCTCGTAATGAAGTGATTCATAAACTTTATTTCGGGCAGTTGGATTTATCAGGATTTATCAGTCGCGATGAGTTTGTTGCGACCATTGTTAAGATCGGTCAAGAACATCACTCCTGGAAAGCCAGCGATATCAGTGACGTGTTACAAGTTGTTTTGCGCGAGCTTTTACAAAATGCGACAGCAGCGACGAAGCTTTCGTGGAAAGAATGGCTGAGCTATCTTGAAAGCATTGTCGCTTTAAAAGAGTACACAGTGGAAAAAGGCGATCCATCTGGAGTTCTAGTGACGAAGCTGATGTCGGCTCATAGTGAAAAAGCCCACTATCGTATATTCTTGGGACTGACGGATGAGTCATTGAAATCTCGCAATAAAACTCAATTATCCGGTCAAGACTACTTTGAGTTAGGTAAGGACATTGGTTTTTATTTAGATAATCCCGATCAAAGTGATTTGGCTTTTGAATTGCGTCTGCTTGCGGAAGCCGACTCCAAAATCGATATTTATTGTTTTGGTGCCACGGACTTGTCGGGGAGTTTGTGTTCTCCGTCGACGTTCTGGATGAGTTTAGGTGGGGGGCATGGTCATGAGACACTGACACTGCCACTGGAGACTCGCTGGGATGAGTTGCAGCACTCAGCATCGCGCGGAGAAAGATCTTGGATTTCAACACGCAAGGCAGAAGTTGAATGCAAGATTGAACAGGATCTGGGACATCAAGAAACTCCTAAGGCCGTAATTAAAGAGCTGCCGCGCATTTCGGCGTCTGCAATTGAAAGCTTTTTGGAATGTCCTTTTGTTTTTGCCGCTCAAAGATATTTCAAATTAAAAGACTTACCAGAAGTCGATCTTGATGTGGATCATCGCACCCGTGGGCAATTGGCCCATGCTTTGTTTGAACAGCTCACGATTGAACCCATGCGTTTTGATTGGTCGATTTCGGAACTCGATCAGATTTTGGAAAAGTGTCGAGCTGACAAAAAGCTCCTTTTTGCGGATGAGCGACTTTGGACGCCACTTAAGAAAAAGCATATTCAACTAGGTCAACGATTCCTTCAGTTCGAAAAGAATTGGCGCCAGCAATATCGTAAAACGAAAACCCTGGCGCGTGAAAAGCGTTTTGAGTTTTATTTGGATCCTCAATCCGAAACATTAAGCAAAGAGCCTGTCGCAAATGCTTTCCGCATTTCAGGCTCCATTGACCGTATTGACACCGACGGTGATGGTCATCTGGTGTTATTGGACTATAAAAGCTCGGCTGGAGGAATAACGGCCCACGGCTCTTGGCTAAAAAACCAAGAACTGCAGTTATTATTTTATATGTGGGTGATGGAGAAATCGCTCATGGAAGATATGCAGGGAGAAGTCATTGGCTTGTTCTACTATATTTTCCGCACTTTTGATCGCAAGGGTTTTAAAATCGATGATTTGGCGGGGACTTTGTATCCGGCATCCAAACGCAAAGATAAAAATGCGACTTTTGAAGCAAAAGAGATGTATCTGACCGAATTCAGTAAAATTTTGATGGGCACCCTGGACCGCATTCGCCAAGGTGAATTGCAACCAAGCCCCGCAGACACTCAAACCTGCAATACTTGCGAGTGGAGACGACAATGTCGAGCACCTCATCTGAACTAAAAAATACGATTCTAAGAGCGGGGGCTGGTGCGGGGAAAACAACAACCCTGACACAGACATTTTTGAAGTTTGCCAGTGACTTTAAAGACCGTCACGGCAAGTTTCCGCGTATTGTAGTGACGACGTTCACTCGTAAGGCAACTCAGGAACTGAAGGAACGTTTGCTTGCAAAAGCGCTTGATGAAAAGCGCGATGATTTATTTCAATTTGTAAGCTCTCGTTCGCAGGTGCAGATTTCGACGATCCATGGTGTTTTGAGTTTATTTCTTTCTCGCTATGGCTCGGCGATTGGCTTAACTCCTGACTATAAGATCATGGCGGAAAGCGAAATCCGTCGAGGTGCTCGCAAAATTATGCGGAAGCACATCTTGGAAAATCCCTCATTGCAGGAACTTTTAGAGGAATATGAATTCAGTGTTCTTGAGGGGGCGCTGCTGCAGTATTTCTCTGAAAAAATCGTCTTCCCAGAAGCAAAGTTTATCACTGCAGCAGAGTTGCAGGCTGAAACTGAAAAACTGATCTCGGATATCGGGGGACGTTTAAGACGAGTTTGTTTGGAGATTGAACAGGAAACATCCAACGACAAGTGGCAGGAGTATGCGTCGACTTTGCGTAAATTTGATTGGAACAACAAAGACTTGCCGTTGTTTTTTGAATTCCTGCACAGTCTTTGGGATGGCCTCACAAAGCCTCAGTTCCGTAAAGCGTCGCCGCCTTTCAGTGTCAGTTTAAATGACGAACTTGAAGAGCTCCGTGATCGTATTGATAAGCTTTTAGAAGAGCCTCGCTATCAGCCAAGTTACTGGGAGAAACATCAACGTAATTGCGAACTTTTTGAGACCTTGGCGTTGGCCTTCTGTCAGGACTTTATGCAGACTAAGCTTCAAAGTGGTTTGCTATCCATGGCGGATCTTGAGTCTTTAAGTTACAAAATCATGATGGATGCTCCGGACGCAGCCCAAAAGTTTTCTCAAGAGTGGGACTTTTGGATGGTCGACGAATATCAAGACACCAGTCCTATTCAAGTTCAACTGTTAAACGCCTTGGTGGGTGATAAGCCTATTTTTGTCGTGGGTGACCCGCAACAGAGTATCTATCTTTTCCGTGGTGCGCGTTCGGAAGTTTTCCAAGAGAAAGTGGAAGAATTTCAATCCAACGACGGTGACGTGCAAGTAAAGCTAGTCAATTACCGTTCTTCTCCTGAGGTCTTAGAGTTTTTTAATCACTACTTTACTCGTATCGGATCGCAGTTTGCGAAGATGACTCCTGCACCAGATAAGGTGCGTAAAGGTCCCGAAGACCCTGTGGTGCAAGTGATTGCCACAGAAAGCACAGACGAAGATGAAGTCTCCAGGGAATACCTTGGCACAGTGGCCCGCATTCAAGAGCTGCTTCAGCAAGGTGTCAGCCCCGAGCAGATATGTGTGCTGTCACGCACGCACAGAACTTTGGAAGATATTGCGAAGGTCGCCCAAGACTATGGCGTTTCCTTGCAACTTCATAGTGGCAGTGGATTTTATGAGCGTCGTGAAGTTTTAGATGCTCTTTCGATTTTGAAGTTTCTGGTGAATCCCCATGACAATGCCAACTTGGTGGCTTTATTGCGCTCGCCTTGGTTTTACATGCCTGATGGCGATATCATGGAGTTGTGCCACAGCTATAAACATTCGTTCTGGCGTGAGGCTTTGAAGACCCTTGACAGCCGGGCGGAACTTCATCCCCTGCAAATTTTAAATAAGTTATATGTTCTCAGTGATGAAAAAGGTCTGTCTTGGACTTTGAAAAGAGCTTTGATTGATTTAGGGCTTTTTGATTACTCCGCAAAAATTGACTCCACGGGACGCAGAGAAGCTAATTTGTGGAAAGTGGTTTCTTTGTTAAGTTCGGAAGAACGTCGTCCTGGATTTAATTTCTTGGACTTTTTGGATTCCAGTTTGGAAACGTTATCGACGGATGAGGGCGGAGAAGACTCTGATGCGACTCCGGTCATTGAGCCTAAGCGTGTGAATTTCATGACGGTGCATGCTTCGAAAGGGTTGCAGTTTGAGCATGTGTTATTGCCAGGAATGGGGAAAGATCCCCGCGCAAGCTTTGCTCCCGTTATCAGCTTCCATGAAAAAACAGGTCAGTGGACCTTAAAGATACGCGACGAGGATTCCCAGGCCATGGCAGGGAGTGTCTTGGCAGATCAAATTGTCGAGGAGCTTCGCCGTCGTGAAGGTGAAGAATTCCATCGCGTTTTGTACGTGGCTCTGACTCGTGCCAAAAGTGGCGTGACATTGTTGTGGGACAAAAAGATCGGTAAGAAATCGTGGGCAGCACAATGTCCATTAAATCTGGAGGAAGGCCTTCATGAAGAAGCTGATTTTTCTTATGTTGTTCGAAATGAAAACCCTCATCCTGAAAAGATGTCCCTGGAACAATTAGCGCAAAAGACCTTGCGTCCGGTTTGGGAAAATCAGCACACGGAAGAAAAGCGCAAGTATATTTCCGTCACTGAATTGGTTGCTCCCGATGCGGTCACTGGTGGTGAGTTTGTGCAAAATGCCGCACAAATCGGAACTGGATTGCAAAGGGCCCAACAAGGGACTAATGCCCATCGCCTCTTTGAGGCTTTGAAGTACACTTCTTATCAGGAACTCATGAGGATTTCAGATGAGGACTTGAAGAGGCCATTGCAGTTCTTAGCTGAGACCCCAGATATTCCGTTGTTGAAAATTATCGAACAAGGTTATGTCGAGTGGGGTTTTGCGATGGTGGAACAAAAGGCGCTGATGCAGGGTCAAATCGACTTGTGGGGTGTGGTTGAGGATGTTCTGTGGATGGTGGACTATAAAACAGGTTCGCCAAGATATTCAGAGACCGCCTTTAAACAGTTGGAAGCATATGCTTGGGCTATTTACCGCATGGGTTATGCAAAGAGTGTGAAGTCAATCAAGTTGGCAGTTGTTTATCCGATGGATGAGATCGTGAAGATTGAGGAGATCAAGGATCTCGGCGATCTGAATTCCAGAATGAAAAACAAAATCGCCGAATATATTAAGAATTAGATTTTGAGTGGTGGCTCTTAGTCACCACGAGAAACGTAAACTTTTTTAGTCAAAAGCGTCGCAGTTTCCCCATTGTTGTAAAGACCAACTTGATAAGCGATATCCGTTTCTGCAGTCATGCCTTGGAGGTTCTTTTTGATCGTAAGATGACATTCGTAAATGCCATCTTTGCGAATTTCCGTACACTCATTGGTTACGGAAGTTGAAATTCTTTTGTCTGAGGAGGCTTGATTCAGAATCGAGGTTAACGTCTCAGTCGAGTGAACATCCCCATCTAAAGTAATGGAATCCTTGTTTTTTAAAAGAGCATCAAGGCATTTTTGGTTTACTTCAGATGCTGTCAATGTGGCAGATAGGCCAATCGAAGTGGATAACAATATAATAGCGGCAAAAAGTGATTTCATAGCATCTCCAATAATATAATTAAATAAACTGCTTTGAGGTCTGCAGACTTGATGCCAATGAAAATAAGACCGGCCGGGAGATTTATTGGATTTGAGGCGAGGGAACTCG
>JBLMWG010000183.1:0-6673 GCA_050257115.1 Bacillota bacterium
GCAAAGACCCACTTTGGTCCCCAACGCATGATGAACGACATGTCGCAAATCGCTCGCGAATCGCGCAACTTTATTAATGCCCTACCACGCCAACTCAACTTCTTTTTCAGAAAGGTCAATAGCCCTGATCACGCGTTCCGTTTGAAAGTTGCAGAGCTTAAAGACCTTAAAAAATCCATTGAGGTTTCTTTCAATTTACTCTTCTTAGGCGTGATTATTTCTTCCTTGATTCTCAGTGCCTCCTTTATCTCGGTTCATCAAACTGAAAACCATATCTGGGGTATTCCGACCATGAGTGTGATTGGCTATGGGATGGCTGGTCTTTTAGGTTTAATTGCTTTTGTTAACTATATCAGAAAGCCGTGAGGTTTTAATTTATGCAGCAACTGTATTATGAACTCAGCGTTTTAGCGAAAGCTGTTCACTTTAAAAATCTCTCTGCAGCGGCCCTTCATGTGGGTTTAAGCCAACCCCAGCTTTCACGCATCATCGCAAAAATCGAGGACGAGCTGAAAATTGTTTTATTAGATCGTTCCGCAAAAAGAAAATCAGGTTGGACTGCAATCGCCTTCCAATTGTCGGAAATTTTTGAAAAATCAATTCACCGTTTGGAAACTGAACTACAGGGGATCAGTAACAATCAAATGGTGGGAGAACTCCATATTGGAACACTGGAAGGGCTTTCGGATTTCGCTCTGAGAGCCTGTCGACAATGCTTCGAGGAAGTGGGAGTCACGAAGATCACCTTGGATATCTTTGATTTGAATGAACTGGAAGCGAACTTCCTTTCTGGAAATCTGGATTTAATTTTTACATCCAAATCTCCCGGTCGTCAGAAGTTCAAATACCTCTCGGAGCTTGGGTTTCAAAAGTTAGAACCTATTGAATCCAATAAAGACTTCGCCGTTTTTAGTACCTTTGAATACGGTAGAGCCAATAAAAAGGAGCTCGATTCCTTCCCGCATCTTTTTATTTCAAACTCACTGGCTATGCGCCGCTCTTGGCTGTCCTCCCCAGGAGGGATAGGATACCTGCCGACTGAAGCAAAACGTGGTCGCGCCAAAGATGCCGAGCCTGTTTTGATGATTGGCTCAGAACTCTTAAATCCTGTTCTGTGGGAAAATATCAACGAAGCCATTTCGGAATAAAAAAAGAGGATCTGTCACCAGATCCTCTTTGTCATAAATGACTAATTAGGTTTCACTTCTTCGTTCGGTTTCTCAGAAATATATAAATGATCAAGACCCACACTCACGCCAAGGCCTTTCTCAAGTTGAATCGACATGTTGAAAGCTAGCTGAGGCATACCGACTTTTACTGCTCTAAATGTACCCACACCAAAGATAACTGCCGCATCGGCATTCAACGCAAGATATTTACCTAGAATCACTTCCGGATCTGAATTGAACAAGCTCAACTCCCCAGAGATGCCATAGTATTTCAGATATCCAATTCCTACTGTTGGACTCAAGCAATGTGCGCCAAAGGCAATACGAACATTCTTGGACCATTTCGTACCATGAATATTCGTGCAAGAAATCACCCCGTCTGCTTCAGACTTAAAGTGACCTGCGATGATTTTAAAACCTTTTGCTGTCCCTTTAAATTTCATACCACAGACCCATACACGTCCGTCTGCATGGATATCATTGTCCATCGTAGACATAACTGGTTCTTGCGCATGCGCGAATACCCCCGTCAACCCCACCGCCAAAATCACGAGCAGCTTCTTCATGAATCCTCTCCTTTTGAATAGTTCCATTTTTGGAATCGTTTGTTCCTCTATTCGGACCTAACTTGAGATTGTGCGCAAGTCGTACGATGAAAGACATGGCTATGTCGTTTGAAAATAAAAAAGGCTCTTCGTGAGAAGAGCCTTTTGGCAAAAAATTCTGTTGTTAACTAGCAGAGCGACATCGACCTCTAGTGCTTTTTGACTATTAGCCAAGAAGTTTCAGTGCCAACTGTTGGGACTGATTCGCTTGACCAAGAACAGATACACCTGCTTGCAACAAGATGTTATTTCTTGTCATTTCAGAAGTCTCTGCAGCAACGTCTGTGTCTCTGATTCGAGAGTTCGCTGCCGACAAGTTTTCATCTGCGATCAACAAGTTATTTGATGTTGATACCAAACGATTTTGTAGGGCACCGAAGTTCGCACGAATCGCATTCACCGATGTCAGGGCGTTATCGACCACATTCAAAGACATTTGTGCGCCTTCTTTAGTTGCTACTGACTCCGACACAAGGCCAAGGGCCTCAAGAGAAGAGTTGGCAGCACCTGAGTTGAAGCTAATACGATCTTGGAAAGGATCGTTGTTCACACCCACTTGAATATCAATCATTCCGCCCGTTCCATTTAGAAGATCGTACCCGTTGAATTTCGTTGATTCAGTAATACGCTGAACCTCAGACTTCAACTGTTGATACTCAACATCTAGGAACTTTCTTTCTGTATCGCCAATCGTGTCAGAAGAAGCTTGAACACCCAATTCTCTGAAACGAATCAACATATTGGAAACTTCGTTAAGGCTTCCCTCTGCAACTTGCACCAAGGAAATACCGTCATTGGCATTTCGATTCGCTTGTCGCATCCCGCGAATTTGACCTTTCAGGTTTTCGCTGATCGCAAGTCCCGCAGCATCGTCAGCAGCTTGATTGATTCTTTGCCCAGAAGCCAATCTAGCCATGGATTTATCTGCGTTGATTCGTGTCATATACAGATTTTTTTGTGCATTCAATGCTGACACGTTTGTACCAATTCTCAATCCCATTCTATCCTCCGTGTATCATTTTTTCTTCCTCCGTGAAGTATTGCCATCCATTGGCATAAGGCGCGATCCGTGCACCTGTTTGTTATTAAAATTGAAAGCTTGCGATCAAGCTCCGCTATACTCATCGACAAAAATGCAATGAATCTCGAGTCCAGATTTTTATTTTCTTTTTTTATTTTTTGAATTTGCTGAAGAACTTTTTTGAATGTAACAAACGCAGGGTGCGCAAAATAAAATCACAGCAAGAATGCCGTCATCGACGAAGAGTTCGTCGGGAATTACAAATACAAAAACCACACGTCCAATATCCAATTTCCCAGATTATGTGATCCCCCACATTTTCTGTGGGGGGCACGTCGCAGGAAACAGATCAAATTGTCAGCTCATATAAATAGAGCTTCGGGCTTATATACACTCGGAATCCACCACTATGAGTGGATCCTCTTGAGGGTGATCTTGATCATTGAAGATAAGATCGGGAACCGAAATCTTTCTTGGAAGTTGAGTCTGAACTTACCCTAGCATCCTTGTTAGGATAAGTTCGTTAGACTAACTTTGGAAAGATTTGTTCAAGAGTCCAAGTGCTACGTTCGCTTGTTGGTTCGCTTGTGCTAGTACGCTAGTACCTGCTTGCAACAAGATATTATTTCTAGTCATTTCAGATGTCTCTTCAGCTACATCCACATCTCTGATACGAGAGTTAGCGGCTGACATATTCTCAACGGATACCTGAATATTCGAAACCGTTGATTGAAGACGATTTTGGATCGCACCGAAGTCTGCGCGCATTGCAGAGACACTCACGATCGCTTGGTCGATTGCTGCTAGAGCATTTTGTGCTGAAGCTTTATCCGCAACTGACGTCAAGTTTACACCAAGTGCTGCAGAGTTTGCGTCCGCTTTTGATGCGTCGAAAGAGATACGGTCGATTTCTGGGTTGTTTCTAGTACCAACTTGGAAGTCTAAGATAGAACCAGTTCCTGCCAAAAGTTGAGTTCCGTTGAACTCTGTACCTTCGGAGATACGGTCAATCTCTGAGACCAGTTGATCATACTCTACGTTAAGGAACTGACGTTCAGTCGGTCCGACCGTGTCAGAAGCTGCTTGTACAGACAACTCTCTCAAGCGAATTAAGATCGAAGAGATCTCATTCATGGAACCCTCAGCCACTTGGACTAGAGAGATACCGTCTTGAGCATTGCGTGACGCTTGTTTCAGACCGCGAACCTGAGCTTTTAAATTCTCAGAGATCGCTAGACCGGCAGCATCGTCACCAGCGCGGTTGATACGGAATCCTGAAGCGAGCTTTTCCATGCTCTTATCAAGACCAATCTTCGTGCCCCACAAAACTCTTTGTGCGTTCAACGAAGCTGTGTTCGTGTTAATTCTCAAACCCATAATTCCTCCTCCTTGAAGATTTACCGAGCTTCGATCCTTGAAACTCGAGGTACCTACTTGGCACCGTTGGGTAGTTCATCTCTTGCCTTACTCATCGGAACCCCCAAAAATTCCTAAAGTGATACGTATCATTTTTTTACACTTCTAGCCCTAAGTCCCGGAGGTACGCCGTACCTATTTGACACGCACTGCGACATTTAAGGTATTGTTTTCACGAGGTTTTTTATAAACTTTTAGCCGAGAAGTCGGCTCAAAAAATTCGAGATTCAAGCTTATTAGGTCGATGAGAATGCTCATCCCTGGGCAGTGCAAACTCCCGTTTTTTTAAAGCTTTGCGAATGTATTCCTGCGACTCAACATCAAAGGCCTCATTGAGCCAATCCAATTGATGACACCCATTTTGAATCAGCCCCAAATTATCGTATGCAGGAATATAGAGGTAATCCATCCCCATAAGTCCCCGCAAAGTACTGTACTTGTACTCTTCCACCTTATTGCAAATTCCCGCGTGAACTGGGTTTCGATAAACATACTTATAGGCATACTGATAGTGGACACTGTTCTTAATCACCGACCAATAATAAGGTCCTCCGAAAACCTGATTTATTCGCCCTGATTTTTCGGAGATCCGCTTACTCACCTCTCTCATCAGATAATTCATCGCCTTATCCAAATTAGCCTCAGGGGTGGATATCAGCATATGAAAGTGATTACTCATGAGAACAAAGGAGTGAATTCGTACATCATAGGCTCTCCAGATAAAATGCAAATAATCGGAAAACACGGACCACACAAAATCCATGGGAACGTCGAACCACTCTTTGTTTCCTGTGCGTGCAGTAACGTGGTATGGGCAATCGGCTGAAGGATAGAATTTTTTTCTCGGCATGCTCCAAAGTACATCAATATCTGGGCCCGCCACGCCACCCGCTTCCTAGGGCTAGTGGCAAGAAAACTAATCCGAATCACGTAATCCCCAAGGATTGACAGGCCTCAATTAGCCCACATATATATGTTTTACCACCTACTTAACACGGCGCGTGTCAAATAGGTACGGCGTACCTCCGGAGGTTTTATGGAGATTCGGGATCCTGTTCATGGTTCGATTTATTATGCGGAACCGGAAGTCGCTATTTTAGATACGGCCGAATATCAGCGCCTGCGTGCTATCAAACAACTCGGCTTCTCTGAGATGAGCTTCCCGGGAGCCACTCACAATCGCTATTTGCACTCTGTCGGCGTTGCACATCTTGTGGGCCAAATATTTGATTCCATCTTTAAGATTGTTCCGTTTTCAAAGCCCTCAGTGAAAATTCGCTTTCGCCAAACAGTGCGTTTAGCTGCCTTACTGCATGACGTGGGTCACGGTCCGCTTTCGCATACAACTGAACAAGTGATGCCAGAGCTATCAGAACTTAAGATCAAGCTTTATGATGAAGAGGTAAAGTACGACGATATCGCACACACTGTTATGTACAAGAATCGTAGAGCCAATCACGAAGACTACACCATTCGCTATGTGACTGATGCCAATATTTCCGAGACGATTAATAAGAACTTCCCAGATATTTCTCCAGTCCACATTGCTTGCTTGATTGATAAAGCCCTCCACTGCCCTGATGATTTTTTTGTTGATGGTGGCGTGGATTTCCGCCCGATTCTATCTCAGCTTGTCAGCAGTGAGATCGATGCCGATCGCATGGATTACCTTGAGCGTGATTCTTATTTCTGCGGCACAAACTATGGTAAAATCGATACCAATTGGCTTATTCAGAACATGACCTTCCACCGTGTGGAAGACAAAATGTACTTGGCTTTGAATCGCAGAGCTTTGTATTCCTTCGATGACTTTTTGATTTCTCGTCACCACATGCATTTGATGGTCTATGGTCACCATAAAGCTATCATCTATGAAGAGATGCTGAATCGTTATCTGACCTCAGCAGACTGCACGTTCAAACTGCCTGGTGATATCAACGAATATACATTGTACAACGACTATCGTCTGCATGAGCACCTGCGTAGTGTTGAAAACCCTTGGGCAAAACGCATCGCTCAACGTCGTCCGTTTAAGGTTTTGTTGGAGCAACATAACACGACCGAATCGGACCGTCCGGAAATGGTGAAAAAGGCGCTAGAAAAAGAAGGCATGGAAGTTATCTGGGCCAGCTCTAAAGCCCGTCTTTCAAAATACCACACGGCTTCTCCAGAAGAACGCGCGGCGCAGATCTTTGTCGTTGATAACTTGGACCCTTGGAGCAAACCAACTCCAATTAATCAGTCCACAGAGATCTTCCGTCGCTATGAAGGAACTCGTATTATTGATCGTATCTACGTCGCTCCAGAAGAGTTTGAAAAAGCAGATAAGATCTTGAGATCGCAAAAGATCTAAACTCAGAAGCCCTTCCGCAAGAAGGGCTTTTTTATTTTCCAAATTCATGCAAGACTTTTTCGATCCCAAGGAGTCTTTATGACAACTGCCTCCCCGATCGAATTTAAAG
>JBLMWG010000184.1:0-4439 GCA_050257115.1 Bacillota bacterium
ACAAAAAACAAATAAAAACGCAAGTTTCCGCATATGATTACTGTAAAAGCCCAAGATTTTTGATCCTGCGGATTATACACATATGCGGAAAATTTGCATTGAAGGATTTCTGTTCTGCAATCGTTTATACTTTTTCCAAAACAGCTTCCCTTAGACGCCCCCGAATAGAGCGGGGCTTTGCCTACTCTTGAACTTCCTGGAAGCCGTGCTTACCACCAGCTAGGCCCATAAGGATGTTATCAAAGGCTAAAACGTTCAGTTGTTGCGCCACCAAACGGCCTTCTAAGTTGTAAACAAGAACATGATCAAGATCGCCGCCGTCAGTGTCCTCGGACTCCTTCAAAACCACCTGGAACTGCTCCCCTTTCACAAGGACACGGGCCGTCACTGAATCGATAACTTGAATTTGAGGGCACGTATTGCGCAAGTCTGAATAAACCTTAGAGCCATCTCTAGCCAGGGTAAAAGGCCTAACGACACATTTCAGGGCCAAATCCTCCATTTCATTCAGAATTTCCTTCCCCGTTGTCTCGGGACGCGCCAGAGCGGAAGCCCCCACAAATGAAATAGCAATAGCCAATGCCGATACAAGCTTCATAATAACCCCCTAAATTTTTGTGACGCTGATAGGTATTCTCCGCAAAAGATGATGTCAAACAGAAACTTAACAATTGTTAAATTCAGTTTCATGTTATTAGATCAGAACAGTTTGAGCTTCAAGGAGGGATATGATGCTTAAAATGAACGTTGCTTTAGGGATTGTTTTGTTGGGTATTTCGGGAGTGGCTTGGGCTTTGCCCCCTTGCTTGGATAACTCCAGAAACGCCATGGAACTTAATAACGAACAGGTTTTAAATTGGAAACAAAACAGCCAAGATCAGTTCCATGCCCGAGGTTTTGTAAAAGGCACTTTGACCCGCGACTATCCAGACCATACAGGTCACACTCATTTTGAAATGCAAATTGGTCCAAATAATGATGATACAATTGAAGTGGTTTACAACCAGTCATTTGGTGAACTCCCGCCTTTAAACCCAGGAATGGAAGTTGAAGTCTGCGGTGACTATATTACCACTGGAAATCAAGGCCATGGGTCTTCTCCTGATGGAGCAATCATTCACTGGGTTCATAAAAGTCCCGACGGCAATCGACATCCTTCAGGATACGTGGCTGTTAATGGAATAGCTTACGGTAACGGGGACGGAACCGGAAATTAGAAGAACTTCAAAGGAAGGCGATGCGTTGACACCAAGACCACGGCCTTACCCAATTGTCTTCGATCTTGCAAAGACATGACTCTTGCTCCCCCTTCTTGCCAAACCTTGAAGGTGGAGCCATAACAAGGGACAAAAGCACACCAGATTTCATGGCACATCCGTTGCTCTAGGGGTTCATCCTGACAAGGAGTCACCACCATGAAATCATTTTTCATAGCTTTAGCTTTAGGCCTTTCTCTTTTTTCAGCAAATACCTTCGCGGGTAACGACGTCACCTGTCGCTCCAGTGATCGTGGCTGGGAAGAACACAGTAACGGTCATCCAACCTGCGGCGAATGCCTGCAAAGACACGGTCGATGTATAGAGTCCTGCTCCATCGAATATGTGACCTGTGAAGTCACCGGCCGGGATTACGCGGGAACTTCAATTACTTTGCAAGTCTCCGGCAGTGATCGCTACGAGGCCGAACGCGCCGCCCTTAATTTCTGTCAAAGAAGCTTCAATAACTGCTCGATCTCAAACTGCTCTACCAGCTCTGATACAGTCTCTCGCAAGGAATGCATCCGACCTCCAGCGCCAGAAACTCCTCCAAAACTCTCCTCTCAAGCAGACAAACCATAGACCTTCGCAATCTGACAAAAGGATTTAATATGTACCATTCAAAATTTCAATTAAGCCTCCTTGCCACATCATTTTTGATAACTTCCATTGCTACTGCTAAACCGATCACCGTCAAAGATTGGTCCCTGGATGACTCTGGAACTATCTGTATTGCCTCCACCACTCGCGTGGTTGACGGACAAACCTATCGCTTTGAACTCAGTTTCGATAAATCCGGAGCCTTCCCCGCTGAGGCTTGGATCCGAGAAGTGCCTCGTACCACGACCACTCAAGGGTTCCGCCTGGTCACGGAAGTAAAGCCCGTGCAGAACTTTGCTTTTTCTCCCCTACAAGATGCCTCTGGTAACGTCACCTTCTGGCAAATTCCTTCGGACACAAACTCTTTGCTCTCCTATATCAAACGCCAAACTCGTCTTTTAGTTCAAGCCCTCACCCCGAATGGAGCCGAGGCACCTTTGGCAAAATCGGTGGATTTCTCTCTGCGCGGCTCGAGTGATGTCGTCAACGCTTTGATCACAAATTGCGCGATGGGAAAAGGTCTGGTCCAAGCAGAATTTGAAAAATCCTTTGTGCCAACTCAAGTGGCAACTTTGGATCCCTTAAAACTCGACGAGGTCAAGACCACACACCTGCGCGCGCTTTATCAAAGCTCAGTGGCTGCAAACGCGCAAAAGATTGCCCTTCAAAAAGAACTCACAGCCCTGAACACGCAATATGCAAAACAAATTCAAGAGCTGGCAAAGGTCACTGGCACCTTGGACCAACTCACGCAAAAAGAACTGGTTAGATTGCAAACACAAAAGACCACGGTTGAGACGAAGATCAAAACTCTGGAGCAGCAATTAGACAACCAAGACAACGTCATCAAAGCCAAAGAAGGAGACGTTGCTATTGCCAATGCCGCATATGATAAAGCTTGGGGTCTCTTTTCACCTCTAGATACGGAACATCAACGCTTGGCGGGACTCATCCGCGATGCCAAAAGAGAACTCAGCGCAAATCAAGATCGACTGGATTCTATAAATGAAGAAATCCGCAGTCAGAACAGCAAGCTGTCAGACTATAATGACTCCCTCAGTTCTTTGCGCTCGCAACTTTCTGACGTTGAGGCTTCTGTGCGTTCCGCTTCGATGGATATGGAATTCACGGATCGAAATTATCGCTACTTTGATGGCAACCGCGAACGCGACGAGCTCTATCGCATTCACCCTCTGGTTGAATACTGCCGCCGTGAGCACAGCAGTGAATGCAGTGGACTCTTGAACTCTGCCTCAAGTTCCATTGACGCCGAGATATCAAAGGTGCAATCGCGCCTTTACGACAACGTCAACACTGCCCGTCGCGTTTATTCGGATAAGAAAGCATTGATCGATGACCTCAATTCAAAAATCAGCAATATCAGCACCTATGATATTCCGAATACCGAGAGCACGATCTCAAGTCTGCGCACTCAACGTGGATCTGCAGAAAATGCGGTGGCTCGTAGCGAAGGAGCTGTTTCATCCAGAACAAGCTCGTTGCAATCCTATGACTCTAGTGTTCAGTATGCCGCCAAGAAAGCGGAGGTCGAAAGCAAGTCAGCTGTTGTCGTAAAACTTCAAAAAGATTTGAAGTCTTTAGAAGCAGACAAATCTACACTGGCAAAAAATCGCACTCAACAAGTGGCCTTATTAGCGTCAACAGATAAGCAGATTCAAGACACGCTAGCAAAGATCCAAGCGTCTCAAGACCGCGAGTCTGTATTAAATAAAGCCCTGGTTCCATACTTCGCGGAGAAGACTCGCATTGAAGGAGCCGTCGCCCAAGTTGACGCCGCCATCTTGACGAACAAGACCGATTTTGCGCAAACAATCACGACCTCACCCTAAAGGGAGACTTTGAGGTTTGTCTTAGTTTTTTTCGCACTTAATCTTCTGTGCGTCACAAAAGGAAAGCAGAGTTCGTCCTTGGCATTTACCAAGGACGTCTTTGCGGGCCTCGTCCTCAGACTTGCCCAGCCCATAGAAATGACTTCCTTGGGAATCAAGCTTGCATGTATACGTCGCTACCAACTTAGGAGATCCGCTTGAAATATCTAAAGCCAATGTGCCTTTGTTCGGATTCTTGTCGTTGGGATTGATAACCTTTAAGCCACAACCACTGGTCCAAATAAGGACAGCACTAACAGTCGGAATAATAATGCTTTTTTTCATAGCGTTCGTCTTCACCTTTAGGGTCCCTTCACTTCCAAGATTTTTTTTGTCAACGGATCGACAGTGACCGTCACGGACTTCTGCTGCTTCTGACTTTGTTGAAGCTGTGTCAAAATATTTGTGTTCTTTTCCTCAACTTCATAAAGAATCGGTTCTCGATGAAAGGAGATATAGTTCTTCCCCTTGAGATTTTGAACTTTGTAGACCCTATCAATGAAACTTTGATTTCTTGCCAGGGATAATTCACTTCCGAGAGACAAACCCGCAAAGACGCAAAAACTTGCGATGACTGATCTCATTGAGCCGCCTCCTCAGGTTGTTGTTTAACTTTTTTAAAGTATTCTTTTTGAATATCTCTTTCATCCAACTCTCGCCGACGCGTTTCTAATTCTATCTGGGCCATGGCAGT
>JBLMWG010000185.1:0-21304 GCA_050257115.1 Bacillota bacterium
TAGTTCAAAGTTGCCGCACCTGCTTTTTTTGCAACTTCAAGAGTTTCGTAACTTTGGCCATTTAATGAGATAAAGAGATTTGAGAAATCTACTTTGCCAAGCCCCAAGCTGATGATCGGAGTTAAGATATCGCCCACAAAAGAGGAAACGATTTTACCGAAGGCCGCGCCGATGATGATACCTACGGCAAGATCTAAAACATTACCGCGCATAAGGAAGGATTTAAATTCTTTGAGCATATCAATATCCTTTTAAATTTAGAATTTTGCTACCAAGTTCATAGTAGTCGTAGTTGTTGTGTGCTTACCACTATCAGCTGGTTGATTTTGATATTGTAACAAATAACCCAACTTCAGAGAGAAGATGGAATTCAGCATCACGTTCAAAGATGCTTCCGTGTTCAGTTGGTAGGCATCAGGTTCTGTCATGTTAGGTAGATATTCAGCCCAGTACTTGAAAGATAATGTTTTATCGAGGTTTTTGTTAAATTCAGTATAAAGGCGCATGAGTTGATCATACGTCGTCGGTGCATTGACTTGCTGAGTTTTAGAATAACGGTAGCCGGCCTCCACCGTCCAAGTGAAGGTTTCAGTTTTGGTGAGGAAATATTTAAGGCCGATATCCGTTGAATCCCTTTGGACGTATCCGGCATAAACATCGCTTTCTTCTTTTTGTCCTGCGAAGACACCAAGATAGTCAGTCAAGGAATGGTCATAACGAACACCAATGTTCCAGTTGCGAGCACTCTCCGTGCCATTTGCAGTGGCGCGGATGTATTGACCAAAAGCGCTATAAATATTTTTATCTTGGGCATATGACATATTCGTTTTTGCGGCATAGCTTTCAGAGTCCGAGTTGCCAGAGACAAGAATTGCGCCTGCTTCGGCCTCTGCCTTGAATGGCTCAGCTGCCAGGGCTGTCCTAGAGATTGTCAAAACTGCGATGCCCAAAAACAAACTTCTTTTCATAAAAGTCCTCCGCCCACATTTGTATTTAAGCCTCAAGACAGTGTCAAACTTCGATGGCAGCAAAAAATTTTTGATGAGATAACACAAATTTCTTGTTAAATTGTTGTTGAGGTTTGTGAGAATGCAAAAAGGTTTTAATTCAGATATCACGGTTCGAGGGCAAAAATACCATGTGCAGACAGAGGATTGGGGAACTCAAAACCCTTTCTTGGTCAGCCGTATTTTTTGCAATGGAGCGGTGATGAAAACTATTAAAACACCCCATGACAAAGTTTTACAAACCGGCTCTGTTCAACATTCAGAGGCCATCAAACATGCCTTGCACCGCCAACATTCTCAGATTATCGATACGCTAATGTCTGGCGGAATGCCTTAAAACTTCAAATCCTCGACTTCTGGCGAGTATTCATTGCGCTCTATCTTTCATAAGATAGAAAGATGATTGAATTTTCACATGTCTATAAGACTTATCCTGGCCCTATACATGCGCTCAAGAATATCGATTTGAAAATCGACAAAGGAGAGTTCGCCTTTTTGACCGGTCCAAGTGGGGCAGGAAAAACAACATTGTTCAAAATGATCTCCGCCTATGATGTGGCAACTTCTGGGGGAGTAAATGTGGCGGGTTATGATTTGTCTGAAATCAAGACGGGCCAAGTCCCATTCTTCCGTCGCAAGATTGGTGTGATATTTCAAGACTTTAAGTTACTTAAAGATCGCACTTTGTTTGAAAATGTAGCGTTGCCTTTAAAAATTCGGGGCGACAAGACACCGGCAATCCAAAGAAAAGTATACGACGTTTTGGAACAAGTAGGCCTTGCTCACAAGTATGATCAATATCCTGAATTTGTATCTGGTGGTGAACAACAACGGACCGCCATTGCCAGGGCCATCATTCATCAGCCAGGCGTTTTGATTGCCGATGAGCCCACAGGAAATTTAGATCCACGCCTTAGTGAAGAAATTATGGATCTTCTAGAGCGAGTGTGCTCTCAGGGAACGACCGTTTTTGTGGCGACTCATGATCATGAAATGGTGAAGCGTCGACGCAAAAGAACTTTAGAACTGCGTGAAGGAATGATTGTGGGGGATACGAAGTGAGACCTCCGCGGAATAATCTTGCCCTGAAGCTTTCAACTTTAATCGTCGTAACCGCATGCTTCGTTGTAATTGGGGTTTCTCTATTGATTTCCCAGAACTTTAAAAGTGTCCTGACGATGTGGGGCGAAGACGTGCAATTGACTGTCTATCTTGCTAATGACATTTCCGAGGCGGGTCGCAAAGGAATTGAAAAGTTTCTTACGGATAGTGGGAAGGTCAGTGACATCAAACTTGTAAATCAAGAAAAAGCCTTATCGGATTTTAGGACTCAATTGGCCAGCTATGCTCCAGATATTAGTCAGGATGAAGAGCTATTAAAGCTTATTCCCTCCAGCTTTCAGGTGAAGTTGTCGGATAAAATTCCGACGTCTGAAAAAAGTGCCGTGATGCAGGAGTTAGCGGCGCAGTTAAAAACTCAACAGGGCGTAGATGAAGTCAGCTATGGTCAAGAGTGGGTTGAAAAATATGCGGCGTTGGTTGCAGCGATAGAAATCAGTTTACAGGTTGTTGGGTTTATTATCGTCTTGGCATCCATGTTTGTGATGTCGAATGCCATTCGTGCATCGGTGCAGTCACATCGTGATGAGATCGTGGTATTAGAAATGATCGGCGCGACGTCATCAATGATCAGAAAGCCCTTTTTAAAGGAAGGCGCTCTTTTAGGTTTGGTGTCTTCCACTCTGGCAGTGGTTCTGTGTTACGGCTTTTTCTTTATCATAAGAAACCTGGTGGTCACCAGACTCAGCTTTTTACAGCTGGGGGAACATCTTAACTTCCTGTCTCCGCTCGTGTTTATGGCAGTGATTGTATTGGGCACTCTTATGGGGGCGATGGGATCTTATCTTTGTGTTCGTAAAATCAACGACGGCTGGGCTGCCAGCCAAAGGACATAGCTTTGGTTTGGTCGCGCGCGCTGTTGGCAATTACCTTTACTATTTCTGTTGCCGCTAGGGCATCCGCTCCGGTCGAGCCCAATACATTGGCCAAAGACTTTGAAGCGACCAAGAAAAAATTGGAAGATGCAGAACTCAAACAGCGCCAAGTGTTGTCCGGACTGTATGAAGTTAATAAGAAGATTAAGAAGACTGTCATTGAACGAGGTTCTTTGTCACAACAAAGGGCTTTATTAGAGGTGAATATTCATAATCTTTCGCAAAAAGTTGAGGAACTGGGAGCAAAGGCTAAATCTCAACGGGCCCTGTTGGCTGAACGACTAAAGGCGATATACAAATTAGGAGGACAGCCCCTGGCTCGCTTTCTTTTAAGCTCGGAAAGCTCTGTTTCTTTGGAGCGAAATCTCAAGATCTTAGGAATTGTGGCAAGTCGCGACTTGGAGCTTATCAAAAACTATCGCCAAGATCTGACGGACCTTCAAAATAAAAAGAAAACATTGGCATTGCGACTTGAAAACATGAAGTCAGTTGAGGCCAATATCGCAGATAAAGAAAAAAAGTTGATTGTGGAGCAAGCACTGAAGAACAAGCTTCTTGATGGTATCCGTAAGAGTAAGCTGTTTGCTATCAACAAGATCAATGGGCTTCGCGAAAAGTCCTTGATGTATAATATCGATGATGCCGGCGTATTTGATTTGCTTTTCAAAGCATCGTTTTCCGATCAAAAAGGGGACCTACCTAGACCTATAGACGGTGTTATTACACGTAAATTTGGACTTATTAAAGGACAGGATCACCCTTACACTTTATCAAGCAAGGGTGTTTTTATTTCTGCGGCGAAAGGGGCGCCAATCAAATCTGTTTTCAGTGGGAAGGTTTCTTATGTTGGAGAACTTCCTGGGTTTGGCAGAACTTTGATTGTCGATCATGGAGATCATTACTATACGGTCTATGCGCATGCTGAGAATATTAATGTGAATGAGGGAGATGAAGTTTCACAATCCCAAGTTCTTGCCAGCGCTGGGGGAATGTCCTCGGATAACCCCTCGGGAATGTATTTTGAAATTAGACATTTTTCTGAACCTTACGACCCGCAACAGTGGATGAAAGGACTCTAACCACATGCAATCGATTAAACGCTACTGGAAAACCTATATTCTGGGCGGAATTTTGCTCATCACTCTTTTCATCATGGCGGAAACAGGTTTTCAAGTCCGTGCATTTGCTCAAGAGCGTTATGCGGATCTGCAAAATTTTGCTAAAGTGCTGAATCTAATTCAGCAATACTACGTTGAAGAAGTAGATACTAAAAAAATGGTGTATGGCGCTATCAAAGGGATGCTGCGTGAGTTAGATCCTCACACAAATTTTATGCCGCCAGATATTTTCAAAGATTTTGAAACTGAGACTTCTGGAGAGTTCGGTGGTTTAGGAATCGAGATCTCCATTCAAAATGGAATCTTAACAATCATTTCTCCGATTGAAGATGCTCCCGCATGGGTTGCCGGCATCAAAGCTGGTGATAAGGTCGTTGGCATTGATGGGAACAGCACTAAGGGCATGAGTCTGGTAGAGGCTTCTCAGTTGATGCGCGGTAAGAAGGGCAGCAAGATCGTATTGCGTGTCGTTCGGGATAATGAAGATAAGCCTCGCGACATCACGGTTGTTCGTGGCAGTGTAAAAATCAAATCTGTTAAATACACAGATTTGGGGGAAGGTTTCGCATACGTTCGTATTACAAGTTTCATTGAAAATACGTCGAAGGATCTAGAGAAAGCTCTTGAAACCCATGAAAAAAATCACAATGGAAAAATCGCCGGATTGCTGATTGATTTACGTAGAAATCCAGGTGGCTTGTTGGATCAGGCTATTAAAGTCAGCGACATGTTCCTTAAAGAGGGGCCGATCGTAAGCACTATTGGGCGCAACAAGGCTGAAAAAGAAGTCGCGATGGCGACTAAAAAAGGAAAATACACAGATGTGCCAGTGGTGATTCTGGTCAATGAATACACAGCGAGTGCATCGGAAATTGTGTCAGGTGCATTGCAAGATAACAAACGGGCCTTGATCGTCGGTCAGCGGACATTTGGTAAAGGCTCTGTGCAGTCTGTGATTAAGCTCGGTGATGGCTCTGGTTTGAAATTGACAGTAGCTCGTTACTACACACCAAGCGGAGTTTCGATTCAGGCAGAAGGTATTCATCCAGATGTGGAGATCGACGATGTTGATCCGGAAGCATTTTCGAAATCGATTGTTCATCAGCAAACAACTCGTGAGGGTGATATCGCAGGTCACTTGAAAAATGACAAAGAAAAGGCAGCGGAAAAGCTGGATATTAAAAAGAATGCTGACGATGGTGCGTTAGCATGGTGGAAAGATTTAAATGCGAAAAAAGACGAGAAACTTTCACCTCGCGACAAGTTGTTCAAATCTGACTATCAAGCATATCAGGCATTTAGCTATCTTAAGGCGTGGGATACAATGAAGGGATTGACGCACTAGTTATTGCTTCCAAAAAACAGGGGCTCTACTCTAACGCTTACATTAGGGGCAATTAGAGGGGGCCTTTTATGTTCAAATCTGTTTGCACATTTCTGCTTATGTGTTCAGTGGTTTCTACTGCTGAGGCTGTAGGCTTCTCCTCTGGAACGACTTTCAGCGCGACTCCTATCGAAGGCAATGTTGTTGTCACTTGTGATGGTTTTAATGGCGGTGGCTCTGCCAGCTTTATTTGTCGCGATGTTGCTTTAGACCCAGCCTCTTATGAATACTTTGTCGGCCCGACAGATCCACGTGCAGTGAGAATTACTTTGAGCAACACGCGCGAAGATGGTTCCGTTCGCACAAAGGCGGATGAGTATAATGGTGCTGAAGGGGTCACAAGAAATCCGGTAAATCTTTGGGTTTCGACCTTATTCCAAAAGCCGTTGTTGATGTCGGGCGATAATCATATTCATTACTCCCTTTATGATACCAACTCTTCCCAAGCTCTGTCGGAGGGAGAGATCACGGTCGTAGTCGCTCGCAATGGCTCACGTCATTGCCCGGTAACTCATTATCAGTCTGCAGACGTCAACGATTGCACAAGTCAGTTCTCCATCTGCCAACGCTACTTCGAACAATTTAATAACTGCCGATAGGTACGCCGTACCTTTTTGACACGCAACATGTCATTTTATTGAGTGATTCGTAAAAATTTAAGGCTGGAAAATGATATGAAAAAATTTTTTCTAATTTCGTTCTTGGTATTGTCTGCGTGCGCTTCGCACATTCCCAAGGCTGGGACCGTGCGGACTCCGTTAAAGGGGTTTGATGCGGAACTAACTCAGTTCTCGTATCCATTTCCTGTGTCTTTCTATTCTTTTCATTCGCAGAATCAAGATTTAAAAATGGCCTACATGGATGTGGCTCCCGAAAATGGCTCTGACAAAGTTATTGTACTTTTCCATGGGAAAAACTTTTCAGGATACTAT
The DNA here is from genome assembly GCA_050257115.1 of Bacillota bacterium. Lineage (GTDB taxonomy): Bacteria > Bdellovibrionota > Bdellovibrionia > Bdellovibrionales > Bdellovibrionaceae > Bdellovibrio. Next base: position 6,436 of record JBLMWG010000185.1, read on the forward strand.
TTTGAGGATATGGCAAAGGTTCTGATTGGCAAAGGCTATCGCGTGATTATGATTGATCAGATTGGCTTTGGTAAATCGACGAAGCCTGCGATGTTTCAGTATTCACTTCATGCGATGGCGTCATACTCTAAGGACCTTTTGGATTCTTTAAGAATAACAAAGTTTCAGCTTGTCGGGCACTCCATGGGTGGCATGCTCGCAGCTCGCTATGCTTTGATGTATCCAGAAAGCGTAACGAAGCTTTTCATGATTGACCCCTTGGGGCTTGAGGATTGGAAGACATTAACTACTTATAGATCGGTTGATCAGTTGTTCAGCCAAGAACTGGCCAACAATATTGAGAAAGTAAAAAAGTATCAGTTAGAATACTATTACGATAATCGGTGGAAGCCCGAGTACGATAAATATTTGGTACCGGCCCAAGGTTGGTTCGAAGGGCCCGATTCTGCTCGATTGGCTTGGGTAGCAGCTTTAACTTCAGAGGCAATCTTCACTCAACCAGTTTATTATGAGTTTAAGAATCTGAAAATGCCCACAGTGCTAGTGATTGGAACGAAGGACAAAACGGCCATCGGCAAATCCTGGGCTTCCGAAGAAAATAGAAATAAAATGGGTAACTATCCTAAAATGGCAAAAGATGTGATCAGCAAAATTCCGAAGGGCAAGTTGATTTCCTTGCAAGGAATGGGTCATACACCATTCATAGAAAATCCGCAGAAATTTTGGAAAGCTTTAAGTCCACAACTTTAAAATCAAAATTCGGTGAACTGTAGTGCGAGGGCGTATTGATTGCGCATCGTTTCTGAGTTGAGAGATTTTTCTTGGGGTTTTTCCAAAAGTGAGTAAGCATTTCCCCTGAATTTATATAAAGAGGGGAATGTTTATGAATCGCTTGATTCTGCTTGCGCTGATGTTGACGTCAGTAGCGGCTACCGTGTCTTATGCAGCTCCAGTTCAAACAGAGGCTGATAGAAAGCTTGAAGAACGTGTTCGCAGAGAATTTAGTAACTTGCCATCGAAGGTAGCGCCAATGGCTTTTGAAGATGGCCTGCAAGTTTTGCAAAAATTTAGCGAGGCAACATCTGCGAAAACTGTAAAGTGCGTGGATGCAAAACGTACTGTTTTTGCCAAAAAATATGTTCTGAGCTACGATGCTGAAGGCAATCCTTGCCGCATTTATGATCTTTCATTTCCGACGGCAGAGTCTTTAGTTAAGATGATAACTATGCAGCTTCCAGTTCAAACTTTGGAAGCTCAAGATTACTCTGACTGGTTGGATGGTAACTTTGCTGCGATCCGCGCAAGACAAGTTGCATTTAAAACCAATTTTGATGCAAAAAAAGTCGCGCAAACAAGCTGGATTTCCCAATTGAAGTTCCGCCGTCAGCCTGTCCTTGTAAATGGTTTGCCGCAATCGTTTAAAGCGTCAGACCTAGATCTTGGAGGACGCTTTCAGTTTGATTCTGGAACAAAGGTCCAAATTCAAAAGCTTGTTCAACAAAGTCATGTTTCTGCAATGGCTATGGGTTCTACAGAGCCTTTGATCTCGGACTTCTGGTTGCAAGTTTTAAACAAACCAGAAACTTTCCTAGATGGTGTTAAGTTCCAATGGAACGATCTTGAAAAAGTATATGACGTTGTTCTTGAAGGTGACTTCTTACCAATCATGGGTCCAGTCGCTTTGGTTGATTACCGCGTTCAATATAAATATGCCGTAGAAAAAATGGTTCGCTCGATCCTCAGCACAAGCTTACAAAAAGCAGCTGGTTTTATCCCAGAACCAATTGTAGCAAATGCAATCGCTGCGCTCGTGAATGACGCTTTTGAGCAGCTGGAGCTCGCTTATCAATATCAAATGAATCAGCTCGAAAACACGCTGTTGGCCAGCATGAAAGATGTGACTACAGGTATTGTTCCAGCTGATTTGAATAGAGGTTTAAATATTCTTTATGGAACTCGATCAAATTTGTTGGCTGCGTATGTGATGTCAGTTGCGAAAGGAACTCCATTCGATTGGGCTGCGATGGATCGCATTGGGGCTTCTGCGCGATATAATGAAGAAAAGCAGAAGCTTGTCAGTCGCGCTAACATGAACTCGAAGATGGTTTTGGAGTTCGGTTGCCAGTCTACTCTTATGTATGACTATTTTAGCCAATGCACGATGAATGGGAAAGTTGACGGAGTCTACTCTCTGATTTCTGAACGTGTTGTTTGGACGTACAGTTTCGGTGCGCCATTAGTCTATCGTTATGCTCGCCCTTATGAAGTTGCATTGAAGCGTGGAACGACATGGGCATTGTCTTTGGGATTAAGAATTTCACCACTGCCATTGCCGGGCTTTATTTTGGGCCAACTGGATCAAGTTCTTAAGAACTATATGATCACAGGCATTACAGATGAGGCTTACCTGCGCAACTCTCTGTACATGGCCAATGCGTCAGGTGAAATGATGGACTGGATGTATATTCAAAACTTGAATCCTTTCCTTCCGAAATCGGCTGCTTTTGAGCAAAAAATTATTGAAGCAAATATGGGGAGCTTCTAATGAGTAAGTTTTTAGTCTTAGCATTTTCTTTGTTAATCGGGGTCGGGTCTCAGGCTTCTAACGTAGCCGTCGTGGACTCTGGAACTGACTTTTCCCATGAGTGGTTGCAAAATCGCGCCTGGGTCAACACTAAAGAAGTTGATGGAAATCTCGTTGACGATGATCGCAATGGTAAAGTTGATGACGTGGTCGGATGGGATTTTGCCTCAAACTACGGACAAGTTTTCGTTCCAGAGCATTTGTACAGTCTAGATACGAACAAACTTTTCAAACTCTTTGAGGTCATTGGGCGTATCCAAGGTGAAACAGACACGCCAGCAGATCGTAAGTATCTTGATGAGAATGTTCGTAATCTGCCGAAGGAAGAGAAAGAAGCTTTGATTGCTCAATTGAATTTCTATGGACAGTACGCGCACAGTACTCACGTATCGGGTATTGTGGCCTTGATGGCTCCACAGGCTAAAATTATGTCTGATCGTGTATTTGCCGATGCTCCTTTGGCGAATGTGAACATTCAACAAGATAAAATGGGTCCGGTGGACTATATTTATAAAGTCTTGGCGATGGTTTCTAGCCAAATGTTCCACCAGGTGGGTCACTACTTGCAGGAACGTGGTGCTCAAGTAGCGAACTACAGCCTTGGTGTGCCTTTGAGTGCGATCGCAAAGATGTCATTGTCAGCTCGTGGGAATAAAAATCCAACGCCGGAACAAATCAGCCAAGAGACCCACCGTCTTGCGAATCAATACATCCCGGAAGGGGAAAAGTGGATGGCATCTTCGCCAAAAACTTTGTTTGTTGTTGCAGCTGGTAATGACGGTCAAGACAACAACGTATTTCCAACCTTCCCCGCCAACGTGCGTGCGACAAACTCCATCACAGTGGCAGCAACAATCGGTAATGCGAAGTTGGCAAGTTTCTCTAACTATGGGGAGACAACGGTCGATATCGCAGCTCCAGGAACTGCGATTCTAAGTTCAGTACCCAGTTTAGATCATAAAGCGGTTGTTCCAATGTCTGGAACTTCAATGGCAGCGCCTTATATCACGGGTGTGGCAGCTCACATCTTGGACGTGAATCCAGCTTTGAATGCACAACAAGTGAAGGCAATCTTAATGGGAACAGTAGATCACAAAGACTGGTTGGTAAAAAAGGTTGTCAGTGAGGGTGTCGTGAATCCGACGCGCGCTTATAAAGCCGCAGAGCTTATGAAGTCTATGCCAAGCAACGAAGCGTTGACGCAAGCTAAAGCCCTTGTTGCTGATCAGCCTGTAGCGGATGTGCCAGCAAGACCAATGAGTGTCATGAATAAAGACCTTCGCGATTTAGCGAACTCAATCGTGTTTTAGTTTTTCTTGGGACGGCCACCTTCTAAGTGGCCAAAATAAAAAAGGCTCTCTTGCGAGAGCCTTTGATGCGGTATTGCTACCAAAAGTATGTCCGTACCTTTTGACGACTAGTTTTGCTCGTCTTTGAATGTGCCAGCTGGAACTTCTTTAACTTTTACAGTTTTGTTCAAGAAGTTGATCACTTTTTCTTCAGTGATTTGGTAAGTCAAACGGCTTGCTTGGTCTGGACGGCCGTAGAACTCTTTAATGCGAGATTCTTCGATACCAGTTTGTTGAGCGTACTCAGCAAATTTAGCATCAAGGTCTTCTTTTTTCGCAAACAAATCGTGTTTTTTAGCGATAGCATCAACCAAGAATGAAGATTGGATCATTTCAGTCGCAGTGTTTGTGAAATCTCCGTCCCATTTTTCAACGTAAGATTTGAAATCAGCTTCAGCCATACCTTGTTCAGTCATACGACGTTTGAAGTCTTCAACTAATGAAGCTTTTTGCTCTTTCAATAAAGAAGGAGGAACTTCAACTGGATTTTCTTTTACAAGAGTTTTCAAAAGGCGGTTTTTGAAGCCGTCTTCAACGCGTTTTTGATCGTTCTTTTCAAGGTCTTCTTGGATAGTCTTTTTCAAAGCTTCCAAATTGTCTGGGCCGCCCAAAGATTTGATGAACTCATCGTTCAATTCAGGCAACACTTTTGCTTTGATTTCTTTCAAAGTCACTTTGAACTCAACTGGTTTTCCAGCCAAGTCAGCAGAGTGGTATGGATCTGGGAATTTCAAAGACAAAGTTTTAGTTTCGCCTTTTTTCATTCCGACAACGCCCTCTTCAAAGCCTTCGATGAATTGTTTTGCGCCCAATTCAAGGTGGTGATCTGTGCCAGCACCATTTTCAAGTGGCGCGCCACCCATGAAGCCTTCGAAATCAACAACAGCAACATCACCGTTTTTAGCTGCGCGAGCTTCAGTCACATTTTCGAAAGTTGCGCGAGAAGCACGGATGTTTTGAAGAACATCGTCTACTTTTTTAGCGTCGAATTCGAACTTCTCTTTTTCAACTTCAAGACCTTCGTATTTTTTCAAATTGATTTCTGGGCGCACATCAAATGCTGCGGAGAAAGAGAAGTCTTTGTCTTCAGAAGGATCAGCGAACTCAAACTCAGGGTAGCTGATAGGATCAAGTTTGTGTTCTTGCAAAGCTTCAGCGTAGTGTTTTTGAACAAGGTCTTGAACCACGTCTTGTTTTACACGATCGCCATAGATTGATTTGATTGTGTTCAAAGGAGCTTTACCTTTACGGAAGCCTTTGATCGTTACGTCTTTTTGAATGCCGTTAAATACTTTGCTGAAAGATGCTTGTACAACAGCTGCAGGGATTTCAATGTTGATCTTTCTTGAAAGGTTCGACACTTTTTCTACGCTTGATTTCATGTTAAATTCTCCTAGAAATGAACGGATTACGCGGATGCGTTAAAACCGAACGATAGTAGGTTATGCCCTCTCTGAAGGCATCATCTAACACCATGCGTAATGCCTATATTTCCCAGGTCAGAGACACTTTAAGTACTTATGAAGCAAGAGATTCACTTTGTGACTGGAAAAGGGGGCGTGGGAAAGTCCATTATCGCCGCAGCCCTCGCCTTAAAACTAAGCCGAGAAGGCAAAAAAGTTCTCCTCGTCGAGCTTGGCAGTCAAAGCTTTTATAAGGATTTTTTCGACCTCTCCGATATTGGGTTTCATCCCCAAGCTATCAAGCCAAATCTATCTGTAGCGCTTTGGACCGGGGAAGCCTGCCTTCGTGAGTACGCACAGTATTTAATTAAAGTGGAAAGCCTGGCAAAACTGTTTTTTGATAATGCCGTGATGAAAGCGTTCATCAATGTTGCGCCGGGTTTGCCGGAACTTGCGATCTTGGGGAAAGTCACGAGTGGTCCTCGTCACTATGGTCCTCCGATGAACTTCGATTGTGTGGTCGTTGATGCTTTTGCAACGGGGCACTTTAGAGCTTTGATGGAAGCTCCTCATGGAATGGCACAAGCTGTTCAGTTCGGCCCGATGGGTGAGCAAAGCCGCAATATCAATAAAATTCTTAAAGACCCAAATGTTTGCCAATACCATGTTGTGACTTTGCCCGAAGAATTGCCTCTAAAAGAGTCCTCTGAACTCACTGAGTATTTGAAAGAGCGGTTTTCCGTACAACCGCGTTTGCTCGTGAACAAAGTTCTTGAGACACATATAACCCTGGAAACTTTGCACCAGGCTGAAATCCAACGCCCTAATGATTTGGGAAAATTCGCGCAGTATCTTGAGCAGCAACTAAATCGTCAGGCCGAGATGTGGAAAGTCGCGCAGGCTATCGATGCCTCTGCGTTGAGAGTGCCACTATTTTTTGAATCCGATCCGTGGGCTCTTGTGGAAAAAATAGGGGAAAAGATTTGATGGTGAGTCCTATTTTTAAAGACACCAAAGTTTTAGTCTGTGTAGGTTCTGGCGGGGTCGGAAAAACCACGGTTGCTGCGTCCATCGGTATTTTGGCGGCCCAAGAAGGCAAAAAAGTTTTAGTGCTGACTATCGATCCCGCAAAGCGTCTGGCGCAAACTTTAGGGATTGAAGGCAGTAAGGATCTGACAAAGGTTCCTGGGCAAAATTTCAAAGGGGAGCTGTGGGCTTCCGTTATTGATCATAAAAAAACCTTCGATGATTTCGTCGAGCGAGCAGCGCAAAAGTCAGAAGCGGTTCGTAAAATTTTTGAGAACAGTCTCTATAAACAGTTGTCGACGAACTTAAGTGGGTCGCAAGAGTTTACCTCCTTGGAGAAGCTTTACTCAGTATATGAATCCGGTGAGTTCGATTTGATTATTCTGGATACTCCGCCAACGAAACATGCCATTGATTTCCTTAAGGCTCCGCAGAAACTGTCAGCGTTGTTCAATGAAGGTGTGGCGAAATGGTTCCGTGATCCTGAAGGAAAAAAATCAGGTCTCTTGGGGCACTTGATTCAGGCGGGAACTCGTCAAGTTTTGAGAGTATTGGAAACATTAACGGGCTCACAATTCATTCGTGAACTTGGAGACTTTTTCCTCAATATTGAACAATGGCAGGGAAAACTTCTGCAGCGGACAGTGGATGTTCAGCGAATGATGGTGGCACCGACGACACGTTTTTGTCTGGTCACTAGTTTTGACAAGGCCAAGCTGAAAGAGGCGGAGTTTTTTGCTCGTGAGATTCGCAAGGGTGGTTATCACTTGGAAACCGTGATCTTAAATCGCGTGTTTCCGCATTGGCTGGACCTCCGTGTAGGTTATGAAGCCGGAAGTAGTGAGCAGGACCTTGTGGAGTTGTACTCTCAGATGAAGAGCTACTACAATCAACGGGACGTCATTTATCGTCAGTTTGAGTTAAAAATGTCCAAAGAAGCCCGCATCGTCCGTATTCCAGATCTGGTGAAAGATATTTCAGATCTTTCGGGACTTGAAGAACTCAGTGCCCTCATGAGTGAGGAGGAGAAGTAAGTATGAAGTTCTGCTTAGCCCTTGCTGCTGTCTTAAGTCTATCGGGCTGTAGTTCTCTTTTTGTTCGTAGTGATGATGGGGCTTTGCAAAATCAAAAGCTTCAGGAAGAACGTGAGTTACAGGCTGCCGATAATCTGAATGCGCAAGGGCAGCTTGCTGGTGCGCAGAAATTGTATCAAGAGTTCCAGAAACGTTACCCTCAATCAGTCTACTTTCAAGCTTCGCGTTTGGGCGAAGCCTTAGCGTTGCAAGGGCAGGGGAAGTGGGTTGAGGCGGTCGCAATTGAGCGCGACGTTTATTTGAAGACAAAGAATTTGCAACCTGATATCGCAGCCCTGGCGCAGTATCGAATGTCTTTTGCCTATGAAGCCCTTGGCGATGATCAAAAAACAGTGGCGTCCTTGCTTGATGCAAAAAACTTGGGGAATGCCCTACCAAAGGAAGTTGCTTGGGCTGAGATCCCCGCACGTCTTGCTTCGGTCTACAGTCGTTTGGGTCAAGAAAAGGAAGCAGTTCAGTATTTGAATGAGGCAGAAAAAGGCATCACAAAAATTCGCGAAGAGGAATCGACCATTCCCTTGCGCAAAGGTTGGCTTGCGAAAACGTATGTGCAGATGGGCACGGCCTCCACAAATCAATTGTCGGTAGATAACTTTGAGTCCTTTGTGAATGGCCAGAAACTTGTGCAAGTCTATTTGATTAAAGCGATGGAACTTGACGATGCGGTGTGGTCACCTCAGGCGTTGAAACAGCTTAAGGGGACTTATCAAGACCTCTCCGTGCAGGTGGAGGCAGTGCGCAGCAACCGCAGTCAACTCGAGCAGTTGGGTGGGGCTTTTGTGGAATTGATTAATCGTGCAGAATTATATCGTCCTCTAGCTGGACAAAGTAAAAACAGTTACCAAATTGAGTTCTTTGATCTACTTGCAAATATAAAAACCAAGACGGAAAAGCTCTTGTATCAAGGCCAGGAATCCATGGGTTTGACAGAGGAGTCTCAGAAGTTAAACAGTTTAAAAAGAGCGGGTCGTGTCAAAGTGGAAGAGTTGCTTCCGGAAGAGAAGGCTTCAAAAACAAAAGAAGTCCCGAACCCAGTTCCTTCGGAAGATCCAAACTTATAAGAGATTCTTTAAGGAGAAATAATGGCGAAGCTCACCCTTCATAAACAAACTCTCGCCAACATGAACGAGATTTGCGCATGGTTTTCTGCTAAGACAGCATCCTTGTCTTACCCGATATACTCAAGCTATGACATCCGTGATTCGGGTTATAAAGTTTCAAACGTTGATGCAAATATTTTCCCGGCAGGTTTCAATAATATCTGCCCAACGGATAAAGAAACTTCGATCGGCTTGATGAATAAATACATCGTTCGTCACTATGGCGAAGCGGTGAAAAAAATTTTGTTGGTCACTGAAGAACACACCAACAATGCTTTTTACTGGGAAAACGTTTATACGATCAAATCATTGATTGAAGCCTCGGGTGTCACTGTAAAGGTTGCAATCCCCCGTGAGCTGCCGGAGCCGTTAAACATTACCAGCTCGGCGGGTCATGAAGTTGAAGTTCATTCTGCATTAATGGGCGGTTCCTTGATGCAAGAATATAAGCCGGATTTGATTATTAGTAACAATGACTTTTCGGAAGCCTATGAAGAATGGGCGAAGACAGTCACTGAGTTCCCAATGAATCCGCCGCGTGAGCTGGGATGGTATCAAAGAAAAAAGAGCACTTATTTTAAGTACTATAATCAGCTCGTTGAAGAGTTCAGCACGATTGCAAAAATTGATCCGTTTCTATTAAGAGTAGAAACGGAGCTTTTTGAAAACTTCGATATTGGTGATGAAAAAAGCCGTGAAGCTTTAGCCGCCCGCGTGGATGCAATGATCGAAAAATTGAAGACTGAATACCAAAAGCGTGGCATCGACCAGGAACCTTTTGTATTCGTGAAAAATAATGCAGGAACTTATGGGCTGGCTGTTATTCGTGTCGGCTCCGGTGCTGAGGTAAAGCAGTGGAGCTATAAGTCTCGCAAGAAAATGAAGGCTGCTAAAGGCGGCCGTGATGTTGAGGAAGTGATTATTCAAGAAGGTATTCCGTCTATTGTTCAGGCCGACGGTGCCTCTGCAGAACCGGTCATTTATATGATCGGTTGTGATTTGGCGGGTGGATTTTTGCGGACTCACTCTGAAAAAAGCTCGACAGAAAGTTTGAACAGTCCAGGGGCAGTCTATAAGCGTCTTTGCGTTTCAGATCTAGCAATCAACACCCCGGGGTGTCCTCAGGAAAATGTGTACGGTTGGACTGCGAAACTGGGCCTGTTGGCCATTGCCCATGAAGCCCAGGAGTTGAACGCTGTATTCAAGAGTTATAAACAATCTTCAGGTTGTGCCTAGGCAGACCTATGGCTAGGCCCGCGGTAAAAATTGAGATGTCCTAAAAACAGGCATGTTATCCTACAACTACTAAGAGGATTATCTATGCAAAAGTTTGTGGGAATTTTTGGGCTCTTCTTTGTCTGTTTTTGTGTCGGCTATGGGCTTATGCACTACACGACAGATCCTTATCAGGTAAATCGTGATCCAGCTGCAGTTCGCAACAGCTTTGATTTCTCTCATTTATCTGGTGAAAAACTTCATGAAGCAGCCAAGCAACGTTTGCTGGCTGGTTTTGAAATGAAAAAGGGTCCTGAAGGTGCGAGCTTTGGATTAGGGCATTTTGTATTTGTAAATTCTCAAGGCGAAAAGAAATTCGCTTGTCAGGAATTTAGCAAAGTAAGTCTCGTGTTCGAAGCGGAAGGTGTCACTGTTGCCGGGGATCGACCGTCGATGGAAGTCGAAGGTCAGTGTGAGTTTTCCAAAGACATGGCCAAAATCAACCCCCTGCTCCTTCCGATTGCCAAAATCATGGGTGAAAAACCTGGCGGCGGGGAGTTTCAGTTCAACGAAAACAATGGCGTCATCGTCCGCTTTGCAAATATTCCCGATGAGTGGCCTCATACTTGGTTGTTGAAGTCAGTGAAATTGAAAAGCGAACATAATGGCCAGGAGCTGACTGTTGAAAATAATGAAGTCGCTCGCATTCTGGGGCATCCACTTGTTCTGACTTTTTAATCAGACAAATTGATAAACACATAAAAAAACCCCTCGGACCGCAAGGCGCGAGGGGTTTTCATTTTTGATTTGGTTAAAAACTAAGCGTGTTGCTTAGCGATCTCAACAAAGGTACGGATCATTGCGCCAGAAGCACCTTTTTTAGGGCAGTATGGCAAACGATTGCCGACAGCCCAGCCTGTACCAGCGATATCGAAGTGAGCCCATGGAATGTCTTCACCAACGAACTGCTCAAGGAAGGCTGCCGCAGTTGCAGAGCCAGCGCCTTTGCTATACGACATATTTGAAAGATCAGCGTATGTGCCTTTCATGTCTTTCACGTGGAAATCCGTCAAAGGCATATTCCACACCCATTCACCAGACTCATTCGCCGCTTTTTCAATTTTGTTTTTCAAAGCAGAGTTGCGAGTGAAATAACCTGTGTGAGTGTTACCCAAAGCAACAACCATCGCACCTGTCAAAGTTGCCGCATCGCAGATCATTTGTGGAGCTAATTCAGTTGCGTAAGACAATGCATCTGCCAAGATCAAGCGACCTTCAGCATCTGTATTGTTGACTTCAAATGTTTTGCCGTTGCGAGCTGTATGAACGTCACCTGGTTTAGTTGCTGAGCCATTCACCAAGTTTTCAGTAGAAGCTACCAAGCCCACCGCGTTGACTTTCAATTTCAATTGAGCGATCGCCAACAATGTACCGATAACGTTCGCGCCACCGCACATATCATATTTCATTTCTTCCATACCTGCAGATGGCTTAATGCTGATACCACCGCAGTCGAAAGTAAGACCTTTACCTACAAAGCAAACTGGCTTTTTAGAAGCCGCAGCACCTTTGTATTCCATGATGATGAAGCGTGGCTCTTGATCAGAACCTTGAGCAACACCCAAAAGACCACCCATGCGTTCTTTTTTGATGCGTGCTTTATCCCAAACAGTCACTTTCAAGTTGGCGATGCCTTTAGCAGCTGCAACTGCTTCATCTGCAAGGATTGTTGGAGTCATCAAATTGCCTGGCATATCACCAAGACGACGAGAGAAGTTCACAACGTTGGCCAGAACTAAACCTTCGTGGAAGGCTGCTTTAACTGCTTTGTCCGTTGCAAGCTTCGTGACTACATGGAAAGTGATTTCGTTAGATTCTTTTTTCTCTTTTGCAGAAGACTTTAACTCGTCGAATACGTACGAAGTCATAACCAAGCCTTCAGCTACAGCTTTGGCAAATTCTGCAGCATCTTTTTTGCCAGAAGTGAGGCCGTCAAAGTGGATCGCAGCTTCTTTAACATTCAAAGCTTTAACGGCTTCAAAAGCAGCGGCGATAGATTGGCGCACAGATTCGTGAGTGATTTCGTTTTCTTTTCCAAGGCCTACAACAACGAGGTGGCGGTAGCCCTCCACGTTATATTCGCGGAAGCTCACAGCTTCTTGGTGCTTACCAGTGATCGTTTTTTCCGCAATAGCGTCCGTCAATTGCTTTTGAAGCTCAAGATGAGTCACTTTTGCGAGCTTATCTTTTTGTGAAGAAGCTTTAGAAAACACGACCAAAGCCGGGCAAGCTAGTTGATTAATATCTTTATTCATTAGGTTAAATGCCATATAAACCCCTTAAAATGTTTAGAAAAATCGGGCATTGTTAGATGTAACATAGCACTCTTGCTGGTCAAAGGCTTTTTCATAAAGTCTTGCTGGAGTATTCCGATAGGTAGCACAGCATAAGACCCAAGTTACTTTGGCCAAACCAAGGTGCTTCAGACAACTACAGGAGAACATCAGTGGCACTCATTCCATACGTCGTAGAGCAAACTTCCAAGGGTGAAAGATCTTACGATATTTATTCCCGCCTTCTTAAAGACCGTATCGTGATTCTAGGATCACAAGTCACGGACGAAGTTGCTAATGCCATCATCGCTCAATTCCTCTTCCTGGAAGTGGATAACCCTGAAAAAGACATCCATTTTTATATCAATTCTCCGGGTGGTAGCGTGTCAGCGGGTCTTGCGATCTACGATATCATGCAGTTTGTAAAATGCGACGTGGCGACATATTGCATGGGTATGGCGGCCTCTATGGGGTCACTTCTTTTGACGGCAGGTGCAAAAGGGAAGCGGTATAGCCTTCCGAACACTCGTATTATGATCCATCAACCTCTTCTATCTGGAGGCGGTTTGTCAGGTCAGGTTACGGACATCGAAATTCATGCGAAAGAGCTTTTAAGAACAAAAGATAAGCTTACTCGCATTTATGAAACGCACACGGGCAGAGACTACCAATTCTTGAGGGATCAGATGGAAAGGGATAACTTTATGGACCCTTACCAAGCAAAAGAATTTGGTTTGCTTGATCACGTCGTTGAATCGCGTAAGGCAAAAAAAGGATAACAGCAGATGACAACTAAAGACACGAATGGCGCATTGAAATGTAGTTTCTGCGGCAAGGGACAGAAGGAAGTAAAAAAACTGATTGCTGGTCCTGGCGTATATATCTGTGATGAGTGTATTGATCTTTGCAATGACATTATCGATGAGGAAAAAGAGAAAGAGACGGCGGTTAAAGGTACCTTCAAAGTACCAAAACCATCGGATATCAAAACTTACCTTGATGATTATGTAATCGGACAAACTCAAGCGAAGAAAACTTTGGCCGTAGCGGTACATAATCACTACAAGCGTGTAAATGCCATGGCAAATGGTAAAAAAGGCGCGGACGTTGAGATGCAAAAATCCAACATTCTTCTTATCGGACCAACAGGTTCTGGGAAGACGTTGCTTGCGCAAACGATTGCTAAAATTTTAAATGTTCCGTTCGCTATGGCGGATGCAACAACATTGACGGAAGCAGGTTACGTCGGTGAAGACGTCGAGAACGTGGTTCTAAACCTTCTTCAAGCGTCTGACTATGACGTCGAAAAAGCGCAAAAAGGCGTTATTTACGTGGACGAGATCGACAAGATTTCTCGTAAGTCAGAAAACCCATCTATCACGCGTGACGTGTCGGGTGAAGGTGTGCAGCAAGCCCTTTTGAAAATCCTAGAGGGTACTGTAGCAAATCTTCCGCCGAAAGGTGGTCGTAAACATCCTCAGCAAGAGTTTATCCAAGTGGATACAACAAACATCTTGTTCATCGTGGGGGGTGCATTCGTTGGTTTGGATAAAATCATCGAAAACAGAACTTCAAATAAAACAATGGGTATCGCTGCAGATATTCGTACGGCTCAAGAAGTTGAGAAGAGTTCGAACTTGCTGGCGAAGGTTGAACCGGATGACTTGTCTAAGTTCGGTTTGATTCCAGAGTTCATTGGTCGTTTGCCTGCAATTGCGGTATTGGGCCAATTGGATGAAGAAGCTTTGATGGATATCCTTGTGAGACCAAAAAATGCGATCACAAAACAGTATCAAAAGCTTTTCTCTTTTGAAGGCGTTGAATTGAAATTTACGGACAAAGCTTTGCGTGCGGTTGCTCAAATGGCATTGAAACGTAAAACAGGTGCTCGTGGTTTGCGCGGAGTGCTTGAAACTGCCATGCTGGATATTATGTATGATATCCCTTCCAAAAATAATGTGAAGGAAGTGATCATTGATGAAAATGTGATCAATGATGGTGGCGCCCCTATTCTTGTTTACAAGACTGAGGAAGAAATCAAAGCGGAAGAAGAAGCTAAAAAGAGCTCTGCTTAGTCGAGATTTGAAATGTTATGGAAGAAAAACCCAGAGAGAAATCTCTGGGTTTTTTATTTGAATTTAGTAGCGGATAACGTGTGCTTTTAAATTGACGCCTGGAGCAAGTGAGCTTGTCACAGAGACAGTCGCACCCTTGATTAGATCTTCTAACTGGGTATTTTTATAGTCGATATTAAAGTCATATTGTTTTGAGCGATCATCTGGGCAAGTAAAAACACCTTTAAAGATTTTTCCGCCTGCCAAGAAGCCTGCTTCATCAAGGTATACGTTTTCCCCAAAGCTATAAGTCCCCTGACATGTCGGGTCCTCTTTGCCATTTGGATAGTAGCGAGTGATATCGAACTCCTGATTGTTAAGCACATGAATTTTCATGTAAGCATGTTGAAACATATAGGACGCGTCAACTTTATAGCGGCCTAGGATATTGTCTGGAGTTAGGGGCGTTGCCCAAGCAAATGCACTTGCAAGAGTCAATACCGTAGGCAGAACGAACCTCATCATAAATTCCTCCTTGAAATTATGGGTATTCGAGAATTTTATTTATACAGATCTTTTGCGACAACAACCAAATTAAAACGCGGCCTTCGTCGGAATACATGATTTGAGATGTTCATGTAACAATAAGAAAATTGTGAATTAAAAGTTGAGATTGAGATCTGCTCTAAGTGCTTCCCCAAGTGCATTGAA
>JBLMWG010000186.1:0-10892 GCA_050257115.1 Bacillota bacterium
CATCTGGTGGCAGTTTTCGACTAAGTCCAAAGCTTGGCCAATAAATTGGCTGATTTCACGAACCTTTGAATCACTGCTGACATCAAAATTGTGAATCACATAGTGATACTTTAAGACCAAACCATAAAGATCCACCAACGTATCTAAACTGTCTTTCCATTGGCGCAGAGTCACGATTTGCGCTTCACGTCCCATCAGAACGTTCTTCACCGACTCCATAATGGGAATCATTTTTGAGTACTGTTCATAAGGAGCAAAAGGCTCATTGCCTTTAATAAAATCTGAGAAACCAGAAAATGCATTCTTCGCATCTTCAAAAGAGTACTCAGATTTGGACAGCTCGGTATTTTCCAACAAGCGTTGGAAGCTAAAACGCATTTGTTCAATAGCACTGGAAACTCGGTCCCAATCTGATTTTCTATTAGGCAGCTGATTCAGCAAAACTTGAACATGTGGAGAAAGCTTAATAGCTTCATCACGTGTAATCGCAAGAACATCCACAAGACGCGTGATTTCTTCCTTGGTCAAGATCTCTACCGACCCACCAAGCAGCGCCTTTTTAATTTTCATTAACTCCTGAGCAAACTCCGGACTGACTACGTTTTCTTTAAGAAAATACTTACTAAAAAAGCGGCGCATTTCATCGACTGTATAGGCATTCTGTTGGGCACCGTAAGTCTTCTTTTGGAAATACGTAAGCCCCTCGCGCAGACAATCAAAGCTATCACGAATTTCTGACTCCGCGGCTATTCCCACGGTAAACTTCTTCAAGGTGCGGGGAACATCCTTAAGGCATGTCAAACGATCATTGGAAAATTTAAATTCCTCATTCTGAGTTTTTTGTCCGTTCAAGAAGTCACTGCATCCTGATGATGCAATACCTAATAACGCCACAGAAAGGAGCATCAATCGCTTAAAAAACATAAGATGCTCCTAGCATAAGACGATCGTTATTAGCAAATTGTGCGAGATCATTTTGATTCCCTTGATCTGTCGGTCCCGCCTTCAAGAGTTGCATCTCGCCGAAGAAAGTCCACAACCCCGACATGCGCATACGGGCATTCACCCGTAAAAGCTGAAAGTCATTTTTATCACTTTGAGTAAAACTCAACTTGGACATCAAACGACGTCCTTTCCCGAGATACCAGTTATTCAAAACAGAGACCTGATTGGCTTGATAGAAAGGATACAAGTTGGTTAAAGGCTCATTGGCCTGATTTTCACCAACCTCTGTCACTTTTCCGCCATAGATATCAAGACGCATAAAGTTCAACGCCCACACACCATTGTCCCATTCCACGAAAGGGCTCATTAACACAGCATCCTCAAATACGGGCTGAGTCCACGCTGGATCGTCGTAAACTTTTTCTTTAGTTGGGCGATCCCAAATACCACTGACTCCGAGGCGGAACTGATCCCATTTATAGGTCACATCTGCACCGGTTAGTGAATGATAGAACACTTGGGGCTTCAACTCGACACTGCCCTTAAGTGTGCTTAAATCAAGACTACCCTGATAACCAAGAGCCAGAACGTTATCGGGTTTATAGATATAACTTGTCTGCACACGGAATCCCTGAGGGTCACCAAAACTCAACTTCGCTCCATAGGAATTTTGCATCACAATTTCCGAAGTACTGGGTTGATTCATATGATATTGCATTTGTGTCGCCTCATCCCAAATACGCACACTTTGCGGCGGATTATGGAACCAGGGATTCCCCTTCACAAAATCCCCGTTTTCAATCTCAAAACTTGGACCTTGGCTAGGAATAAAAATTGGCGAAGCAAACAACATGAACGTGTACTGAGGCTTATCAATTTGCCAATAAATACCAGTCAGACCTTGTCGTTCAGGAGATAAGGGATTCCATTTAAAGAGAGGCTCCCACACGCCCAAATCCCAGCGTGCATCCAACTCACTCCACAACATCTTTTTACGACCCACATAAAATGTCGTGGAATCACTTTGCCGAGACTGCAAATAAAACTCAGAAATATTCAGATAGTTCAGAAGAGGCGAACCGATAGCCACACCGCCAGAAATATCCATTTTAAGAGGTGCATCAGAAAAAGACTCTGTTTTAAGAGAAGCTCCCACGAACTGATAATTGTTTTTTTGCGTAGCTTCAAACTCAGGACTAATAAAGGAGTCCGAGAAGAGCTTCATCTCCGTTCGTACCTGACCATACGCAAAATGCGGCACAAAAAGTGCCATGGCACTTCCAACAAAAGATAAAATTAAGGTCCCTAAAGACAAACGGCTGAAAGCCATGGGCCTCCTGATCTAACTCCTATACTTCACAGGTCATGCCCAGTGAAGCCCTTTTAAACGAGCCCCCCATTTCCATATTTTAAACAAGTGACCTTTTACGGCGGCCTTGGTAGGATTTTCGAATGTTCCAAAATGAGACTCCGACTGCCCGTTTTTTAATCATTCGCTTTTCAGCATTTGGCGATGTGGTGCAAACCCTCAGCGTTCCTTCTGCTATTGCGACGACATACCCTGGGGCCGAAGTCCATTGGATCACCCGCAAAGACATGGCGGGTCTTCTACGCAATCATCCCCATATTCACCGCGTTTGGGAGTTTGAACGTAAAGCGGGGTTGCTCGGCTTAATCAAACTTGTTTGGTCGATGCGTGGGCAAGGCTTCACACATATCTACGACGCTCACAACAACTCTCGTTCACGTGTTATTGTGTGGATACTTCGTCCGTTGGGTTTTGTTGGTATTGGCCCCAAATTCATTCGCCGCTCCATTCGTCGTTGGAAAAGATTTTTGTTATTCAAGTTCCGTATTAACACCTTCGAACAGCCCTTCAGCGGTCAGCGTGACTTGCTCGAGCCCTTGGAGCCGTGGGGTGTTTCACGAATAGCCCCCCCAGCTCCGCAAATTTTCCCCAGTCCTGAGGTGATGGAAAAGGCTCGCACTGTCATCGGCGACTACACGAATACGGTGGCCCTAGCCCCCTCTGCGGCTTATTTTTTGAAACGTTGGCCGAAAGAGTATTGGAAAGATTTGATCCAACTGATGCCAGGGCAAAAATTTATTTTACTCGGTGGTCCCGAGGATTCATTTATCGAAGATATTCATGCGGCAGCTCCGGACCGTGTCTTGAATCTTGCCGGCAAAACTTCCTTACAAGTCAGCTCCGGAGTGGTTGCCCTTTCCCGCGCTGTGATCAGCAATGATACGGGCCTCTTGCATGTCGCCGAACAACTCGGAAAAAGAACGATCGCCTTGATGGGACCGGCACCTTTTGGCTTCCCTTCGCGTCCGACGACAAAAATTATGGAATTGAATCTTTCTTGTCGCCCTTGCAGCAAACACGGCCAAGGCCCTTGCGTGAATAAAGAAAAATTCCATAAGTGCCTTGTTGATATCACTCCCTTGCAAGTGGCTGAGCAACTGCGTTTGATCCTTGGAGAAACCACTCGATGAGTATTTTGGTTTTTTGGCTTTATAAATTTATTATCGTGCCTTTCGCTTGGCTTTTACTGCAGGCTCTGCGCCCGCTTCTTGGTGGAAAACTTCGTGAGATGATCGAAGACAAAAATCACGGTTTTTATAAAATCAAAAAAACCGGCGCGGAAAAAGAAATCGCCGACGCTCGTCCTTTGTGGATTCATGCTGCCAGCGGTGAAATTGAATACGCCCGCCCCGTGATTCGTGAATTTAAAAAACGCTATCCCGATGTTCCTATTTTGGTGACATATTCGTCTCCGTCCGCAAAGAAAATCTTAGAAAGCATCCATGAGGTCGATGTCTGGGCCTCCTTGCCTTGGGATTTGGACTTCATGTTGACTGAATTTATTGCGAAATGGAAGCCACGCGCCTTGTTGTTTTCGCGCACCGATGTGTGGCCTGTTCTTGCCCAAGTCGCAAAAAAAAATAACCTTCCAACAGGATTGTTTTCGGCGACTTTCGCCGACAATTCTTCACGATTAAAAGGCCTTTCTCGCTATTTAACCAAGTTTGCCATGGATCATCTTGGGGAAATTCACTGTGTGTCTGAAGAAGATCGCATAAATCTGGAACGTCTGCACTTAAACACGAAGATCGTCGTCAGTGGCGACACACGTTTTGATCAGGTTTTTCATCGCTTAGAAAACCCGAAGCCTCTGAAAAACATCCTGATGCCATCACCGGACGATTTCGTCCTGATTGCAGGATCGACTTGGCCCGAAGACGAAGCGATTCTGGTGCCTGCCTTGGCCAAAATCAAACGTGACGGATTAAAAATCATCATTGCCCCTCATGAAACGACACCTACGCATCTCGAAAAGTTAGAAAAGCAATTCACAGAAGCGGGTTTACCTTTTGTTCTCTACTCAAAATCTACAGAGTGGCCAACTGGCAGCATTCTATTGGTGGATCAAATCGGCATTTTGGCAGAACTTTATACTTGGGCAGATATCGCCTTTATTGGTGGCAGCTTTAAAAAGCAAGTACACTCGGTGATGGAAGCCCTGGCTGCTGGATTACCCGTCATGGTAGGCCCTTATCACCAAAATAATCGCGAAGCGTTGTTTTATCAAAAAAAGAATTTCTCATCTGGCATGATTGTGCAGGTCGTTCACACCCCAGAAGACATCATGGTTCTCGTTGACCGAATGAAAAAGAAAGCTTTCTCATTCCCACAAATTAAAGAAGAAATCCGCAGCGAAATTGGCAAAAATAAAAACTCAACTCAAAGAGTTCTTTCTTCATTCTTTTAGCCTTAGCTCCCGCCTACTTCAAAGCACCATTTAAAAATTCGAGACTTCGAATACCGAACCATGAGAAACATTCTCCGTCGACGACGGCGCCTTCGACGCCGAGATCTTTGAGCTCGGTGATTTTCTTGGCGAAAGGATAGGGTTCTGAAGAAAAAAGACAAAGAGCGTCTTTATGATCTTCGATTTCGATCACAGGGTATTTATCGCCTTCGTGGAATTCAACGACTTTCATTCCTAGTTTTTTCATCACCGAACCGATGTAGGTTTCTTTGCTGACGGCCATCCATGGTTTTTTCCAAATGAGATATAAAACCTGATCATATTGTTGTGACGGCATTTTGACCCATTCCATAAAACCTGGAATTTTATTTTGATCGAAATTTTTGTCGGGCCTTTCCAAAATATCCAACGCCATCACAGCGTATTCCATCAATTGCGGATTTTTAAAGTACTCCCCAAGTTTCACCAATTCCTTTTGCAAGGTTTCCAGGGAATTCACATGGGTCGTTAAAATTGGCAACGGACATTCCTCCGCCATATCGTAAGGATTTTCCTCTTGATCAAGAAGCACGATGTCAGGCTTTAGGTCTGCGACTAAATCCCAGGCGACATCTTTCGTTCCACCGACGATAGGAATGTTTGTGATCATCTTCGGAGGATGAATACAATAGCGCGTACGTCCAACAACGTTCACTCCGGCTTTTAAAAGAGTCTCCGTCCACGACGGAACCATACTCACGACACGCATTGCTTCTCCTCGAACAATTAGTTCCAGATTACCCACTGAGCCATCACTAGTCAAAACTTGACCCCTTACTCTAGCCGGACCAGTATAGACCCCCTAAACGCGAGGTATATTTATGACGCAACTCTTCCCTCTTAAAGAAAAACCAGCATTGAGTGCCTACAAAAAAGGCGACGTTCTTGTGTTATTCGGCGAACTTTTCTCCCGTGGCTATGCAAATGGCTTGGTCGAAGAAGCTGAACGTCGTGGTATGACGATTGTCCGTGCCACTGTCGGTCGTCGCGAAAAAGACGGTTCTTTGCGCGCATTGACCGCTGAAGAAACAGCAAACATTCCGCAACCATTTATCAATGTTCCCCTTGAAGCCGGTTTTGACATGGAACCAGCTAGTAACGGTGTCACTCCATGTGACCAACTTGCCGGAATCAAATTGGGCGAATGGGAACAAGCGAAACTTGATTGGAAAGCTATCGACGAATCTGAAAAAGCCGGTACAGCACGCTTCAAGAAAAACACAGAGCTTTTCATTAAAGAACTTGAAAAACACATCCCAGCAGGAGCGAACGTTTTGTTTGCCCACTTAATGGCTGGCGGCGTTCCCCGCACGAAAATCGTGATGCCGATTTTAAATCGCGTTTGTAAAGGCACGGGTGATCGCCACGTTCCTTCCAGCGCCTTGATGGAATCTGAAATTGGTCAGTTCTGCCTTCGCAACTTCAAAGAAGTCACAGCGGAAACGTTCCGCCACTTGGTTGAAATTTCAGCTCCCCTCCGTAAAAAATTGGAAGCTTCTGGCAGCCATGTATCTTACACAGCTTACGGCTACCACGGCACTGAAGTACTCATTAAAAACGAATACAAATGGCAGACTTACACGTGCTACTTCCAAGGCTGGGCGAAGATGGCGCTAGAAAACTATTCCATCGCCTTTGCAAAACAAGGTGTTCACTGCTGCGTTTACAATTGCCCAGAAATCTTAACGAACTCAAGTTCTGTATTCCAAGGTGTTGAAGTATCACTTTACCCTTTGATGACAGCTATTCAAAAAGACGCCGGAGATAAAGCTCACGGTGCGCAAGTTTTGAAGCAGTGCCAAGAGCTTTTGAAAGACGGCGTGACCTTTGAACAAGTCAAAGCGTTTACAGATGAATACCTGACCAACCCATTGACTTTGGAATTCACAAAGTACGACAAATGGCCACAACACACTCGCCAGGATCAAATGGAGTATATGTTGAAGTCTTCGGACTATCTATTTGATTTACATAAGGATCAGAAGAATTTAGTCACGGCAGTTCTATCTGAAGTGGTTTTCAAATCTTGCGGCTACGTGATGCTTCATGATTCTTGGGAGCCAAAATCCCCAGTAGCATGGATCGGTCATGATCTAGTTGCTCGTTGCATGTAAACTGTTTGCACTCCGGCTCTGCCGGAGTAGGAGAGCCCAATGTCAGTGCAAGCCGGAGAATCCTGGACCTATCAGAAATACAAATTCTACGGCTTGTCGCTGTCAGGGATCCGCACGGCCATCGCCATGCCGGATCTTTCTTTAAGTTTCGATGTAGCCCAAGGCTACCCGTACCTTTTGAATCTGAAAAAGTTCTTTATCAGCCATGGCCACCTGGACCATGCCGCAGGCCTCCCCTACATTATCTCTCAAAAAGCCATGACCTCCCAAGAAGGCGCTCAGTATTTCATGCCCCAATCGCTGGTCGCACCCATGACGGAAATCATGAAGATTTGGGAAAAGATCGAAGACCACAAATACAAATTCGATTTCGTAGGGGTTAAAGCCGACGACGAATTTCACCTCAATCAACAGTGTTATGTGAAGGCCTTCCCAACCACTCACCGCATTGAGTCCTTCGGCTACACCCTGTTTGAGATCCAGAAAAAACTAAAAACGGAATACCATGGTCTCACAGAGGACCAAATCGTCGATCTGCGCCGTCAAGGCAAAGAGGTCAACGACGTCCACCACATCCCGACAGTCACCTTTACCGGCGACACACAAATTGAGTTCCTCGACAGCCGCCCCTGGGTCAAAAAATCCAGAATCCTGATCATGGAATCCACTTACCTCGATGATAAAAAAACCATCGAAGCCGCAAGACAATGGGGCCATACGCACTTAGATGAAATCATCCCAAGACTTGATGAAATCGAAAGCGAACAAATCGTCTTCATCCACATCAGCAGCCGCTATTCTATGGAAGAAGCCAAAAGAATTTTCAAAAAAAGAATCCCGGAAAAACACCAGGACCGCATCGTTATCTTTCCTGGCCGCTAAGAATTCGCTTCTCAAAGGCAGTGAGAGGTAAGGAACAACTAAAATCGAGAAGGACGCCGTTAGAAGATGTCGTTCAAATCCATCCAAATCTTCCGATTCTTAGCCTTCTTGCCTTTAAAATACTCCACCCACTCTAATCCCGAGCGCTTCCCCCAATGGTCCGCCAACGTCGCAGCAAACAACAAAGGAGAATAACCCTGCCCAATTTTGTCTTTCGGTGGACGAATCGCCGTCAACATTTCAGGACCATAGAAACCAGTTGGCTGTAGACGATCACGATCACCAAGCTCACCGATAATGATAGCATTATGAACCTGCCCTAAAATCGTACGAGATAACGGACCCGATGAATCATTTGCTTTAGGCACGCCCGCCGCACCAACAACCAACAAACCACTGTCAGCACGCTTATTCAATGCTTCCAGAAGTTCCTTATTTCCATCATTAGATTTAATATTAACATCAAAAAATACAAAACTTGTGTCTGCAGGCAAATCCTGGATACGCTCGTCCATCGCCTCTTGATCAACAGATCCATCTTTAGCGTAAGGCGTGAAATTCACCAACTCACAAGACTTACAGGATGCTGCCGAGTCAAAAACAGGTTTCACTTTCATTTCAAAGTCAGCCTGACTTTGCAAACCGAAATAAACCACTCTTATTTTTCCAGACGGGACCGAGCCCTGAGCCCAAGCTCCAATACAACACATTGCACCGAGAAGACTTCCTGTCAGAATTTTTTTTAAATTTCTTATTTTGCTTGATGCCATAGAATCCAAGTGTGCCCTTTCCTCAGCTTTACTGTCGACTTTTATATTTAATTATTGAACAATGCAGCATATGGAGTCTTGGAGTCGTGTTGATATCTTTAATAGTGGCGATGATTACTTTAAAAGTCTCCGTCAAGACATCCGTGAGGCTCAAAAAAGTATCACTATTGAAAGCTATATTTTTACCTTCGACAAACTGACCGAAGGTATCCTGGATGATCTTCGCCAAGCACGCGAACGCGGAGTTTCGATTAAGATCATTATTGATGGATTTGGATCTTACTACTCGATCCCACAAATTAATAAATATTGTACACTCCACAACATAGAGCTCAGAATTTTTCATCCACTCCCCTATCCCTCAATGTGGCTGCGACGGCTGCCTCACTGGCCAGAAAAAACCTGGTTCCGCCGCATGAATCGACGCAACCACCGGAAAATTTCTATCATCGACGAAAAAATTGCCTACCTGTGAAGTTTGAACTTCACCCAGATTCATTGCCAAGAATTTGTCGGAGAATCCGCCTGGAGAGACACCGGAGTAAGACTGGAAGGCACCCCAGTTAAGCAATTAGTGGTTGCCTCCCAAATTACGTACCTGCGCACTGTCTTTGATGGCATCTTGAATTGGGTGGGTCGCTGGAGAATTACGCCTCGCCCGTTCAATAGCCCCGTGCAACTCAATACGACACAAAAAATGCGTCGCTTTTTATACCGTGGAATTTTACACAAAATAACCCACGCACAAAAACGGGTTTACATTACAACCGCTTATTTTTTGCCAAAGAGATCTGTCTTGAAGGCCCTCATCAAGGCCGCCGAACGCGGTGTTGATGTCAAAATATTATTACCAGGCAAAACCGACGTTCCTTTTGTCAAATGGGCCGCTTTTTTTATAGTGCAGTTTCTCTCACAAAAAAAAATCCCCATTTTCGAATACCAAAAAAGTATTTTACACGCCAAAACGATGATTATTGACGATGACGCCTACGTCGGGTCCTTTAATCTTAACTATAGAAGCCTTTTTCATGACCTTGAGGTTTTAGCGCGCTTCCATGACCCAAAATCATTATGTGTGATGACCGATCAATGGGTTGTGGATTTAGAAAATTCCCGTTTGATCTCTGAAAAAGATTTTAGCTCTTCGTGGCTAACTCGTCTCATCTATCGCATTGCTTTTCGCTTACGCTATATGCTCTAATTCTAAATATGAAGTCATATGTAAAAGTCGCAATCACTGGTGGTCCCTCAGGGGGAAAAACAACGCTTATTGAAGCACTCAAAAAAGAACTCGGACAAAAATGCGCCGTTGTTCCTGAAGCTGCAAGTATTTTATACCGAGGTGGTTTCCCTCGTTCCAAAGAACCTCAAGGAATCATCCACACCCAACGTGCCATTTACATGACGCAAAAGGAGCTTGAGAATATGATCACGACTCTCAGTGGAAAACCCCTGATCGTCTGTGATCGTGGATCCATGGATGCATTGGCCTACTGGCCTGCTGATGCGGGTGATTTCTTAGCTAGTGTTAATAGTGATCGCGAAACCGAGTTCGCTCGCTATGATTGGGTTTTACATCTAGATACAGCCTCCGCTGACTTTTACGATACAACGAATCCTATTCGTACCGAGACGTTCCAGGAGGCGTGGGAACTTAACGACAAGGTTAAATCGGCCTGGGCGGGACACCCTCGCCATATTGTTATTAGCCACAGCGAAGATTTTCTTTCGAAAATGACGACCTGCTTATCCATCATTCGCGCTATCATGGCGCACAGAAGCGCTGAAGAAATCACGAAGGAGTTTTTATCATGAAATCACCGGTGACTCTTCTCCTGACTTCTTTATGTGCCCTGTCGGTCTTTGCTCAAGGCAAACCCAAGGCCATGTTTTTTCAAGCGGATAAAAACAATCTCCAAGTTCTTCCACAAAGATTCGAATACACGCTCCTGGATGAGGATCGTTTGCGCATCGGGGACATTCTTATCGATTCCACTATGGTGACTTTTCACCTGGAGGCTCCAAATGAAAAAGGCGCACCTTATCGCATTCGATTCACTTGGCCATCCGAACTCTTAAAAGACGGCGAGCTTGCCATCAAGAACAACTCCGGGAAGGCGATCTTTACAACAAAGCTAAACAAAGAGGCCGTCAGAGTTTCTTCAAACCCGCATGTCGAAGATGAAACTCTGCGTGCCAACATCGCAAGCCTCTCTGTCGGTTTGAAAGACAATACCCTTGTCGAAGACATGAAGTATCTCCCCTTCATGACTTTCTGTATTTACCGTCAAAGCGAAGACACAAAAATCTATCTATGCTCCAAAGAGCTGTATCTCGCAAACCAGTCCGGACAACTTGTCATCAAA
>JBLMWG010000187.1:0-5190 GCA_050257115.1 Bacillota bacterium
GTTCCTTACCTCTCACTGCCTTTTAGAGGCGAATTTGAATTTGCCCAGAATCTTGTGGATCCTCTCAGCACTTTTCCTTTTAAAAGTACACTTGGAGACCACACTCTGCGGGGCCAGTTTAAAAACTTTACTAGCTGATCTTGCCTCAACGACATTTTTTCCAACGTAAAGAGTAAACTACCTTTGAGGAGACATCGGTCGTATCCAAAGCGATCATTGTCTCTTCACCTGACTTGGAAACTCCAATAAGTTTGGTATTAATGTCCAATAAAAAGTTTTTCCCACACTCCTGATAGAAGTTTTTAATTCTCATTTTTGAAGTGGTGACAAAAGGCCCCTGCTTTTGTTGATTAAAAACTTTTCTGCGCTTAATCACAGGAGATAAAACATTTGCCGTGTTCCAATCAAGAATTTGATAGAACGTTTTCAATACAGCTCGTCCCCCGGCCGGAGACACGGAGGTAAATCCCCGATAATCCAAGCGTGTCACCATCGCACGATATCCAGCAGGAACCTGTATCGGAATCCGTGTCTGACAAGACAGTTCTGTTCGGCGAGCGGCATTCCCTCCGGCACGCGCTTCAAACTGATCATACATAATGGAAACTGTTTTACTGTCGGGACTTAGCACGGCACGCGCCGTATCGCCGCTACATCCTGTCCCTGCCAACTGCACTGGTCCCAGCGTTACGCCGGCAATTGGATCGGAATCTTCATTTCCCGAATCGCCACTTGATGGATCAGAAAAATCTTCTTCGCCAGGCTCCAAAGGCTCAGTTTGTGGCTGAGCCTTCGCGAGTGCTGTGAACAATGTCAGATTAAGTACAATCAAAACAAGAGACAGCTTTTTCATAAAAAACTCGATTACTGACAACGTCTGAATTGTACGTGATAAATCAAACCAGAAGATACGTCAGCACTGTCGACGATGCCCATTGTTTGCTCCATGCGAGCATTGGATTGAGCCATCATTGAACTGTTTACGCGCAGATTCACACTCTGACCACAAGGAGACCAGACAAGCGTTTGCGCCACCAGATTGTCTGTCAGACTGAAGTTGTTATTCGTAGGACCTGAGAACATGCGTGAAAAACGAGGACCTTGCGAGCCTGCCCAAAAATACTCGACATCAAATCTGTTCATAGCGCCCTGAGGAATTAAGTTGAAACCACGATAGTCCACTTGGAAAACAGCGACGGAGTAACCATTAGGAACTGCCACTGGAACGGTTATGTTACACGATTTGCGATCAACTCTGCGGCCCGTTGTATTTCCCGCTTCAGCAACATAGCTATCAAACAAGATGCTGATCGCAGATGAATCAGGACTCAATGTGACACTTGCTGAACCTGCAGGACAACCTGTTCCACCATATGCTGGTTGTCCGAGTTTGAGTTGGGCATTAGCTGCAAACGAAGTAAGAAGCGCACCTGCACATACAAAAAGATTGAACATTGATCTCATGCTTTCCCCCCACAAGAAGTGGTTTTTAATTTTGTATGAGGTCACTATGACCTCAACACAAAATCTGAAAAGCAAAATGTTTGCCAACCTAACCAGTCACCAAACGGCACCAGTCTGTTAATTTTTAATTTGTTGCAGACGCATAAATGACGCTACCACCCTTAAGCATGTCAATCACCTTTGTACGATACGACATCGTGACCGCAGGGCAACCCCAACTGCGCCCTTGAATCACACTGGACTCGGAGACGTAGTCAGCACCATGAATAACAATCGAGCGCGCGCGAACATTTGAATTTGTTTTAGACAACCCATCCAAACGCAATGAGTAGCCATGACTTCCACTGTAGGTTTCCGCCGTTTTATAAATACCAATCGAACTTGCATTAGAGCCAGAGACATTGCTGAACGTATTTGCGTAACCATCATGATCTGGATCAGAACCTTTGCCATGAGCTACGTGAATACTCCACACCTCACCCGTTTTCATATTGATGATATGGAAACGTTTTTTTGTCGAAGACAAACTGAAATCAAGTACCGACAAGTAGTCAGAGTTCTTAATCGATGAAAGATTCTTGTGATAATACAACAGCGCATTCTTCAACATGCTTTGATTGATCGTTTTTGCAGTATCGACGTAAGAGTACTTTGCCAAGATTTGTGAATCAGTAGCAGTTGTGCTGACGGAGGCAAACTCCCCAGAAGTTGAAGATGTCTCTGGCGCCACGGCCACTGCACTGGAGCTATTACCAGCTGTTTGTTCTGTTTCTGGATCATCTGCCAACTTTGTGGAGGATGTATCGAACCCACCAGGGGCACAGGCTGCCAAGGTTAAGGTCAGAGCTGCCAAAGCGAGAAGATTTTTGTTTATAAATTGTTTCATACCAAGCCTCCGTGTGGTTTACACAGAAGACTTCGGTGCGTTCATATTAGAACTTTAAATTTTTAATTTGTGTCTGACAGGTCGACACCAGACTTTGGTAAAATGCCTCTGTCTTTTCCGGTTTTTCAGACTTTCCAATCGCATCAAATTTTATGCCCCTTAAGAACTGAAATCGAATATAAAGGTCTCTCACGCCAATCCAGTACTGGCCTGGGCCTTGGAGCGTGAGGAAAGCTTACAGCTTCACTGGCAATTTTTTTTCAGACAATATCGCTGCTGTCGGACTTAATTCGACAATCAGAGGAGAAATCATCAAACCTTTTTGAGAGGCTTCTCTTAAAAGCTTTCCGTACTCTGGATCGATATCATCGGCCGGAGTGAAGACTTCGCAGTCATGACGTTGTATTGTGAATACAAGCTCCGCTGTATGACCTTGCTCGATCAATGCCATCAATTCGCGAAGATGTTTCTGACCACGCTCAGTGACTGCATCTGGGAATTTGGCGATGCCATCTTCACCCAAAGTTACGTTTTTTACTTCGATGAAGTGCATGTGTTGGCCGTCTTTTTTCTTCAGCGCAAAATCCAAGCGCGTTTCCGCTGAAATTTTATATTCTGGTTTGGCCTCATCAAAAGCTGCCCAGTGCGCAAAGCTCCCTTGTTGTTCGCTTTTGCCAATTGTCTGTAATACAGCTTCTTTAACCACAGTATTCGGAGTTGCCGTATTAACGCCCACCCAAGAACCTGACGGAGCTTTAATCATCTCTAAAGTAAACTTGAGCTTTCTTTCGGGATTTGTGCTTTCGGAAACTAAGCAAATGCTCCCCGGAGTGTTAATGCCCTTCATGCTTCCCGTATTGGGTACATGGGCTACAACGGTCTGACCATTCAACTCCACATCAGCGAAAAAGCGTTTATAACGTTTTAGAAAAGTTCCTTCGAGTAATTTACCGGAATATTGCATCAGACCCCCAACAAAGAGCTTATTTGTTAGGCAATTTTTACCTTCAAAAAGCATTGGTAAAGGGTTTAGAAGATGGCCTTGGAAAACTCAATGGATTAACGACGAAAACGCGGCGTTCAGACTCTCTTCCAGAGTGAAAACCTTTTTAATTATGCATAGTGTTATGCGGTGCAATTGCTCTACTCCCGAACTAGAAGGGAGTGTTTTGAAAATCTAAGGTTTATTGCAACAGGAAAGGAACTTTCTCATCATGGCGACTGACGTAAAATTGCCCGAACTTGGTGAAGGTGTAACTGAAGGTGAATTGGTAAAATGGTTGGTACAACCAGGTGACTCTGTAAAAGCAGATCAACCAATCGCTGAAGTATTGACTGACAAAGCAACTGTGGAGGTTCCATCTCCAGTAGCTGGCACAGTAAAAGATTTGAAATTTAAACCAGGCCAAGTTGTTAAAGTTGGTTCGATCATGATCGCTTTGGATAGCGCCGCTGCTAAAGCGGCTCCAGCTCCTGCAGCGGCATCTCCGGCTCCAGCAAAATCTTCTGCACCAGCTCCAGCAACTGGTGGCAAAGCGCAAGACATCAAACTTCCAGAATTGGGAGAAGGTGTTACTGAAGGTGAACTTGTTAAATGGTTGGTTAAATCTGGCGACACAGTGAAAGCGGACCAAGCGATCGCTGAAGTTTTGACAGACAAAGCAACTGTTGAAGTTCCAACTCCAGTAGCAGGTGTTGTTGGCGATTTGAAATTCAAAGCTGGCGACGTTGTTAAAGTTGGATCTGTGATGATTACTCTTCAAGGTGCAGGTAGCGCGGTAGCAGCTCCGGCAGTTCCTCAAACAGCAGCGGCTGCACCAGCAGCAAAAGCAGCTCCAGTAGCAATAACTTCTGCTCCTGCAGCAACTGCTAACGGCATCTTCCCTCCGGTAGCCGACTCTAAAGTTTTGGCGACTCCTGCAACACGCAGACTTGCTCGCGAAACGGGTGTTGATATCAATGCATTGCCTGGCACTGGTCTTGCGGGTCGTGTAACTCGTGAAGATGTATTGGCCGCGGGAGCGGGCAGTGCTGGAGCGACGGCAGTCGCGAAAGCTGGAGCAACTTCAATCTCTATCCCTAAACCAGCTTACCAAGGCCCAGCGGGTGCTATTGAAGAGCGCATTCCTCTTATCGGTATCCGTAAGAAAATCGCAGAAAACATGCAACGCTCTAAACACATCATCCCTCACTTCACGATCATGGACGAAGCGAAGGTTGATGCGATGGTTGCTATGCGCGAATCTTTGAAAGATTTTGCAGAGAAAAAAGGAACTAAGATCACTTACCTTCCAATCGTTATGAAGGCTTTGATTGCGACGATTCGTGAGTTCCCTCAATTCAATGCTTCTATCGACGATGCGAACGGCGAAATCGTTTACAAAAAATACTTCAACCTTGGTTTTGCGGCTGACACTCCAACAGGCCTTGTTGTTCCAGTGATCAAAAATGCAGATCAAAAATCTATCATCGAAATCTCTAAAGAGATCTTGGATCTTTCTAAACGTGCTCGTGATGGTAAATTGAAACCAGACGAAATGAAGGGCGCGACTATCACAGTAACGAACATCGGTTCAATCGGTGGTACTTACGCAACCCCAGTGATCAACCACCCAGAAGTGGCGATCCTTGGGATGTACAAAATCGACGAAAAACCAGTTATCAAAGATGGCCAATTGAAAGCTATCAAAGTGATGAACTACACGATGACTGCAGACCACCGTTTGATCGATGGTGCAGCCGCAGCTCGCTTCCTGGCAGCTTTCATCGCTCGTATCGAAAATCCAGCTAAACTTATGGTGGAGATGTTGTAATGGCTCAGTCTTTTGACGTCGTAGTAA
>JBLMWG010000188.1:0-5032 GCA_050257115.1 Bacillota bacterium
AAAACTGCAAAATCTCGATAGATTTGCCCTATCATCATCGCTACCCCGGAAATATTTATCAATTCCAAATCGAATTGATCGTACCTGGACATAAAGTGAAAGTGGAGAGAAATCCTTCTGCTGAAGGAGCTAGCTCTGATGTCTTTGCTTTGATTCATGAGGCCTTCGATGAAGCGGCTCGCAAGCTGGATGCCTGTGCTTGCGCCAGAGAGATTCCTAAAACGAAGAGTGAAGCTAGACATCGCAAGCTGACGCGTCGACCAGAAACGAGCGCTCACTTTTAACGGAGGTCTTAAGCATCATGCAGCTAACACGGCATAATTTAAATCCTATCTTGGCGCCTAAACCTTCGCATGAGTGGGAAAGCTTTGCTGCTTTCAATGGGAGTGTTTTAAAAAAAAATGACGACTATCATCTTATCTATCGGGCCATTTCAGATCATCGCCGCCTCGAGGGAAAAGAACTTAGAATGTCTTCTATTGGGCATTCCACATCGAAAGATGGCATCAACTTCGAAGAAACAGAAATTCTGATTAAACCGGAGCGTCCTTGGGATCGGTTCGGATGTGAGGACCCAAGGGCAACTTATCTCGAGGGAAAAACCTACCTCTTTTACACGGCGATAGGGGCTTATCCCTTTGTCTCTGATCATATTCGCGTGGGACTCGCGATTTTTAAAAATATGAATGAGAAACCTGAGTTTCACCTGGTGACTCCCTTTAATGCGAAGGCGATGGCTCTGTTTCCAGAAAAAATCAACGGCAAGTATGCCGTGATTTTAAGTGCGAATACCGATCTTCCCCCGGCGACGGTGGGCATTGCAATGCTTGATTCCATTGAGCAGCTTTGGTCTCGGGAGTTTTGGAACAAGTGGTATCTGGATCTTCCTAAGCATGCCCTTCACTTGCGTAGATTGAATACGGATCAGGTGGAAGTCGGAGCTGTTCCTCTAAGAGTTAAAGAAGGATGGCTGCTTATTTATTGTAGAATCCAAAATTACGGACATCCTGGGACCACGTTTGGAATCGAAGCAGCTCTTCTTGATGCCGAGGATCCTAGAAAAATTTTGGCGCGCAATCGTTACCCTTTGTTGGTTCCGAAAGAAAATTATGAGATGAATGGGACCGTTTCTAACGTTGTATTTCCCTCTGGTGCGAGCATCGTCGGCGAAGAACTTCGAGTTTATTATGGTGGTGCTGATACTGTTTGCGCGCTTGCGACCTGTCATTTGCAGACTCTTTTAAAGAGTCTGACCCCTGAGGTTGTCAAAGTTCCTTTCTTAACTCGATCTCCTGCCAATCCTATTTTGACTTCTCGATGGGATCATCCGTGGGAGCGATTGGGAGTTTACAATCCGGGCGTCCTTCAAGATGATGATAAGCTTGAGGTGGTCTATCGAGGCCAGGACAATACAGGAACGTCTTTCATGGGGCTTGCAACTTTTTCTGCCGAGACGACGAAATTCCTCAGCAGGGAGTCGGAACCCATCTATTGGCCTCGTGAGTTTTTTGAGGAAAAAGCTTTCCCACAAGGGCATTCAGGATGTGAAGACCCAAGGCTTACACTTATCGGCGATAGAGTCTACATGCACTACACAGCTTATCGGGGAGACAGTCCGCCTCGGGTCGCTCTGACATCTATCTTGTTGGAAGAATTTAGAGCCCGGAAGTGGGATTCTTGGACAAAACCTATTTTGATTTCGCCGCCGGGAATTGCAGACAAAGATGCCTGCCTTTTTCCAGAAAAAATTCGAGGCAACTATGTCACAATTCATCGAATTGAACCTGACATTGTTCTGGATTATCGCCCCGAATTGGATTTTGACGGCACTTCAAAATGGTTGGAGTCCCAGACTGTGATTCCGCCGCGTAAAGACAGCTGGGAGGGATTAAAAATTGGTGCCAATGCACCACCAATAAAAACTCCTGAAGGTTGGCTATTGTTCTATCACGGAGTCGGAAGCCATGACCGTCACTATCGGTTAGGAGCCTTACTTCTTGATCTTCAAGAGCCATCTCACATTATAGGTCGAACTCTGGATCCAATTTTAGAGCCAGAGGAACCTTATGAGCGCTTTGGTCAAGTTCGTAACGTTGTTTTTCCTTGCGGAGTAGGGCTGTGGGGAGACACCTTACATATATTTTATGGCGGTGCGGATACGTGCACGTGTTTAGCTTCAGGATCTCTTTCCAACTTGCTTCGCTATCTTAAGAGCTGTGGGGATATTCGTTAGTTCTTGAAACTCTCACCTTCAGGGGTAAGGCTTTTCAGAAGCGTAGGCAAGTGACAGGATGCAAAGGCGCAAACGGTGTCTGCGCCACCATAATAAACTCGAAGTTCATCTTCGACAATCATTGCTCCCGACGGAAAAATGACGTTGGGGACCGTTCCGTGCATTTCATACGAAGCCTTGGGCATTAATATTGGATGCCGACTTCGGGCAAGAATTTTTTTAGGGTCCTTCGCGTCCAGAAGAGCCGCTTCGACTCCGAAGGTAGCCCCGGAATAACCATAGTTTTGAATTCTGCAATAAATGAGCAGCCATCCTTCTTTAACTTTTAAAGGAACGGCTCCGACCTCTACCTGATCAGTGTTGGATCTGCGCAAGTGCAGGGCATGCTTAGGAAGATCCAGATACCACTTGTTCCAAAACTCCCGAGACCAAAGCTGCTCAATGGAATCAAGCATAGCAATTCCAACGGTTGCGGGAGGAAGATCTGTATTCGCACTTAAAATCACGGCGTACTTGCCATTGAT
The DNA here is from genome assembly GCA_050257115.1 of Bacillota bacterium. Taxonomy (GTDB): domain Bacteria; phylum Bdellovibrionota; class Bdellovibrionia; order Bdellovibrionales; family Bdellovibrionaceae; genus Bdellovibrio. Next base: position 2,758 of record JBLMWG010000188.1, read on the forward strand.
TTTTTCTGGAAACAGAGCCATCGCCTTCGCGTTAAAGGGGGTAATAAGATGATATTCAGGCTCCTGCTCAAGACTGTCGATGATGGCAAGGGCTACGCGAATATGACTTGGAACAAAGGGATAAGCTCCGATCGCCGTGTAAAAAAGGTAGGTTTTTCCCTCGAGATAAGTTGCTCTTGGGTCTTCACAACCGAAGCGATCCCATGATTGTTGGGGTCTGATCAGAAGCCCCTTTTTTTTAAATTTTGCACCATCTTTGGAAGTGGCATGTCCAATAGAAGATACTCTAAGGTCTCGACCGTCAATACGGCGATGACTTGAAATTGCCCGATAAACCATGTGAATTGATCGTTTTCTTCGAAATACATTTCCGTTGAAAGCGGCAAAGCTTTCCCATTCGTTATGTACATCAGGCGTGATAATAGGACTTGATTGATTTCTTACGAGCTGCATGGTTTTTGATCCTTAAAGGTGTTTGCTTTTGAAGTGTGAGTTTGTGATTTGCTTTAAGCGCACTCAGAAAACTTTCTAGGTCTCGGCTTGCAACGCACACGACACAATCTGCGCCACCGTAATAAACAAGCAGAGTCTTGTTAAGGACGACAGCCCCACAGGGATAGACGATTCCTGGCTTAAATCCAGAATTTTCATACCAGTCTTCAGGTTCTAAGATGGGAGTTGATGATCGATAGAGAACCTTTGTCGGGTCTTCAAGATCTAATAGCATGGCTCCCATTTTGTAGAGCCGATCATCCCTGTCATCAACGCCATAATAGATAAGAAGCCAACCTTCAGCGGTTTTGATTGGAGGAGCTCCAGCCCCAATTTTTCGACTATCCCACATGTTTTCACGTATTGAAATTCGATCTTGTTCTTTGAGCCATCGAGAACCGTCAAAATTTAAATCAGCTGTATAATCAATTTGAATGTTGGGAAAAATACGATGCATGATAACGTATTTACCTTTTATTTTTTCCGGAAAAATCACGGCACTTTTATCAACAATTCCTGGAGGGGAGATCAGGACAGGTTTTTCCCAATTCCATCGCTTGGCTAAAAAATCATCCAGATGAATTGATGTCAGAGCAACTCGGGGAGGACTCGCTCCATCGAAAGCGACATAGGTCATATAAACTCGTTCTCCGATGAGAGTCACTCTGGGATCTTCGCATCCGGCGATTCCACCGCCAGAAATATACCTTTGCTCTACATCAGCGGCAGATTTTTTTTGAAAAGATTCAAAAACTTCTTGCGGGACATAAATTGGAGACTCAAGGCGTTCATCGATATTAATACCATCGACACTGCTGGCATAACCAATACTTGAGATCAGGTCAGGTCCCTGCGCGCGATAAAGAATGTGGACCCGGCCTTGAGCATAGAAAGCCGCCGGATTGTAAGTGGCAAACGACTCCCAGTGAAATTGCGAGCGAGGATAGATGACCGGATTTGTCTGCGCTCTATCGAGGGCAATGACATGGTCTTTGGGCAGTTGAAAAGGGATGTTATCTATTGGGTATTGCACGCGAACGGTGCCTGATTGAGTCGTGTTCCAAAAGCTGTAAATCTGTGATCGATAGACAATCGCACCACCAAAGGTGATTTGCCCCAATTCGGGGGGATTTTCCCAGATGGGATTGTTTGATCGCCAAATAACAGATGAAGGATTGTGGGCATCAATGAGGGCGATATGGGCACGATAATGTACCCGATGCTTTTCCAATCGGATGAGTCGGTAACAAAGCAGAATTCCAGAATCTAGTTTCTGTGCCAAATCAATTTTTATTTCTTCTCCCGGATCGACGGGAATATCGAGAATTTGGTCATACCTGACGTCCCATTTTTGAGCGTCGGAGGAGGTGGCCATCTTTATTCGTTTGCCTCCTAAGAACATTAAATAGGCGCCGTCCTTTTGATAGTTTGGTACGAGGGCTCCATTTCTGAGGACTTTCCCATCCGCTGATTTTCCCACTTTGAACGGCTGCCCCCATTTCTTAAGGTCTTTCGATAATGAGATGGCAAGTCCCTCAATATTTTGATTTATCAGCGCAAAGCGCCCTTTATCGATGCGATCCAGCTGTACAAGATGACAGTGTTCCAATGGAAAGGAGACTTTTTTGACATGAAAGTCTTCTCCATTTTCACTTTCGAGCAAGCTGACTTTTTTGTCGTATGAGGAACAGTAAAGAAAGACTTTCTTTTTCTCTGTGAAGGTTGAGATAACGGTAGGGATTGATTTCTTTCTCGGTGACCTTGGCTTACCTAACAATCTTTT
>JBLMWG010000189.1:0-5675 GCA_050257115.1 Bacillota bacterium
GGTGAGGGGCCAGTTTGGCTGGTTTTGTTTGGAGACTTCGCATATACTCTGCTCATGACAAAGCAAACCTCCTCGCCGAACCACCTAAAGTCCTTCATCAAAGATCTTAAACAACTCCACAGTTTGCCGGTGGCAAAGAAGTATTCTTCGATACAGTTGGCGGAGTATCCCTTTGATGGCCAGTTACTCAACGCCAGCGCTCTTTATCGTCAAAGTCGCAAGCTCTATTTATCTTTAAATGGTCAGTACTCGGCAAAAATATGTTCGACCATGCGTTCGTTAAGTGCTCAGGATTTATTTCGTGACGAAATCGAATATTCACCGGTGGCGTCCGAGTTGACGTGGTTTATGGAACATCATCAGGAAGTGGCGGATCCCGAGTTTGGGATGGATGCCCTGATGCGCTTCAATGAAATTTCACTTTTTCATGAGCAAAACCACAGAGTCCTATGGCGTTTGTTGCCGCCACCTCCTCGTGAAGAGCGTGACTTCTATCGCTATTTGAATTTTGCCGAAAGCCTTGTTGTGGCGTTGGATTTGGCCCTCGGAGATCAGCTTGGAAAAGTCGATTCAGCGCTTTTTGAGCGTGTGAAGGTGATTTATCGCCCCGGAGGGCGTGACTCATGGTCGACTCAATCTAAAAAAGAGTATCGTCAGTATTTGTTGGCATTGGTGGCATCGACCTATTATCTGCTTGAGTGGATGAACTCCGAAGATATTTTAAAAGCCGTGGATTATGTTTTGCCTGGACAAAAGAAAATGAACAGTCAGGCTGTCCGTCGGGGACTCGAGTTAAGCGAGCTTTTCACTCGTGTCACGAACCCTGAATGGCAAAAGCGCTACGGCCAAAGCGCTTTGCTGAAGTTAAAAAAGATCCACAAGGGAAATGACCAAGAGCCCCTGTATATGCCAGAAGATCCGCTGGATTTGGAGGCAGAGTTTTTCTTTGCTCACCGAGTTTTCGAAGTATTCAGCTTATAGTGAGGGGACAGACCCGAGGTTTAGTTCCGGTGTTTATTTTGCGATGTGTTCAAATAAAATTCAAATGCAGTTTGAAATTTTCCCCGGTAACTTTAGTTACATGGAATACAAAGAATTAAAAATCACCGATACAGTTGAAGGAACGGGACGGGCCGCAGTGAAAGGCGCTCTTCTGATCACTCAGTATGAGGGTTTTTTAGAGGATGGAACAAAGTTTGATTCTTCTTATGATCATGGTCGTCCCTTTCAGTTTGTGATTGGTTCAGGGCGAGTGATCAAGGGATGGGATCAGGGGTTGATGGGAATGAAAGAGGGCGGGAAGCGTACACTGCATGTTCCCGCACACCTAGGATACGGAGAAAGACAAGTCGGAAAGATCCCGTCTCACGCCAATTTGATTTTCTATGTTGAACTTTTAGAAGTTCGCCTGCGAGAGTAGTCTCTTAGTTGAGAGGCTTTTCTTGCTTGAGGTGTTTCTTTTCAAACCAAAAAGTTCCCGCAGGAAGCACGGCTGAAATGAAGGCGGTGAATTTTGTCTTGTTAGACCAATTCAGCTCCGACGCCAAAAAATTTGCTAAAAGAATATAGCCAATAAATAAAAAGCCATGAATCGGCCCCATTGTTTTTACCAAGCTCGGATTGCCAGCAAGATATTTCATAGGCATTGCGATAAACAAAAGAGTTAAAAAAGATGCTCCCTCGAGCCAACCTAAAATGCGGAATGCTTGAATCATTGTTCACCTCTTGAAAGTGGACAATGAATAGCGGTCTTTCGGGGAAATGGCACTAAAAAACGCGGAGCCCAACAGTCGAGAATTGGGCCCCGCAGGGACAAGCTAATGACTTATTGAGAAACAGTAGCAATATGTGGATAGACCAACACTCTGAATAGAATCAAAAGAACTACTAGGGTGCCTAAGATCATAATTCCACGGGCTTCATTTTTAGCCATGGGGTATCCTCCTCAAGCGCGAGTTTTATTTAAGATTAGAATTTATGCCGTTTAAGCGAAGGATACTGGCGGAGCTCGGCAGCGGGGAAGTTTGTGATTATGGAGGGTCTTAAGGGATGAGCTTCCTCCGAATAAAGTAAATTCTGAAAGGCCTGGTATGTGCCAGATGTAAACAGAGGGCACAGATGCCGGTGACATTCCTTTAGAGGAATATTTTTGCAGATGGCGGAAGGAAGAACCTTGTTCAGCAGCATAGTCAAAGTTGACTTCCGCTTGTTTGGTGACTTGCGGAAGATTTGCAAACCATGGCTCCACCTGCATTTGCGGGTTGAGACCAAAGTAAAATAGGAATGCAAAAAGCAATGAACAGATTCTCACATTGTTATCCTAACTCCTGGTGTGTAAATTCCCTAGATCTTTTCCATGGTCAGTAGCGTCGATCCGTGCAATTGTCTAAGGATGGTCGCAACTTTACGCAAATTTCTTTTCAAATGGTTCCGTCGAGGATCTCTCTTAGAGATTTATACGGATGGAAGTTTCAAAGAAGGCCGAGGTGCTTGGGCCTACGTATTAGTTCGAGATGGGAAGCCCCTTCGCGAGGATAGTGCCTCTGTGCGTAAGACATCCAGCAATCGAATGGAATTCCAAGCTGCTATTGAGGCACTCAAAGTATTACCGCAGAACTCTTGCGCCGTTGTGTATACGGATTCAAAAATTTTGGTCGATATTATGAATAACAAAATATCTCAATGGCGAGCGGGTGCTTGGGTGAAATCAAAAGGTCAACCCATTCCCAATGTGGATTTAATTAAAGAACTTGATCAATACAGCCAAAGGCACTCCTTGACCTGGCAATGGGTGCGTGGCCATGCTGGGATAAGGTACAATGAACGATGTGATGAGCTTTGTCTTCGCGCCAGAACTGTGGTGTAAGGAATGTTATGGAATTTGAAAATGAAAATAATAAGCAGCCAAAACAGCCACCTGTTGTTATTCCTCCGGAGCAATTGAATTCCGAGGTCATCGACGCTGTTATTGAGTCCTTTATTTTGCGCGAGGGAACGGATTATGGCGTGGTGGAGATTTCTTTAGATAAAAAGAGGGAACAAATTCGTAAGCAATTAGCGAAGGATGATATTCGCATTGTTTATGACTTTGAAACGGACTCGGTCACACTGATGACGGATCGAGACTGGAAAAAATTAGAAAATAACAACGCCAAATAAAAAAAACCCGCTTTAAGAAGCGGGTTTTTTTTGGGGTCCGTAAGACTACATGCAGTTGAGGTTTGCCCACGCATTCACAAAGAAGAACGGTGGAGTTGCATACACATAAGCCGTGCGGAATTGCCATGGGCCAACCCAGTCGGCGAACCAAGAGTTGACAGCATCACCAGTTTGCAATTGACCAACAATGTATCCTTGGCAGTACGCCATGCCCGGAGTGTTGTTAGTGACAGTGACTGAAAGACTGTTGCCGTAATTTTGAAATTGAGTGGCCGGCATCCACGCGAAAGCCGCGCTGGACAAGAAAAGAGAGAACGCTGTAGCGATTAAGAAACGCATTTAAGACTCCTTCGGTGTGCGGTTGATAACTCAAAAAGAAGTAATGTCGCGTTAGAGGTGTTTCAATCAAAATATCATGACGCATAGGTTAATCGAGCTTTAAAGGTGTGAAACTGGCCCCTCAGAGTGTGGTTTCTGTGTGTACTTTCAAAAGGGAAGGCCCTGAAAAGACAGATGGGATTTATAGAGCCGAGAACCAGATCAACTTATAAAACCGAGCAGGAAGCTCGGTTTTCAGCTTTCCAAGGATGGAGGAACAGCACATAACTGTCTTCGCTGGATAAACACAGAAGCCACACTCTGAGGGGCCAGTTTCTAAAGATGTCCCAGGAAGTATTTAAATCCAAATACCAGCCAAATATAGAAACCCCAGCTGTTAAACAGAATCGCCAAAAGTAAGCGTGTGCGGCTGATTTTTGATAAAGGAAATTCACTTTTGAGAACGCGCCAGCCAAGAATCATTGAGTATAAATTTCCGATAACGGGGATGAAGAGGCATCCGAGGATGGCACTCATGAGACATTTCTTTGCTAATTTTTGACTGGCTTCCAAGGCCAGATCGTCGGTGTCGTGATCTGCGGAGAGGGACACCTGGAGGTGTTGTTTCTCGAGTTCTTCTAGTGCTGCCGAGGCCGCGAGAAATTCATGTTCAGGAACTTCTACGATGAGCTTTCCTAGAAGAGTTTCCAGGTGAGGAGTGACTGTGCGCATTTGCTCGTCGCGGACTTTGGGATGAAAGCCTTGAGAAGTTAAAAACGATTTAACGACCTGGGCTTGGCTGAAGTCGGCGCATTGAGTAAGAAAAACATAAGAGCTCATATTTAGAAACTCTACAAGTTAAAATACCCGACAGCAAGGTCTCAAAAAAGAGCAGGGTTTGAAAAAAAGAATTACTGTGCTATATTTAAAAAACCTATGAACGCACAGAAATTGTTTTCTACAATTAATAAGCTTCTACAGAGCCAAACAGGCCTGAAGCTTTTGTGCGTTCTCTAAGAACTCTTCGTTAATATCGCCCTACTACATCTATAAAATTAAAATATTTTCTTACTTTTAAAAGGAGAATGTTATGAACACTCAACCACGCATTTTTGTTACGGATCAAGACTTTCATCGTCTTTCAGCGTTAGTCAGCCAGTATGATACCGACGCGGCTGTTCAATTGGAGGAAGAATTGGGACGTGCCCATATCGTTCCGCAGAAGGAAATTCCAGCAAACGTTGTGACGATGAATTCTCGTTTGCGTTATCGTGAGGAATCCACGGGGACTGTGCGTGAAACGTCTTTAGTTTACCCTCAGGATGCAAATCTTGATAAAGGTGCTATTTCTGTTTTGGCGCCAGTTGGTGCCGCATTGTTGGGGCTGTCTGTTGGGGCGAGTATCGATTGGATCATGCCAAATGGAGTCACAAAAAAAATAACGGTGACGGACGTCGTGTTTCAACCGGAAGCCGAAGGCCAATTCAATCTGTAATTTATTGGATGGCCCCTCAGAGTGTGGTGTGTGTTAATCCAGCTGAGACAGTTAGGAATCTCATCTGTCTTTTCAGGACTTTTTCTTTTAAAAGGACACTTGGAGACCACAGTCTGAGGGGCCAGTTTATGTGATTGAAAATGAATCCGGTTGGCTTCAGTGAAAATATAAAAAGCTGATCAGGGAATAAAATCCTGCGACGATTAAAATTCCACCAGCGACTCGTTGTTGCTTTTGTGAACCCGCGCGAATAGTGGACTTAACCATTTGGGGTAAGACGCTTAACGCTGGCAAACTTCCTAACCAGAAAAGAAACATCACCATCATTCCGGTGAATGGATTTTTAGTCGCAATACTTGCAGTGACATAGGTGTAAAGCCATCCACATGGAAGCAGGGCTGTCAGTAGACCCACGAGAAGCCCTGACTCAAAAACACCGTTAAAGCGACTTAGTTTTTGTACGAAAAAGTGCGCGGGATTGGTTGGTAATTTGTTTTTGGCAAATTGCGGGAAAAGCAATTTGAGTCCCATCAAAACCAAGATAAATGAAAAAAGACCTGCAGAAACATAACGAAGAACGACGAAATCACTGTTCAGGAAGAATTGTCCTAAGCTTCCTCCGAGAAAGCCCAAGAAGATATAAGAAATTCCACGACCGAGTTGGTAAGGAAGCAGTTGTTTTTTGTGCCCCATAAGGCTGGCA
>JBLMWG010000190.1:0-5580 GCA_050257115.1 Bacillota bacterium
TGGGGTCAATATGAGCACCCTATATATCAAAGAACATTGAGTGAGATTTCAAAAGCAGCCAGCCCGGTCCACGATGCTGAGTTTTATAAACAAGGTAAAAGCCTGGTTGATTTTTAGTCACCGTCAACGTACAAAAATGATGTAGCTAAATTGATCTGTTAAATTAGGGAGTTCCCATGAAGTTTTTCATTGATACCGCTGAAATTGAAGAAATTAGACAAGCTAACCTTCGTGGTTGGGTTGATGGTGTCACAACCAATCCATCTTTGATCGCAAAATCTGGTCGTGATTTCCATACGGTGATTAAAGAAATCGCTAAGGAGATTTCTGGTCCGGTGTCTGCTGAAGTGATCAGCTTACAGCATGAAGAAATGGTAAAAGAAGGCCGTGAGTTGGCAAAACTCGCATCTAACGTTGTTGTGAAAGTTCCAATGACTGAAGACGGTATGATCGCGGTTAAGAAATTTACCGCGGAAGGTATTAAAACGAATGTCACATTGGTGTTTTCTCCGATGCAAGCAATCTTGGCTGCAAAAGCAGGAGCAACAATGGTTTCCCCATTTGTAGGACGCCTTGATGACATCGGTTTAGAAGGCATGGAGATGGTTAATCAGGTTATTCAAATCTATCAGAACTATGATTTCACGACTGAAGTATTGGTAGCCAGCGTAAGAAGTCCAATGCATATCCAGCATGCGGCTATGATGGGTGCTGATATCGCAACAATTCCATTCAAAGTTATGCAACAAATGACTCATCATCCACTAACAGATAAAGGGATTAAGTTGTTTATGGATGACTGGAATAAGGTCTCCAAGAAGTAATGAAAAATTCTTTTCTTCTTTTCTTTTTTAGCCTCTCAATACTTTTGTCTGGTTGTCAAACAACTGGGGTTGTATTGCGTGAGACGCCGTTGGGAATAAGTGAAACTCGACGAGTTGTAGTTTCTGTTATTGGTGAAACTCGCGGAATTAGTGAAAATGGCCGCGAGCTTTATTCTAAGTATTACGACAAAAAAGGTAAGAATATTGAAAAGATGGACATGGCGAAAGAGCGGTATTTCACCCAAGTTATAGTCTTGGGTGATCGCCGCCCCTATGACGTCCAGGTCGAGGTTTTGATCGAAGCTCGCGATCAAGATGGTCATTGGGAGCTTGTGGATAGGAATGACGACAAAGCCGCTGTGGTGGCTGACAAGATTAGAAAAGCCCTTAACCAAAGTCGCGACTCGCGCAACGTTATTGACGACTTCCGTAGCTTCTAAATACGATCAAAGAATAGTCATATTCATAATTTGGCTATTTTTAAGGAGTGGAGTTTGCAAGGAGTGCAGCTCAGACGGTTTTTACCCGTCGCAGTCATAGCGGGATGCTTTGCATGGTCAAGCCATATTGGTGGCTTGAGATTCATTCCTATCTATGAAGGCATCACGATCCGCGCTCAAAAAAACTCCCCTCCTCATGTAGCTTTTGAAGAAACAATTCGTAAAAATAATAGTTTCAGTGAATGGCAGCATTTCCAGTCAATTAATCCGATGACTTTGGCGGTAGAAAAAAAGTCGACACCTCTTTTCGCAAAAAAAGTCATTCTCGCTGAGATGGTTATCACTAAAAAGGTTGAGGTGATTGAGACTCCGCAAAGCAAAAAGTTGGCCGCGGAATCTGAGTGGCTTGATCAATTGCCTCCAGCACAACGAGCTCGCGTTCAAGCGGCTGAAATACACGCAGACATCATGGATCAAGATTGGAACCCTCCAACTTGGGCCGAAATGGCGCAGGCTCAGTTGAAGCAATCAGGAGCTATTGATGAAACCGGAAAAGTCCAAGGCGGTGGTACGAATAGCAAAGTCTATGTCGCCGCGAAAGATGTCAACGGCAAGGTGCGCACAGGCCCGGATCGTCCCTATGTGTATAGTTCGCCAAACAACAGCTCTGCCGATGCATCTTTGATAAAAAATCCAGATGTGACCGGACGCAAGATTGTGGGGCCAATTGAGATCACCGGTGGTCTCGCAGTCACCAATGAGCATCATATTGAAATCCGTCGTAGCGATGAAGGCGTCGTTAAGGAATTAGGATCCGTCGATCTTATTAAAGGAACATATTCCATTGATGTGGAAGATACCTCAGGATCCGTTGTTGCAAAATTAGTGAATAGAGAGGGTAAGATCTTAGGTGAAGGTAGTATCCGTTTGGCGAAGCTAGGGACTGGCGATCTAAATTTCTTACAAGGACCAAAGATCAAAATTGAACCACACGCAGACTATGGTGGCGTAGTTGCAAGTTTTTATAATACTCGCGCAAACGATATGCCGCCTCCGCAAACTCGAGTTACAATGATTAAGGGTGCGATGGATGCTGCAGTTCGAAAAGATGGAACTGTAAGCATGGATAATGTCACCAAGGGTTCAACGACTGTTTTGCGCGCAGCAGCCCCAAAACATTTGCAAACCAACTCTATCATTACCTCAGGTCAAGAATTCCGCTCAAATCTTTATCCTGCTACTATGATCAATGCGTTGATGGATATTGTGGCCCAACAGCGCGCTCAATCGTTTGACGGTGCACCAACAGTGATTTGGGGACGCGTCGCTTTGGACGCCAAGACATTGGCTGGTATTGAGGTTAGTGTTGAATCTGATCCAAGTTTACAGCCGATCTATTTCAACCAATTTATGTTGCCTGATCCATCCCTAACAAAAACCAGCGAGAACGGCCTTTTCGCTTTTATCGCGGCGGAGCCTGGTTTTCACTCTCTCCTAGCGACTCGCGGAGATTCAATTCTTGGATACTCGAATGTGGTTGTTGAAGAGGGTGCCGTTGCTCAAGGGGATATTGACTCTACAATAAAAAATGACTCTGTTCCGTTGCGTGTCTTTGATGCATTTACTGGTGAAGGTCGCCCAGCAACTTTGACCCTACAAAGTTTGCCCACAGATCTGGTCCTAGAGTCTGGCAGTACAACCGTAATGCTTCCACATTTGAATCGTTTGGGCTTAATGAGAGTTCACCCCGATGGTGCAGACTATATTCCGGCTCGCTATCTTTATAACGACAATGACGAATTCATCCATGTCCCACTGATTCAATGGGAGTGGTTGCGATCCATTAAAACCTATCTAAAAGTGAATGAGGTTCCATCGTCTGGGATCATTGTTGGATTTGTTCCTGACGAAAACTTTGAAGTTTATCTAGCCGGCAACGATAGCTTTGATCAAAGCAATATCGTGTACTTTGATATGCAAGGGCGGATTTTGCAAAATCACAAGGGCATCGCTGGTGGTGGATTCATTCTTTATAACGTTAATGAAGATACACAAGAGGTTGTCGTCGTAGGCACCCGCAGCCAGAAAATATACTCCCGCGTAGTACCCGTTGATGCCAATTCGTTATCTGTTTTAAACTTTAGAGAATAGCAAACGCCGCAACTTTTCTTTTAAAAAAGTCACCGCGATCCTCAAAAGACCTAAACTCATCTAAGCTTGTGCCACCTGGGCTTAATAGTACAGTGTCGTGAGGTTGGGTTTTTGAAAACAAGTATTCAAGAGCTTCAGCAAGATTCTTAAAGCTCGGACCCGGTAGCGTTGACTTAGTTTGGGCAATGGCCCGGCACTCACCAAAAAAAACAAAAGCCGTGTTGGTCAAGTTACTCAAAGCACTGAGTTGTTCCCATGGCAGATTTTTATCTCTCCCACCCAGAAGAACATAAAGCTTTCCTTCCTTATCTAGAGTTCCGTGAGCTGCCGCAGTCGCAATCTGTACACTGTCCATCGCAGTTGCTTTGCTGTCATTGATAAAGCGAATACCTTTAGTAGAGCCCAAATTTTCAAGGCGATGTGCAAGACCTTTAAATTTTTTCATACCCTCAACTGAAGATTCTGGCCAACCGGCCTTGATAGCGATCGCGGTAGCGAGGGCAATGTTATCTTGGTTGTGTTGCCCAATAAGTTGTGCTTGCTGTAAATGGAATTTCTGAAGCTCGGAATCGTTGGCAGAAATGATATGAACTTGCTTAAGATGCCCTTTAGTTTTCGAGTAATCTACTAAGTCGCCTCCAGAAAAATTAAGAAGCATATCATTTTTCGTGATACTTAGAATATCCCACTTAGTCTGATAGTAATGGTCGAGGTTCTTATAGCGCTCAAGATGATTGGAGGTCAGATAAGTAATGGCTGAATAGTCTAAGGACAAACCGAAGCAATTTTCCAGCTGATAGCTGGAGAGTTCTAAGATCACCCAATCAGCAGGCGGGCGCTTTTTTTCGATGATATCTGCAGCATACGTCGCAAATGGTGTACCTAAGTTCCCACCGACAAAGCCTGTTTTTGAAAAGGCATTTAGGCCGGCCTCGAGTAAAGAGACCGTCGTACTTTTACCGACAGAACCCGTGACGCCGATGACCTTTTCAGTCGTCAAAACCGCGCAAGATAAAGTGATTTCACTGGTGATCTCGACACCAGATCTTTTAGCTTCTTGAATCCAAGGTGAAGACAATGGAACCCCGGGAGAGACAACCAGAGTCTGCGGCTTTCCTTCGGACATGAGTTTACTTGTATCTTTGAAGTGAGCCGTTTCAATTTTTCCGTCAAATGTAATTATTGAGGAAGAATCAATGCCGCTGGCAATAAGTAAACGACGAGCTGCCTCGCCACTTTTTCCCATGCCGACTATCGCAATCGGTAATTTCAGGTTCTTGATATATTCTTTCATCTGGCAGATAGTATTAAAAGGAGGAAGCTTTGCCCACTTCTTTTTTTGCACATCCACGGTCTGATTTTAAATCAGCACAATACACAGCCATAATAAGCGACCTGCACTTGACAGAAGCGGAACCTGTGAATGTGCGCTTTCCTCTATGGAAAAAGTTCAAGACACGTCAATTCTTTTACGATGATGTTTTTGAGACCTTTCTGCGGCACATTGAAGACCGTGCCCAGGGAGAAAAAGTTGAATTGGTTCTAAATGGGGATATTTTTGACTTCGATAGTGTAATGACCCTTCCTGAAGAACCCGTATTCCATGTTGGATGGCTTGAAAGACATCGTGGTCTCTTTCCACGAGCAGAGCGTTCCCGGTTTAAAATTGAGGTTATTCTTAGAGACCATGCTCCTTTCGTAAAGTCGTTGCATGATTTTATCATGCGTGGCCATCGGGCTGTCTTTGTCATCGGGAATCATGACCTTGAGTTGCATTTTGCAGAGGTGCAAGAAGAGATCTACCGTCAATTGAATCTGCCAGAAGAGAAGCGCGAGGAAATTCGTTTTGTTGAGTGGTTTTACCTCAGCAATCAAGACACATTGATTGAACATGGAAATCAATATGATCCGTATTGTATGTGCGAAGATCCAGTCAATCCGTTTGTTCGAGGTTACAATTATGTCGCCTTGAGATTGCCTTTTGGAAACTTGGCGTGTCGATATATTTCAAATGGTATGGGATTTTTCAACCCTCATGTCGATACGAATTACATTATGACATTAAAGGAATATATCCTATTTTTCTTTAAGTACATTTGGCGAGCGCAACCTGATCTGGTCTTGACGTGGTTCTGGGGATCTATGGCGACGCTTGTTCACGCATT
>JBLMWG010000191.1:0-17019 GCA_050257115.1 Bacillota bacterium
TGGTGAACCTCTGGAAAATACTTTCCATATTGGTTTGATTCAAATTTTTCGCATTATTGACAGCAATAAAATCCGTGTCGGACTTGCCGTTCAGTGTCTCTGAGTTGACTGCATAAGCCACTGCTCTCATGTTGAAGTCGGCTACGATTGGGTAGGAATCAATAGTCAAACTGACGCGAAGTTTGCGAATACCACTTGTGATAGCTGGATTAAATGAAGTCACCGAAGTATTGACACTTCCATCCGAATTCAAACACGTTAAAGAAGAAATCACAGAGGAGTTATCCATTACTTTGGCCAAACTCAAAGAAGGGTCATACCCTCCAACCAACCCTGTGCCAATCGCCAAATTCAAATAGCCATTGGTAATGTTCACACCGGAAAACTCTTCTTCACGCAAAACGCAACCATTCGGCGAAAGAATTCGTGCGTTGACAGTCATTCCTGGGCGATTTGGATACTCTCCAGTCGGTAGCTTAATGACACCTTGGAAGCTGATACCCTTGTAAGTTTGCGCAACTGCGAAATTTGAGGCAATGAATGCTATCACCAAAGTAAAGAGCGGAAAGCTCCCTATGGACAGGGATGAGAAGCTGAGTATTTTTATGAACGCTGTGACTTTCTTGTTAAGAAATTGCATGGGTCCTTCCAAATACGTTCCTAAATTGTGTTCCTTTACTCTTCTCTCTACTTATCGGCATAATGCCATGTTAATTTAATTTGATAATTTTGATGCTTGTTGAACGAGATGATTGCCTCATCTTGAGACGAATTACTGGACCATTTACATTTAAGAGAGAGGCCTTGCTATAAAATTAGCTGCAGGGACTGGTCCGCATTTATCATGAATGATGTCCCGAACGATTGCCCCTCACGATTTAGAACTTCCTTCAGCCACTGGACCTCTAGGGAGGTCGCCTTTTCCAGACGAAACTTTTTTAAATGAAAGGGCACCAGGCGAAGCCCTCGCAGTTTTCCATTCCGTGTGTCCACACGGGGGAAAAACATCACAGATAAATCACCCCGATACTCTTCATGACTGCCAATGCCTTCATAGTCCGAAATGAAATCTCCACAGCCATAAAGAATCAATTTTCCCTGATATACTTCCAATCCCAGGATGTGATGAGAAGAATGACCGTGGATGATATCCACATTCGCCTCATCGATCAAATCCCGCGCAAACTGACGATGTTCTGCGGGAATTTCATAACCCCAGTTACCACCCCAGTGAATGGATATAACAACAAGATCTTGGGGGTGTTTGAGCTTTTGAATCTGCGCTTTGATTTGGCGAACGGTTGTCTTAGAAAAGTTTAAAAGGAGATTCACTCCTGGCCTCTCCCCCGCCCTCCATTCTTGAGGCACCCCGCTGGACTCCGCCGCCATGGAGAAAACCAGAATGCGCCCGGGCGCATTGCCAGCTACCACAGCTGGGGCCTGCGCCTCTTTTAAGTTGGCACCGGCCCCTGACGTTTTAATTCCTGCTTGATGAAGTGTTGACAGAGTTTGTTGTAGTCCCATCACTCCCCAATCCAAAACATGATTATTTGCCAGGACGCAAACGTCCACCTTGGCCGCTGTCAATACCGGCGTATTCCCAGGATGCATCCGATAATTGATTCCTTTGTCCTGCCAATCAGCACTTTCTGTCACGCTGGTTTCCAGGTTAACAATTCGTGCTTGAGGATTCACACGCGCCAACTCCTCAAGAGCCTCACCCCAAATATAAGAAAACTCTACGGGATGAGGAATAGGACCATTTATTTTTTCCGCCAGCTCAATATACCTAATCGCATTTTTCAAATAGAATTCATGGATCTTAGGATCCACGTGGTGAGGCAAAATCTGATCTATACCTCTGCCGATCATCACATCACCGCACAAAAACAAAGTGAGCTCTTCGGAGTTTTTCATTAGGATAAAACCTTCTTAATTGATCAACAGCTTACCAAGGATGGCGCGATGAAAACAGGACCAGGGTCGTTAAACAAAGATGAACAGGAAGTAGTGATTAGTTACGAAGCGCTTCATCTGAATGGTATTCTGTCGATTCCGAAAAATGCAAAAGGCATTGTCATCTTCGCACACGGCAGCGGCAGCAGCCGTTGGAGTTCTCGAAATAATTTTGTCGCGCGTGAGTTGCGTAAAGCCGGTCTGGCAACCTTGCTCATGGATTTACTCACCACCGATGAAGAAAATGACCGAGCGGAAGTGTTTAACATCGAATCCCTGGCACAGCGTTTGATCGTTGCAAAGAAATGGCTCCAAACCCAAAATGCCACCCGTTCACTCAAAGTGGGATATTTTGGTGCAAGCACCGGGGCTGGAGCGGCGTTGGTGGCTGCGGCTCGAGAACCCCACAATATTTTTGCCGTGGTCTCTCGCGGAGGACGACCTGATTTGGCGGATCGAGAGCTAAGAAATGTCCAAGCACCCACGCTTTTAATTGTGGGCGGCGATGACGATGTTGTGATTGATTTAAATCGCCAAGCATACTCCCAATTGCCAGGACAAAAGAAAATTGAAATTATCCCGGGAGCTACGCATCTGTTTGAAGAACCAGGCACACTGGAACAAGTGGCGGTGCTCGCAGCGCACTGGTTTACCTCACATCTAAATAGCTTCATGGCTACTCAAGATTTAAGGCCCAGCCCTTGAATGAGCACTGGCGGAATGCCTGTCGTCAAGGATGGGCTTCGGGGGAACGCTTTGATTTTTTGCTGTTTTTGAGAATTTGCACCACATCCTCGTCAGTGACTTCCTTGAACTCCAGAAAAAACTGACTGACGGCATAGAAGTACTCGGGCTCTTGCAAGACGATGAACTCATCGACCAAACTGCGCATCTTATCTGAGGTGGATTCGGGCACGACCCCGGCTGCCAGAACTAATTTCTTGGGATGTTGGGAGCGAATCTCGTGGATGGCTCCAATCGCCGTAGCGCCCGTGGCGATGCCGTCATCCACAACGATAACAATCCGATCTCTACAGTTAAGCTCTGGCAGTTGAAATTGAGCCTTTCGTCTTTTCAAGACTTCCAATTGTTTGTTGGCGGCCGCCTGAACATAGGATTCTGGAATGCTGTATTCCTTAATCAAAGACAACGGATAGATTTTTCCCGACAATCCAACGGACCCAATCGCCAATTCCGGTTGATCAGGTGCCGGAATTTTGTGGATCAAAATAGCATTCAATTCACCGTTGAGACCCTCTGCAATGATTCGGGCCATCGGCATTGCGCCTCGTGGAATACCCAAGACCAAAGGGTTCTGATTTTTATATTTCATTAATTTTTGCAGAAGGAGCATAGCGACTTCTTCTCGATCTTTGAATATCATATGACCTCTCAATTTGACCCGGCTATAGTTAAATCTTTATTTCCGTAGGTTGTATTTTTTGAATAAACAGTTCACTCGGTGCTAGATACTTCATTTCGAAGTTGCCAATGGCCCCCGATGCAAACTCTAACAAGATATGCGGGACTCTATTTTTCTTGGCATCATGTAAAACAAGAAAAAAAGATTTTAGATCCCGCACTTTTTCACCCTGTGCAGCGATCACAAAGTCGGAAACATACAGTCCCATCTCCTCCGCCAAACTTCCAGAAGCCACATGAGTCACCACCACCTTCGAGCCCCCCACATAGAAATCCTTTAAGATGATATCTCGATTGTACCCAAAGGAAATAAGTGCCGAAACAATATCAGCGCAGACCTCCTGTAAAATTAATCCACCAAAGGACATAAACTCGCGATCAACCAAGACAGGCTTCTGGGAAATTTCATCCGGATTCCAATAGAATAATTCCTTTTTAAATTTCAGAATTTTTCCGGCGCGCACGACTTTGACCGTGATCGGTTTTCCTTCTGCAATTCCATGCAAAACATCATAGATATTCCTTTTACGAGATTTACTTTCTTCCTGGATGTTGCCATGACGATCAAGATTTTCGTTGTTAATGGTCAGAACCAAATCGCGTGCCTTTAAACCCATCGCTTCCGCAGGACTGCCTGATAGAACCTTCCGAACAATGACTCCATCAATCTTGGTCGTGCCAAGACTGACCGCATTCGGGACCGAATTTTTCTGAATTAAAATGCCCAACCGAGGCAGTCCTGCCTTCCTTTTTCGGGAAAAGACATCGAGTACATTCTTAGCTAAATGAATCGGAGTGATAAAACCAAAGTTTTCGGCTCCTTCAATGACGGCGGTGTTGATTCCAACAACCCAGCCCCCACGTACCAAAGCCGGACCTCCGCTATTTCCCAGGTTGATCGCAGCATCTGTCACCATACGCTCAGTCGTGTCACCGGTCCCTGCAATAAAGTTCGAAATTTCTCCGCCTGAAAAATGGGGTTCCTCGACGCCCAAAGGATAACCAATGGTTTTCACTTCATCGCCTCGGCGAACTTCCACCGCAAACCCTAATTTAAGCGAGGGAATTTTTTTAAGAGCCGCATATTTCAGAAACTTTTTTTTCGCGGCACTTGTTAACCGCAGCAACGCCACGTCGGGCTCTAGATCTTCTACGATCCCAAGAACCTCGACATTGAAAAGCTCGTCACTGGTTAAGATCGAGCGAATTTGCAGACGAACAGAATTCCGCGCCACATGGCTGTTGGTAAGAATATAGCCATCTTCGCCATTCAGGTTAATAAAGAAGCCTGAACCACTCCACTCTTCCGGCACCACGAACCGGGGATCCAGAATAGCTCGTGGATCCGTCTCACTAAAGCCGTGAACATGAATTCGAACAACGGCCTTCGTTGCCTCCCGAGCTTGTTCTGCAAAGGTTTTGTTCTTTTGCTGAATCATTCATAAAGGATAGATCTAGAAAAAAACATTGTCGCGTTACCATTGGTGCATTTGCCGGTACACAACGAACAACCCGCAGTTACGACAACAGAATATTATTTCACTGTCGGCTCAGAGGTTTCAAACTCACCATCTCCATTCAGATCTCGACCAAGATTTCCTTCGGTGGAAAAACCTTCCATCATGCACGTGTATATATCCATGGCGGAAGGATCGATGACAGGACAAAGAGCGGTGGCTGAAACGAACTTATTATTTTCGTTAATCTGGGCCCCCGCGGTAACCGCAGAGAAATCAATTTTCTTAATAAGATTGGCAAGTTTTATCTGCAAAAGGAGAACATCAGATTGTTGAGCCGCTACGAGGTTCGCCCCTGCCACAGACATCTCGACTTCTGACTGAGTCGTAAAGGTAAAGGAATTTCCATTGACTGTCCCGTTGATAAAAACAGCGTTCCCACTAAGTCCATTGGGAGCTCCTGCGGGCAATGTACTTACACGACTGAGTTTATACTTGATCCTTCTGAAATCGCTATTAATCAATGCACCTGAAGCCAGAACATCCGGACTATTCGAGAACATGTCCACCGCAAAAGGACCTGCAAATTCAACCTCAGATCCATCGACCTCTCCAGCATCAACGGTTTCGGAATATTTAAATTCGATCTCACCCAAAGAAATCCAGAAATTAGAAATCGCCAAACTGTTATTATTAGCATCGCTCATTAAAGGCGGTGGTGCCTTCGCCACGGTTTGTGGTACAAAGAGAGTGAACAATTTGTGAAAGAAAGATTTAACCACCGTAGCGGCACTTCCCGATGATGTCATAGATATGCTGACCAAAGGATTCCCGGTGGAAGTCCCCTTGTTGGCACTGCAACTGATCATAATGAAAGTAAATACAAATAAAAGAACTCGTTTCATTTTTCTTTTTCCTGTTTTTCAGTCATCGGAAAGGAAGCCAACTCAAAATGATAGACTTCCTTTTCTTCCTCCGTACTTTGTCCCAAAGCTTCAATCTTCTTCAAGGCCTCATCAAAGATCTCTTTAGCCTTTTGAAATTCCACTTTTGAAATTGCGACAGTTCGTCCCAGTATATAGCGCTGATCTCGAGCCACTTCATGAATGGACCTATGGGCCATCTCCAAAACCTGCCGATGAAACTCACCCAAACTGATCTTGTAGACACCCTCTTTACACTGTAAGTCTAAGTCGGGCAGAGTCATCCTACCATCAGCTCCCCGCGCGATCAGTCCTCGGTCCAACAAGAAGGCCACAGCCTCACTCACCTCATGTAAACTAATTCTCCCACGTAAACGCCCCTGAATCCATACCGGATCTTCCTGGAAATCTGGTAGCAACACCATTTCTCGAATTGCGACATAGTACCACTTTGTAAGGTATCGATAGGTATCGTGCTCTTTGCGGTTGGCTCTTCTATAGGCAGAAAGTCGAGCCATTTCACTCAAAGCTTCAACACGAGTTGGTGCTGATTCTGATTCTCCCACCGTGTGTAGAAGCTCCAAGAAGCGTCTTTCCTGCTGCGAAAGTTTCAAGTGAATCAGGAGCTTCTGCAGAGCCTTCTCAGTCAACCTTCTTTTACCACTCAGAACCATCGACAAATAACCCACCGATAGTTCTGATTCTTTTGTGATCTGACGTAGACTCACCTTTTTGGCAAGCTTCAGATAATCAAACCAGTCATTCAAAAAAGACCCAACGTCCTCGTATTCGAAGACATTGGGTTGTTGTAGTTCTGGTTTAAGTTTCCTAGCTTCCGTCATTTTATAATCCGACTATTTTACTTTGCTTTCCGTTGCATCAAGACTACCGCTGTGGTCGGAATCTTCACCAACATCCGCATGTTTCTCTAAACCTTTGCGCATACAAGTGTAGATGTCCTGAGCACTGGCATCGATATTCGGGCAGAGGTTCGCAGCCGCATGGCGATTGCTTGAACTAATTACCTCGTTGTTCGCAACAGTCGACATATCGATTTGCTTAAAGATATTAGAGAAGTTAATCTCCACTAACACCTGTCCACCATCCACAGGGGTCACTGCCGCTGGACCACCCACATTAAACTCTGTACCATCATCAAATTGGAAGACAAACACTCGGGAAGCGCCGCCTGTTCCAAGAGTTCCAGCCACATATATACTATTAGAAGCGAGAGCCGCCGGTGCACTTGACGGAACCGCTGCACCACCCGCTTTCTCAAGCTTCATCTTAATGCGTTGAAAGCCGCTTGCGGGAATTGCTTGAGAATCCAATGCTGTCGGAGCGTTGGATAACAGATCAACAAAGTAAGGACCATGAAATGAAACCTCCGCTCCGTCGACTTCACCTGCCCCGGGAGTTTCTGTGGCCTCAAATTCCACTTCTTTAATCACGACCCATGCACTGCTCAAGGCAACACTCGTTCCGGCTGAATCCACGATCGCCGACGGAGTCAAAGCATGAGCTTTTGGCATAATCAAATCCAAAAGAGAGGGTCTCATAGCCACCGTCGCGGCCTTATTAGATGCCGTCATACCTAAGGAAGAGGTAACTGTATTCGTAGAACTTTTACTGCAACCAACGGCCGCCATCGAAAAAGCCACCGCCGCCGCTGCACAAGAAACTTTAGTCATGTTCAATTTTTTATTTCCCATCTTAAATTCTCCTTGTTCATAAACCGCTCAAATTCCATCTTTATCGGGATGCGCTTTTTCTTTGCCTGCGGCCTTGACTCCTTCAAAACAACTCAGCAAAGACCCAAGAACAGATTATCAACCCCTTGAGAATTTCGATATAAATTTCACAACAGTGAACGTTTTTAATTTCTCAAACTTGTTTAAACTAATAAGATCAATATGTTATAGTATTATCATATTGATATTTTATTTTGTATGTTTTGTTTTGTGAACACTTATTAAGGCTATTTTCTCAAAACAAGACCCCACAATAAACACACTTTGCCGGCATTGTTTGACTCATCTACCTGGAGCCTCCACTCTGAAACAACTAAACAAAGATTCTGGAGGCATCTATGAGAGTACTAATTCTTGGCGCCGGCATCTCAGGACATACTGCCGCCCTTCTGCTTCGGCGCAAACTCAAAAAAGAACACGAAGTTGCTGTTATCAGCCCCAATCAAAAATGGAACTGGATCCCTTCCAATATCTGGGTCGGAGTCGGAGATATGCCTCCAGAAGAGGTCACTTTCGAACTGCAGCCCGTCTATGATCGCCAAGGTATTCACTTTCATCAGGCTCGCGCCACAGAAATCTACCCCGAGGGCAGCGCCCAAAATCCCCGTCCTTATGTGATCGCAGAATCTACTCTGGAAAAAAATCGCGGAGAAAAAATCACCGTGGATTATGACTACCTAATCAACGCCACCGGACCAAGATTGAATTTCGGCGCCACACCTGGCCTTGGCCCCGACGGATTTTCTCACTCGGTCTGTACCGTAGAACATGCCGTTGAAACAGCCAAAGCTCTAGACGAAATCGTCGAAGAAATGCGCCAAGGACAAAAGAAAACTCTGGTCGTTGGCACCGGCCACGGCCTTTGCACCTGCGAAGGTGCAGCCTTTGAATATGTCTTCAATCTCGAATTCGAATTGCGCAAAAGAGGAGTCAGAGACAAGGCTCGCCTCATCTTCCTCACTAACGAAGCAGAACTCGGTGATTTCGGTGTCGGAGGACTTCAACTAGACATGGGGGGCTACGTGACCCCCAGCAAAGTTTTCGCCGAATCCCTCTTTAAAGAGCGCGATGTGGATTGGATTGTTGGAGCCCATGTCCATAAAGTCGAAAAGAACAGGTTGGAATATGAAACTCTGGATGGAGAAAAAAGTTCTCTGAACTTTGATTTTGCCATGTTGCTTCCGCCGTTTACAGGAGTTCCCCTCAAAGCCTTCAATAAAAACAATGAGGATATCACCTCTCAACTCTTCAATGCATCGGGCTTCATGAAAGTTGACGGAGACTACACAACAAAGACCTACGAACAGTGGCGTCCTGAAGACTGGCCACGCACCTATCAGACTTCTTACAAAAATATTTTCTCTATCGGCATTGCCTTTGCGCCGCCACATCAGATTTCTCAACCCCGAAAGAGCACGAATGGAACGGTGATTACCCCGGCTCCCCCACGCACGGGCATGCCGTCAGCCATCATGGGCCGTATCGTCGCAGGCTCCATTGCCGACATGATTCACGGAGTTTCCAAAGAACCCACCAATGCCGCCTCCATGGCAGAGCTTGGTGCGGCCTGCGTCGCCTCCGCGGGAGCCAACGCTTTGCGTGGCAGCGCCGTTTCCATGACCATGTATCCGATTGTACCCAACTATCAAAAATATCCGCAAACAGGAAGAAGTCTGACTCATACCACTGGTGAAATCGGTACTGCGGGCCACTGGATCAAAAAACTTCTTCACTACGCATTTATCTACAAAGCGAAAGCCCATCCTTTGTGGTGGATCATTCCTGAATAATTTGAAAGCGAGATAGAAATGAAAATTGTTGAATCAAAAAAATACCCAGCTCCAATTCCCTCAAAGACGACTTTGTTTTTGCGCTCTTTTCTGCCCTGGCAACTGCTTCGTTTTATTATCATCAATCTGAAAATGACAGTGATGATCGTGAAATCCCACGGACAGAAGATAAATCCCAAGCAATAGTCCTACGGGGTGATTTGGCACTTAATCCCTTCCGAGTGGATCAGCGAGTACGGCTCCGGCTCTGCCGCTGCATAAAGTTCTTTTACGCGTCCCTTCATAGTGCCGGCTGGAATTTCAACCGTAAGAATGTGCGACGATCCGGCTCCACTCGGCAAATCAACTTCAAATGCCAGAAGATTTTCACCAATAGATTTGCCATCCCAAAATGGGCCCAGCGTCGCTCCACCAACTGTGCTGCCGCTCATTTTAGCTGTTAAGAGATGAAGACTGTTTATATAACGACAACGCTGCAATTCGAATTCATACTTAGAAGTGGTCGACTTGCAGTGGTACCCCGTATCACATGGCATCGCCTGCACGGCCTGACCCAACAGAAATCCTAAAGTTACACTAACAAAAAACAACTTCATAGATCCTCCCCAATGATAAGCAAAAAATTCTCAGCGCTTAAAAAATATTGGGGAAAGCTCTAGCCACGTCAAGAAATTCACCGTGGCCTGTATTTTAGAATTTAATTTTCGTGTTAATCTGCATATTCACCATCCATCCTGACTAGGGACTATAGTAAAGGATGAGCCGCGCAAGCCTTGAGTCGCTGCCAACGACGATCCACCTCGTCCTGGAAAGCCGCCAAATGGGCTTCGTTTCCAGGCTTCAATAAGTGTCTCGATCTTGACATCATCTCGAGCCACTTGGTGACTGGCACCTTGCGCCCCTCAGCTTCTGGATTGTAGTTCAAAGTCGTCAGACCATTTTCGATTTCAAAAATTGGAAAAAAACAACTGTCAGCGGCTCTTTGCAAAACTTCCTGGCCATAGCGCTCCTCCGCTCCCCAGTTCAAGGGGCAGGATACCAGAATTTTTCCAAATGCAAGTCCCTCATGTTGAGCGTACCACTGCGCTTTCGCCGCCTTCGCCACGAGGTCCGTTCCGTAACCTTCAATTGCCGTAAACACATAAGGAATTCCCGTCGCCGCCATGATCGCCGCTGTATCCTTATGATGAAAGCTCTTTCCAAAAGAAGACTTACCCACATGACTCGTGCTTGTCTCTTTGCCAAAAGGAGTGGTGTAACTAAGTTGCCCTCCGGTGTTCATATACCCCTGATTGTCGTATTCGAGAATAATCATGCGATGGTTGCGCAGAGCCGTTCCGATTGTAGGCCCCATTCCAATATCCATTCCACCATCCCCGGTGATCATAACAAAGGTCAGATCCTCACTTGCAGCAATTTCTCCGCGGCGTTGCTTTTCATAAAAGGTTTCAACCAAACCCGACAAAGTAGGAGCACCATTCTGAAACAGATTATGCAGATACGTCACGCGATGGGCACTGAAGGGATAGTCTGTCGTGACCACCATCGCACAGCCAGTATGATAAAGAACGACAACATCGCCTTCGATACCTTTGAAAAACTGATCAAGCCCTGAAAAGATCCCACACCCCGGACAAGCTCCGTGGCCTGGTGCAATTCGCTTAGGTCGCTCGACAAGTTTGGCGGTATCAGCGACAGCGACTTTTAACTTTTGTTTTCCAATTTTTTCAGCAAGCAATTCGACATGCACAAGGCCCTTCGACATCTCCACCTTTTCAAGGGGTGGCAACACCCGAGGAGGCAAACTCTGCGGAGTTCCCGCCTCTGTTCCCATAAAGCCAAAGGATGGCACCTGCTCAGGGGACTGGATCGCCTTGAGACCTTCGTCAATCATCGACAAAGCATCTTCCTCGCGGAAATCCTTGCCACCCAATCCGTAAATGCGACTCAAAGAAATGGCCTTATGATTTCCATCAGCAAAAAGAGCCGAGCGCACTTCATGGGTCACCGGACCTCCCACCGAACCGGGAGTATCACTGCGCTCTCCAATCACCACCGAGCTCAACTGATGAGAAGCTTTCTTGAGTTCTTCAACGGGAAAAGGGCGCAAAATATTTGGTTTTAAAAGGGCGGCCTTCTTTCCTTGCTCTCGAGCAAAATCAATCGCATCTTTTGCGGTCTCAGCAGCAGAGTTCAACAAGAATAGTCCGGTATCGGCTCCGTCGAGCTCATAAGTCTCGAGAGCTGGATAAGCCCTTCCGGACAATTCTTCATACTCTTTCACAAGATCAACGTAAACACGGGCCGCGGCTTCGTGAGCCATATGCAGTTGATATTTATTATTGATCAGATCGGGATCATTCATATACGGACCAAAAGTCACAGGCTTTCGTGGATCCAGACTGGTGACAGGATCTTTACGAGTGCCCAGGAAGTCCTGCACGGTTTTGCTATCTTTAAAAACCTGCACCGACTGACGCTGATGACTCGTGAAAAAGCCATCACTCACCACCATGACGGGAAGTCTGACATCAGGATGCTCTCCCAATTTCACAGCTAGAATATTCATGTCGTAAACAGCCTGAGCGGTCGAAGCCATCAGGATGATCCAACCTGTCTGCAGAGCAAACATCAAATCCGAGTGATCGCAGCGAATATCCAAAGGTCCACTCACAGAACGAGTCACAAGATTCAACACCATAGGCAGACGGCTGCCCGCCTGAACCGGCAATTGCTCAAGACTGTAGAGAAAGCCATTTGCACTAGTCGCATTCAAGACGCGAGCACCCCCGGTTGTAGCACCAAAGCAGGCCCCGGCCGCACCATGCTCACCGTCTGCCGGCAACAGCACCGTGGAAACCTCACCTCTTGCCTTCATCGCATCAATCAACTGAGCTATTTCCGTCGAAGGTGTGATAGGATAATATCCCATAAAATGAAATTGAATGGCTTTGGCCGCTTCTGCGACCATCTCATTTCCCGTTAAAAATTTTGCGACTTGTTCGGGTTTCACTTTCCACCTTCTGTTTTCTTTTTGATATCCATCGCACTGAAGTCGGGACGGATGTAACTCTTTGGATCAAGAAGCTCCGTTTGGATCGTCAACATGCGAGACTCAGGTGAAAGCTCAGCAATGAGCTTCGACCAATCTGTCTTTCTCCAACGTTCTTCCACCAATTGGGGCTGAGCTTCAGGGAAGAGATGCTGTTGGCGCTCCTCCTCGGGAACTTCATTCTCAAGAACGGGAACAAGAGCCTGTACAGGACAAGCCACCACACACTTCTGGCAGCCTTTACAATATTGATAGTCAATCCCCTGCAACTTCGGAGGCTCTTTACCTGTGGGATCTTTTTTCCAGACAAAACAATAATCGGGACAGACCATATCGCAGTAGCCGCAGTGAAAGCAGACCTCACTTAAAAACTTCGGCACAATTCCCTTGCGACTGGCGGAGTTGTCTTTCAAAACGGTGTTTCCCGGATTGGCAATGAGCCCACCCAAAGGAGCATTCAAATAACCCATCACTGGAAGCACAGAATGCCCGACCTCTTCCGATGACTGGTCAGTGCGATAGTAAGTCTGTTGAACCTTTTCCTGTCCCGCCATGAATCCATCCAGATTGGCCTGCCGAGCCTCCGCGGAAAGTTGTGCGAAAAAATGATTCATCGCCTGAATCACTTGCTCCGGTTCAATCTCATAGACGGAAGAGCACATCGCGCCCAGCATAATGGCATTCAGACCACACTTATATTTAAGAGCCAGATCTGTGGCATCAATCGTCGTCACGCGACCAAACACGGCGGATTGAGGAAAATTTAAAGCCCTCGGTGCTTTGCTAGAATTCACCACGATATCCGTTTCTAGCCCCACACCCTCGAAAATTTCAGGATGCGTCTCCATCAAGGATTCATGAAAAACCACCAACACATCGGGCTTACGAATAAACGAGGCGCTACGAATAACTTTTTTATCAGGAGAAAAACGAACAAAGGATCGAACAGGAGATCCTCTTTTTTCGGAACCGAAACTGGAAAAGTGATTTCCTGTGAAACCCTTTCCCAGAACGGCCGCTTCAGCAAGAATTTTACCAGCAGAGTTGGCACCCTGCCCACCAATCGCCTCCATACGAACGGAGACAGTTTTTCGAGGAGGACCACTATAGGATTTGTGCTCGTTTTTCTTAGAACTCCAAAACCACATAACTTACCTCCCCTTTGATCCAAAAATTATTTACTTCTTTTGGATCTTTCTCAAGATAATCTCCAGAGGACAAAACTTAGTCATACTGGACTGCAGCAGATTCGCTCCCACAAAAGCTGTGAACCACAACCAGTTCGGTGAGTGAAAATGCGCCAGGACGAGGCTCAACAAAATAAAACTTCCTGCAAAAGCTCGGATTTGATTTTCGATGGTCATTTAAATACTCCCTTCAGAAGCCATTTCTTCGTGGATGGCTTTGACACGACTTTTACCTACAAACCAATAATATAACACAGGCACCGCAAAGCGACTGAGCACTGTGGCGGCTACTTCACCAAAGATCAAGCTCACGGCTAGACCTTGGAATATAGGATCTGCAAGCATCACAGAACTTCCCACCACAACTGCAGCCGCTGTCAGCAACATGGGACGGAATCTCAAAACACCCGCGCTAACCACGGCTTCCTTCAGACTCATACCACGGCCTAGCTGATGTTCGACGAAATCCACCAGGATAATAGAATTTCTGACGATAATTCCCGCCCCGGCAATAAAGCCGATCATCGAGGTCGCCGTAAAATAGGATCCCATAATCGCATGCCCCGGCAAGATACCAATCAAACTGATAGGAATCGGAGCCATAATAACAAGTGGCACGGTAAAGCTTCTGAACCATCCTAACACCAACACATAGATCAGGATCATTACCATTGCAAATGCACCACCCAAGTCACGGAAGACCTCATAAGTAATAAACCACTCACCATCCCACTTAACGACAGGCGTGCTTGTATTCCAAGGAACATCCGCCGTTTGCAGAGGATACTTGATCTGCGGCGCGAGCTTCATGATGCCATACACAGGAGCCTCTTCACTTCCTGAAAGCTCACTCATCACATAGGACACAGGTTTCAGATTCTTACGATAAAGAACTTCATTTTCTAACTGAGTGGGATTCTTAAGAACTCTCTCAGCCTCAACCGTTCCCGACTCAAAGGACGGAACTCTGAGTCCAGCAAAAGGTCGATCCCCAGAGCGAGCCTTCTGCGCCAGTGAAAGATCCACATTCACGTCCTCAGGGGATCTCACATCGGCAAGAGTGGTCACCGGAGTCTCGGAAAACACCAGGCGTCCCAACATCATCATCTCAGTCGCTTTCGTGCCGAACACACCGCCTTGGGCCTGATCATACTCATAGAACTTACGCGGACGTCCCAATCTCATTGTTGTATCGAGGTCCACAACACTGGACTCATTGGCAAAAACACCTTCGATCTCTTTGGCTACCTGGCGACGTACGGTCTCAGTTGGACCATAGATTTCGGCCATCATGGTTGCCAAGACAGGAGGCCCTGGAGGAATCTCAAGCACCTTCGTGATCGCATTTTTCTCTTTGGCAAATTCCTTTATCACTGGGCGTAAGCTTTCGATGATCTGGTGACTGGAAACCTTGCGTTTTCCTTTTTCAGTCAAAACGATCTGCAAATCATTTTGATAATCCGCATTCCTCATAAAGGTGTGTTTCACCATCCCCGAGAAGGAATAAGGTGCAGCCTCTCCTGCGAAGATCTGAACCGCCTCGACCTCTTTATTTTCAAGAATTCGGCGAGCGAGTTCTGTCGTCCACTCTTTACTCTTCAGTAAAGGAGTTGTGACAGGATAATCCACCAAGACCTGGAATTCCTGTTTGTTATCGAAAGGCAACATCTTCACTTTAACGGACTTAAAGTAAACCAAGCTTGAAGCCGCCAACAGCAGAGCCACCGTAAAGACCCCAAATCCCAAAGAAGATTTCTTAGATTTGAGCAAACCTTCCATCACATTTTGATAGAGACGATCCAGACGACTGACTTGATGGCCACCCTCGCCGCCTTCATGATGGTGAGCTTTCAAAAGCTTCACCGCAGCCCAAGGGGTCACAATGAAAGCCACTAGCAAAGAAAGAATCATCGCAAAGCTTGCGCCGACGGGAATCGGCTTCATATAAGGACCCATCAAACCGCGCACAAAGGCCATTGGCAAAATCGCAGCAATGACGGTAAAGGTTGCAAGAATCGTTGGGTTGCCGACTTCAGAAACAGCCTTGATCGTAGCCTTCACAAGACCATCTTTGGCGTTTTCCTTGAGATGACGTTCGATATTTTCCACAACCACAATCGCGTCATCCACTAGGATACCGATTGAGAAAATTAAAGCGAACAAGGTCACGCGATTCAGTGTGTAGCCCATGAAGTAGTAAATCGCGAGAGTCAAAGCCAGTGTCACAGGGATGGCGGTAGCCACCACCAATGAGGCACGGATTCCCATGAAAATCGCAATTAAAACCGACACCGACAAAGTTGCAAGCAGCAAGTGCTCGATCAACTCATTGGACTTATCTTCTGCCGTGGAGCCGTAGTCACGCACCACCGCCATCTTCACATCAGACATAACCTCTTTGGGCTGCTCTTTCAGGAAAGTATCTGCACGCTGCAAAAGCTCTTTGGAAAGAGTCACAACATTCGTCCCTTTGCGTTTTGCAAAGACGATAGAAACGGCTTTCTCGGGATTCTTTCCTTTTTCAAGTAAGACAGAGCTCCGTATAAGTTCTTCTGGTCCATCCACTACTTGGGCAACATCTTTCACTAAAACAACCCGACCACCACGCTGACCGATGGCGAGGCTCGCAATATCTTTTGCAGAATAAAGACGTCCTCCGACTTCAACATCGTAGACCTTGTCTTCACCCCAGGTTTTTCCTGCAGGAGCCAAAGCATCACTGGCTTTCAAAGCCTGAGCCAAAGCCAGCAAAGAAACACCCTGCGATTGCAGTTTTTGTGGATCTGCAATCACTCGCACAGCGCGTTTTTGACCGCCCAGCAATTCCACACGGGAAAGGTCCGGTGTGCTCGAAAGCTCGCGAGCCAAAGGTGCCACTGCCGTTCTTAATTCATACTCACTCAACTTGCTCGAAGTAAAAGTCAGCACCAAGAAAGGCACATCATCGATCGAGAACGACTTCACTTGAGAAGGAAGGGTGCTCTCGGGAAGCTCCTGTCTCACAGAGAGAAGTTTGTGGTGAATCTTCACCAGACTCGGCTCCATCGGTTCGCCCACTTTAAAGCGAACAGTCACCAAACTGCCATTCGGCTGACTGCTGGAGTAGACATATTCAACTCCATCTAGACCCCAAACAGCACGTTCGATAGGCTCGGTCACTTTGCGCTCAACTTCTGAGGCCGTAAAACCCGGCGCAGCTGTTTGGATATCAATCATCGGAACAGAAATCTGCGGCTCTTCCTCTTTCGGAGTCAGATACACCGCCAACAATCCGAGCAAGAGACTGGTGATTGCAATCACGGGAGTCAACTTGGAGTGAACAAATGTTTGACCTAATTTTCCGGCAAAACCAAGTTTTGTGTCTTTCATATTACTGTCCCTTCACACTTGTCTGAGCAAATTCCGCTGGGAGCTCAAAACGAGTTTTCACAATTCCTTCAGACGATGCCTTCAACAAACCCAAACTCGCTTCGGTCTGACT
>JBLMWG010000192.1:0-3985 GCA_050257115.1 Bacillota bacterium
GTATGATCGCACCCATTTGGCGGATTGGTGGGCGGAAACAAGAGTCATCCAATTTGTTCCTCGCGTACGACCAGCAAAAATTCGTTGGTTTGTGGGGCTCTTTTTTGTCCTGATGTATAGCTACGAAGGATTGAGTTACTCTAGCGCCGTCCTGAATCAAATTGATTGGCGCAACCACCAGGTCGATTTACGTGCGCTTACTGATATTGGCGGCTTTGGTGATATTCAATTCGACGATTTCGACGACTACGATTTTTAAGGTTTAAATTTTTTTGCGATGGTTGTAACCATCACAAGATCATGGGAGCCATTACCGCTTAACGAATGATCTTTTAGCTTTGCCATCGCCACTTGGGGAGGGGCTGCCTGATGAGTTTCGCGCAGAGCGGTGGCTTCGTGGAAGCTGTAGGCAAGGGCTAACAGCTTCCCAAAGTCTGAGATATCTTTTGCGGGAAGCGCCTTGGGAAAGCCATTTCCTTGAACGGACTCGCGATGTTGTAAGATTCCATCAGTGATGTCTTGAGTCAGAGGCACTTTCTTCGCTTTTACCATATTCACGGATCGCTCTGGATAATACTTATAGGCTTTTTGGTCTTCGATAGAAAGCTCTGTCCACTTCTTTTCAATACCGTCAAAGGTCATTTGTGACAGGCCTATATTATGGAGAAGTCCGGCGATAGCAGCGGCTTCTCTTTTTTCTGAAGGCCAGTCTAATAATTGCGCAAAGTAGGCCGCGTAGGCTGAAACGCAGATACAATCATGATAATAGCTTCGCGTATTTCCTGTGTAACGACAGACTTCCTCGTAGAGTTCACTGTTCGTGAGATTTTTGGTAAGTTCCAGATCGGTGATGATGTTTTTGCATTTATCTAGGATGGCTTTACCTTCTTGATAATCTGTGGTCGCGCTGTTTAAAAGGTGCCCCATGAATTCATAGATATGACGTTTTGATCTTTGAAACTTTTCGGTCATCGAAATGGGGATGTTGGCATTGCGTAGACTTAGAACTGTGCGTGCGTATTCAAAAAACGGTTTGAGCTGTGTTTTTTTGACATACATTTGCTGATGAAGGTTTTTGAATTTGTCCACCTGTTTTTGGTCGATCACATCACCAGAGCGGCGCAAAACAACCGAACGGTGATTCGCAGGGAGATGAACATAGATATCAAAGTTGATATTCAACCCGGCTTCAATATCGCGTAAATCTACGGGCATCAAGGCGGTGATCGGAATGCTGTCGCCTTCCATATCGATTGGAGCAAGTTGTAAAACCATGTCAGAAATCAACTCGCGATCAAAGATGATGTGCATCACTTCATTTGCGCCATTTTTCTTGATGACATCAAAATCTAACGGGGCTGCAGCGGAATGCAACACGATCAAGGGGCAATCTGGAAAGTTCATTTTGGTGGATTGCACCCATTCAATTGTTGCTTGCGTGCCGCGAGTGCCGTCGATAAGAGCTAAGATAGGTTTGAAGTTTTCTGGAGCTTTTTCCAGAACTTCATCAGCTGAGTGAAAGAGTTGAAGCTTATAGGGATAGTAGCCTTTCAGGATGGACTTCATAGTCTCTAGAAAGCGCTCGTTGGGGCTTCCTAAAAGAACATCGACAGTCCGTCCTGAGATTGTGGTCATTATTGCACCGTGATCTCCACGTAGAATGTGGAGTTATTTGCCAGATTAAAAGGAATCACCAGAGTGGCGCCTTTATCCGCATGAGTGATATTGAATTTACCTGAGATGACAGTTGGAATGGCCATTTCGAAGTTATAACCTAGTTGGTTCAATGTTGTCTTGGCTGAACCGTAGATCATATTTGTCATTTCTCCGACAGCATCAGAAACTTCACTATTGATCTCGGTGTGTTTTTCTCCCAGCATATTTTCTAGAATATGGAAGATGCTATCCTTGCCATAAGAAATCAAAAGAGTTCCTTTGAGCGGGGGAGCCACCATGCCCACCATGCCTGCTATTTCACCTTTCAAAACGAATTGCGGCTCGATGAAGGGTTTGCCGGGAGTTGCCTCGGTATTGGCCATGGTTTTTAGAGTTTTAAGGACGCCATCAACAAACGCATTAATAAGACGTTTGTCGAATAACGGATTTATTGCTTCCACTTTGGGTGCAGCAGACATTTTATTCTCCGAAATCTCTAGAGTTAATTATGATGCTTTAGGCTGAGTAGATGGGTGGTGCTTTGCGTAAACACGCTCCATCTTTCCCTTCAATGTTTGTGAATTGAAAGGTTTCACCACATAATCTGAGACGCCAGCTTTTGCCGCTTCTAAAATGTGTTTTTGTTCAGACTCTGCTGTAACCAGCATAAATGGTGTCGTCTTGAAGCGCGGGTCCGCTTTGCAAGCCTTAAGAAGGTCAATTCCCTGCATTCCAGGCATGTTCCAGTCAGAAATAATGAATTCATATGGCTTGCCTGCATCATGAGCTGCTTGAATCATCGGGAGGGCTGTTTTTCCATCATCGGCTTCCTCGACGTTGGTATAGCCAAGCTCGTTCAGCACTTTTTTGATGATTTTTCGCATAGTTGCGAAGTCATCGACGACGAGGAATTTTGTAGTATTGGGAAACATAATATCTCCTAAAATGTGGGCATTGTGTAAAATCTCCCATATTATCGGTCTAGTTTTTTAAAACTAGAGTCCAAAGCTATTGCGAATCTTAGAAATTGTGTCAGACTTTATTACAGGTGGTCGTGCTACTTTTGGACATGAGTCCTGGGTGGTACAAACGGTTTAGACGAAAAATAAAAAACAATTAGCGGGAGGGAGCAAGGATGCTCAGAGATGTCCTGATTCAAAAAGGTCTTTCAAATAGAGAGGCAGAAGTTGCTGAACTTGTGTCTAAAGGCTTGTCCAACAAGGAAGTTGCGAACCAGCTTTTTGTAACTGAAAAAACAGTTAAATTTCACCTTACGAACATTTACAAAAAAATGAACGTTAAGTCTCGTGCACAGTTGATCGTATGGTGCTTGCCTCACCTTGGTTTTGTTGAAAGCGAAATTCGTGCTGAAAGCAACAATCAAAGTGCAGCTGCAACAACTGCTTATAATAACAATGCAACTCAAACAATCCCGGCGGGATCTGCGACTGTTGCGGGTGCGACAACTCTTCCAGGTGGCGGTATGAACCGTAATGGTAATTCCGACATCGGTATGGGTGGCATCTAATAAGACGCTTTATTGCGTTTGCTGACTAGACCCTTTGAGGGTTTAGAATAAAAAGGCACGGCACAAGTTGCTGTGCCTTTTGTTTTTTGATAATCATCTAGAGAGATCTCTTCGCTCTTTTCCTCTCTTGAAAGGCTCATCCATGAGTAAGCCATCCAAAACCGTCGCCTCTTCTCAAGTTATTATGACCCAGCTCGTGCTGCCTTCTCACACCAATGCCATTGGCTCCGTGTTTGGTGGGACGATTATGTCGTGGATTGATATTGCGGCGGCAGTCTGTGCACAGCGCCACTCTGGCAAAGAGGTTGTCACTGCGAGTATTGATCGCATTGACTTCGTGGCTCCAGTTTATAAAGGCTGGGTCGTGAATTTGAAAGCCAGCGTGAATTTCACTTCTCGGACGTCGATGGAAGTCGGTGTGCGTGTTGATGCAGAAAATCCAAAAAATGGTGAGACCTTCCATACTGCGACCGCCTACACAACATTTGTGGCTTTAGGATCTAATGGGAAGCCGATTGAAGTTCCAGGTTTGGAGTTGATCACGGATGAAGATAAACGCCGTTTTCAGCAAGCAGCTCATCGTCGCGAAGTGCGCTTGGCTGAAAAGCGTAAGTAGTTCTATTTTACGATGTAGTCTTTCCATCGATTGATCAGTGATGGGGTGAGTTGCGTATAGCAAACAGTGCCTTCGGTCGCAGTTTCCTTGCGGCTGATCTGTGCCTCTCGTCCTAAATCAAAAATTTTATATTCTTCAGAGCGTGGGAAGTAGAGCTGCACATCAGTTTGCAACTCGCTCACCAT
>JBLMWG010000193.1:0-8048 GCA_050257115.1 Bacillota bacterium
GGCAATTACCCAAACCACATCGCTGGTGATGTCGGTTCTTCGTAAGCTTCCACCTGGTTCGCAGCCACCGTTGATTTTACCCTTCGATCCCATGGCTTCGATGCCGTTAGCCTTGGTTGCAATCAGTGGTGATGTTCCTGATAAAAAATTAGTTGAGATCGCTCGTTATCAGGTGCGCAGTAATATTCAGGCAGTGAATGGTGCGATGGCACCGACTTATTTCGGGGGAACTGAGCGTCAGGTTGTTGTTTATTTAAATCAAGGTAAACTTGCCCAGTACAATTTTTCTCCGCTGGATGTTTTAAAAAAAATCACGGAGATGAATTCATTTATCCCTAGTGGTGACATCAAACTTGGCAAGTATGACTATCAGATTCTAAGTAATGGTCTGGCTGATCGTATCGATGACATGAATGAGTTCCCACTCCGAAGCCAAAATGGTGTTGAACTGAAAGTAAAAGATGTTGGAAGAGCGACTGACGCGAATAAAATCCAAACCAACGTTGTTATGATTGATGGCAAGCCTCAGGTCTATGTGCCAGTGTATCGGCAGCCGGGAGCAAACTCCGTAAAAATCATTGATGAAATTAAAGAGTCAGTTAAAAAATTGGAACAACAACTTGATGGGGTTAAACTCACTGTTGTTGCCGATCAGTCTGCATTCATACGTCATGCTATTGAAAGTATTGCTGATGAAACCATGATTGGTGGCGGTCTGGCGGCTGTGATGGTTCTCTTCTTCCTAGGAAACCCTACGGCAACTGTGGGAATTCTTTTGTCTATTCCATTGTCACTTTTGTGCGCGATGATGGGCTTAAAGCTCGCAGGTCAAACCATCAATGCCATGACTTTGGGTGGCTTGGCGCTTTCGATTGGTGTTTTGGTTGATAACTCGATCGTGGTTTTGGAGAACATTTCGAAAAAGCGAGAAAATGGTTATACTGGAATGCGAGCAGCCATTGAAGGGGCGTCTGAAGTTGCGATGCCCGTATTGGCATCAACACTTTGTACCCTGGTGGTGCTATTTCCTGTCGTGTTTTTGTCGGGTATTTCGAAAATATTATTTTCGGCCTTAGCATTGTCGGTCACCTTTGCCATGGTAGGATCTTATTTTACGGCCATGACGGTGATTCCTCTTTTCACCATCCGATTTTTGCCAGAGAAGCCTGTTCATGTCGATGATTTATGGGCCCCCCTAAGAGCCGCTCAAAAATTGATGGAAAAGCTGACAGCTTTTTATGGAAAGATTCTCCATCGTGTTCTTCATAAGAAGATTCAATTCTTTGCCACAATTGTGGTTGTTCTTGCGGTGGGAGTTGCGTTAGCACCAAAACTTGGAACAGAACTCTTTCCTCGTGCCGACGCCGGCAACTTTATTTTCAAAGTTCGCTTGGCACCAGGGACTCGCGTCGAAGAAACCACCAGTAAAGCAGTGGAATTGAATAAAAAGCTGCGTGAGTGGATTCCGGCCGAAGATCTGAAGATGATTGTGACAAATGTCGGAATTACCTATGGTTATGCTGCCGCATTCACTCCGAATACGGGTGTGCAAGACATGTTTTTAGGTGTGGAGTTGTCACCGGAACGTAAGCATTCAAGTCAGTACTATGCTTCTATTATTCGCGAAAAAATGGCGAAAGAATATCCGGGAGTTGATATTGGTATTGAGCTGGGTGGCTTGCTGTCAAGTGCCTTGAATGGTGGAGCGCCGGCTCCTATCGATATTCAAATTGAAGGCTCGAAACAAGAAAAGTCTTATGTGCTTGCTCAGGATCTTTTAGAAAAGATCAAAAAGCTAAATGGTGTCGTGGATGCTCGCATTCAACAAAAAATCGATGCGCCGCAACTCTATCTAACTGTTGATAGACGTAAAGCTGACAGCATGGGGTTGACTGTTGATGGCGTGGTGAAAAGTGTTGTGAGTACAGTGAGTGGCAGTACCGCCTTTTCTCCTGCAATTTGGATCGATCCTAAGACCGGTCTGGATTTTATGTTTGGTGTTCAAATGCCTGAAAATCAAATTACCTCTTTGGAGAAGTTAAAGGAAGTTCCGTTGACAGGACCACAGCAAGATCGTGGTGTTCCTTTGCAGAAAGTTGCGGAGATCAAAGAACAAAAAGGTCCTAGTGAGATCAATCACGTTAACTTCGCACCGGTCGTTGACATCTATCTTGATGCCCAGGGACGTGACGTGGGTGGCTTGTCTGGAGAAATTCAGAAAATTCTCGATCAGACAAAATGGCCCGTTGGATATCACGGCTACATTCGTGGTGAAATCAATGAAATGAACTCGACAGTCAA
Organism: Bacillota bacterium; assembly: GCA_050257115.1. Taxonomy (GTDB): domain Bacteria; phylum Bdellovibrionota; class Bdellovibrionia; order Bdellovibrionales; family Bdellovibrionaceae; genus Bdellovibrio. Next base: position 2,302 of record JBLMWG010000193.1, read on the forward strand.
AGCACTTGAGGGTGGTTTTTTACTTGCGGCCGTCTTGGTTTATCTGATCTTGGTGATCCAATTCAAATCCTTTAAAATTCCAGCCATTGTGATGGCCACCGTGCCAATTGGTTTGGTGGGTATTATCATGATGTTGGTTTTGACGAAAACCTATTTCAGTATTCAGGCTGCTATCGGCGGTATATTTATGATTGGTATTGCAGTGGCAAATGGGGTGTTGTTGATTGAGTTTATCATCCATCGTGTCGCTGAGCAGGACAGCAAAGATCCGAGATTGGTTGAAGCGGCGATTATCGATGCGGCTCGAATTCGTCTTCGTCCCATTATGATGACTTCGTTGGCTTCGATGTTGGGATTAGTGCCTATGGCGATTGGTCTTGGCCATGGTTCTGAGGCAAATATACCCTTAGGACGTGCCGTGATTGGGGGGCAGCTCTTGTCGACTTTGTTGACGTTGTTCCTTGTGCCTTGTTTATTTCAGTTGTTCTCAAAAGGATCTGCTGTGAAAGGGGAGTCCTTATGAGATCCATTATTTTTCCATTGTTATTAGTATCAGTCGCAGTCTCCGCCTCACCTTCAACGTCTTCACTGTCCCTTCTGCAGACAATGAGGGAGGCGGAGGCTAATAGTCCAGCACTCAAGGTCGATGAATTTAGACTGAAATCATCAGAAGAAACTATTCGCATGAAAAAATCCGGATACTTTCCGGAATTGAGTGTCGCGGCAATCGCGAGTACCGGTGATCCAGGATCTTTTTCAATGCTGGATGTCGATAGCAATCTGAGCTCAACCAATAGAATTGGCTATGGAGCTTCGCTGATTCTTAAACAAGATATTTGGGATTTCGGGCGCACGAGCCACTCGGTGGAGTCTGCCAAGCTGGAAAATGAAGTTGAGAAGCAGCAGAGTTCCCTTACCAGAGCTCAGGTGTCTCGGGATGTTTTGGTAACCTATCTGGACTGTGCTTTTTATAAAACTCAGGTTCAGCAATCTTCGTTTATGATCGATCAAGCAAAGCGTCTGGCGCAGGAAATAAATCACTTTGTAAGATCAGGACAGCGTTCGATTATTGAGCGCTATTTTGTCGAAAGTGAATTGAAGTCTGCTCTCACAAATCAAGCAGAATATAGCGAACGAATGAATGTGGCCGAAGAGCACCTGGGAATTCTTTTGCACCAATCATCAAAGGAAAAAGTCAGTTGTCAAGATCTTGAGGCGGTCCAAAAAGATGTTGAATGGATGGAAGGTCTTCCGAATCAGAATCCTCTCTTGGAGCGAGAGAACTTGCGATTACGCGTGGCAGAGTCCAAGCTCGACGAGGCGCGCGCAGAAAATAATCCGCGTATCATCGGTATGGCCCTGGCAGGCACATTTGATAATGATCACTTAAAAGATCGTGACCATTATGCTGCGGGTGTTGGTGTGACATGGCCGTTGTTCAGTGGGTTTTTGGTTGATGCCAAGAACGAAAAAAGTCATGCAGATGTTTTGGCCCAGCAGAACTTTGTTGAGGCCACTCGCCAAAAGGTAGATGCTGCAAATTCCGGTTATGATGAGCGCATTCGGTCATTGCGAGTGCGATTGAGCTTCCTCAATGAAGAAAAGATTCATGCGAAGAAAGTCTTTGAATTGGCACATCAACGCTATGAAGACATGCAAGGTAATATCACTGATCTTCGTGAGGCGATCAAGTTCACAAATAAGTTGGCATTAGAAGGCGATCAGGTGTTACGAGACTATTTGTTAGCCATGGGTGAAAAATCGCTATTTAACGGATTCGACATCGGGAAAAGATAGTGAGTGTGAGCGTCAGGCTTCCTGGCGCTCACCATACTTGAAAGAGGCATAATAGAATCTTTAGAGAGCGTGAATTACACGCTCTAAATCAGCTTCCGCTTTGAGAATCAGATCGCTCTGTTTGACTTCCTTCAGGAAGGAGAGCATTTGTGACGGACGGATGGCCTCAACAATGCAACACCCAGGGGTCGTCTCACGGACGACAACATTGCAGGGGATGAGTAAGGCCACATCAGTGCTCTGCTTGAATGCCTCAAAAGCAAGCTTCGGATTGCAGGCGCCCAGAATGACCGTTCGGGCCACGGTCTCATTGAGTTTCTCTTTCATTTTTTCGTCGAAATCAATACGGGTTAAAACTCCAAAGCCTACTTCCTTGATGGCAGCAGTGACCTTGTCAATTGCCTGGTCTACAGGCATGGGAATCTCTTTTTGAATGGCCATTTGACTCATGGTAGATCCTTTCCTTTTATAAACTAGGATTGAGTGGGGATTCCAAAGATTTCGTGAATCGCTCGTTGCAATGTTTCCCGAGGAAGAAATCCCGAGGACATGGATGGATCACCCACTTGAGGAATGAAGAGAAGAGCTGGGATTCCGCGCACACCAAACATGGCGGCAATCTCAGGAGTGACCTCCGTGTTTACCTTGTAAATATCCACTTTGCCGGCGTAGTCTTTAGAGATTTCCTCAAGGACAGGCCCAAGGGCTCGACATGGCGCACACCAGTCCGCATAAAAGTCCACAATGGCGGGACGAGGGCCACTAAATTTCCATTCCTTATGGGTCTCGAAATCAAAGACTTTGGATTTGAACGTTTCTACTGTAAGAGTTTCCATTTTAATCTTCCTTTTTCTTTAATATATTATTATATTATAATATGTCAATATCTAGGAGGAAGGCCTTGCAAAGCGTATCTATTTCAAAAATCAAAGATTCCTGCGAGGAAGTTTGTCTGATCCTGAAGGCTTTGTCTCACCCCCAGCGCCTTTTGATTCTGGGGCATTTGCTCAATGGACCCAAAACTGTTTCAGAATTGGTTGATCTGTGTGAAGTTTCTCAATCTCAGATGTCGCAGTTTTTAACTCGCATGAAAACTGAAGGGTTGATTGATTCTGAGCGGGAAGGGAAGTTTCAATATTACTCTGTTGCAGATCAAAGACTGGTGCGTCTTATGAAGACAATTCAAGCGGAGTACTGCGTGCGAAAGTAGGCCCGGCTTTGAGTCTGGGTGATAAAATACAAACCGTCCGGTTGAGTGATGACGGCGGTTATAATGAAGAAGTGAAAGGATATAAATTAATATGAACATCGAAAGTTTACAGCCTTATTTGTTGCCGGCCTTAGTTGTTGCTTTTTTAGTTTGGAGATTCTTTAGGTTTAAAAAGGTGAAAGGTGAGATTCCGCAGCTTCTGAATCAGGGTGCACTGGTGGTGGATGTGCGTTCACCTTCTGAATTTCAGCAAGGGGCGCGTCCAGGAAGTTTGAACATACCTCTGGGAGAGTTGGAAACCCGTGCGAAAGAGTTGGATAAAAATAAGACAATTATTTTGTGTTGCGCATCGGGAACAAGAAGTGGAATGGCGCTGGGTATTTTGAAAAAAAATGGATTTCAACATGTGATTAACGCGGGCCCTTGGACGAACACTCTGAGTTAGGAGGGTGTTATGAAGAATATAGGATCTATTTTATTGGTGGTGTTTGGAATTTCATCTTGGGCTTTCGCTAAGGATGTACTTCTTGATGTGCGAACTCCTGAAGAATATTCCCAGGAGCATGTTCCGCAGGCTCTTAATGTGGACGTGAAGAATAGCAACTTCAAGCAGGAAATTGGAAAGCTAAGTCGGGAAGATCACTATCGTATTTATTGTCGCACAGGCAAACGCTCTGCGCAGGCGATTTCCATTATGAAGGAAATGGGCTTTAAGCAGATGGAAAACCTTGGCGGCCTTGAGGATGCGAAAAAGGTACTTAAGGTAGAGTCAAAAACGGGGGCTGTCTCCAAATAGGACAGCCCTTTTTCGTTGTTAGGTTGCATATTCCAAATCTTCTGGTGGTCGGCCAGTCCTGTCAAAGCGTATATATATAATTTAACTTATCAAACTATAGAAACTGGCCCTTAGAGTGTGGTCTCCAAGTGTATTTTTAAAAGGCAGTGAGAGGTAAGGAACAAAGTACGTCCGTTCTGTGAACGCTGAACTCCGCGCATCATGCGCGGAATTGAAAAAACTGATTAAGATTCCTATCGCCGAAACTCCCATCAATTTATAAAACCGAGCAGGAAGCTTGGTTTTCAGCTTTCCAAGGATGGAGGAGGAGCACATAACTGTCTCAGCTGGATAAACACAGAAGCCAGACTTTGAGGGGTTAGTTTGAAAACTATAGATCATCATTTCGTTAGAATATTAGTTTATAAATATATTGACTAATGTAGAAATGAATATATATTTATATTGAGTGAGGTTGTATATGGCTAAGAAAGTTTCAAAGTCTCAAGGAAAGACAATTTACGATATGCAGGCGGAAATCTGCTCGGCCTTGGCGAGCCCAGTGCGGCTTCAGATTTTAGATTTGCTATCGGAGGGGGAGAAAACAGCAAGTGAGTTATTGGAAGTCTTGGATATCCCCAAGGCCAATCTTTCGCAGCATCTTTCTGTTTTGAAGGATTCAGGAATTATCAAGTCTCGCAAAGAAGGTTTGTTTCAGTATATGAGTTTGTCGATTCCTAAGATCAAAGATGCCTGTTCGTTGGTGAGGGCTGTTTTGGTTGAAAAAAACGCCCTTGATGAAAAGAAGAATTCAGAAATTATTAAAGAACTAAAAGCTCAGAGGTAAAATATGTTCATCAAGAGTTATGTTGTTGTTCTTGCGGTCTTGGTGCCCTTCCAAGGAGTGCGAGCGGAAACTCTGCCCCTTTCTCAGGTTTGGCAAAAAATCCATGCGGAATCGTCAGCGCAGAAAGCGTCTGATCTTCAAGTTCAAGCGGCTGGTGAGGCGAAGGATCGCGCCTCCCGTCACTGGTTGCCACATGTCTATTTGGATGCCAAGAGTTATCAAACCAACGATCCGGGGGCTTCCTTCTTTGGGTTGCTTTCTCAGCGCTCGTTGCAGCAATCAGACTTTAATCCCGATTCGATCAATCATCCCGATGCGCATCTTTATACTCGTGGCGCTTTGGGGGTAGACCTTCCTCTATATGAAGGGGGAATGAAATCCTCCCAGGCTCAGCTTCAGGAATACGTGTTAACCTCTCAACAGAAGACTTCTTCGAGCGTCCAGGTTGAGCAGTATGCAGAAGTGGCCAAGGCCTATGGTGCCATTGGTGTTTTGAATCAACAAAAACAAAAATTGACGGAACTCAGTCAAATGATCGAAAGACTTTTGAAGTCTTATCAGTTGGGTGTGAAGTCCAACCCTGTCGGTTATTCGGGTCTTTTGGGTCTGCGTTCCTTATCCAATCGTTTGCAAGGTTTGCTCAAACAGTATGAGGCGCAAAGCCAGGCTTACTATGCAGGCTTGAAAGAAATGGGTCTGGAGAATTCCAACTGGTCGCCGCAGTTTGATGATTCAATTAAATATGTGGAAAAGTATCTCGTCTCCAAAGAGGGTGTCTCTTACAAGGTTGAAGCCATGAAAGAATCCAGCAAGGTTGCTTCCGAAGCGGCGAACATGGAAAAAGCCCGATTCTTGCCGCGTGTAGGCGCTTTTGCTGAAGGTTATATGTTTAACGGAGATCGCGATACCGCTAATGGCTATACGGCAGGTCTCTACTTGCAGTGGAACCTATTCAATCCATCGGATTATGGAACCTTGAAAGAGGCTCGCTTGAAATCCATGGCTGCGGAAAAATACTCCGAGGCTATCGAACAGCGTGAGCGCGCTGAAGGCAAAGCTCTCGAAAAAGCCATTGCTGCTTATAAGGAAAATCTTCAATTGTTGAATGACAGTCAGAA
>JBLMWG010000194.1:0-7592 GCA_050257115.1 Bacillota bacterium
ATGATAGTCTTCCACCAGAGTATTTGATTTAAAGATGGATCCTTCCTGGCGCAGACGCAAATCCACCACCAGTTCACGGGACAAACCAGTCCTGACGCCCACAGCGGGGATGGCCTTGCCTAAACATTGCTGCACCAATAAATCTTTAGTATGAATCTCACTGAACTCATCAGTGTAAATCCCCCTCAGCAAGGAATTTCTGGATGCGTCCAATGGAAAAACCGGGATCTGCAGAAAGTCAGCTTCGTAACTGTAGTAGTTCAACAGCGTTAGGACCTGAGGATGCAAAATATCTTCCGAGTCCAGCATCAAAAAAAAATCCGTTTTCTTTAGAGCCCTGTCTTCAGAGGCCAACACCTGCCTGGCTACTTCATTGAGCATTTGCCCCTTGGATGTTGGGCCCGATTGGGAATTCACCACCACACCGACTTTTTCTGGAAATAATTTTTCAAGTTCTTTAGCGGCCATCCAGGTCGTGGTGTCATTGGGATAAACTCCCAAAAAAAATCGATAGTTCTGATAATCCACGCTCCGAATATTTCTGCGAACAACGGCGCCAACGACATCAGCCTCTTTCCAATTGGCGATCAGGATCGCGATGTGCTTTTGTGGAGCACGTTGCATGCGTTTTAAGACGTGGGGGGAAATCTCGCGAGGTCGTAAACGCTTAATAAGAGCAATCGCATCCGTAAACAAATCATCCAGAAAAAATAGGGCTGTTCCCATAGCAACCACGTACGTAAGACCAACAAAGAACTCTGTAAATCCTAGTTGTGGCATTAGCCCCTCCCACATTGACTCTTTAATAGAGATAACAAGCTCGGAAACTAAACGCTAAATGATCTTAAATTCGTTGATGAGTTAAGTTGTTGTAAATGTTGAGTCTTACACAAAAACAAAAATTTACTTTATCGACACAACAAACAGATCTGTATCGATTGTCTGTCAAACTTCACGACGGTCAATGTTTGTCACAAATCATGATACAAAAATCGCAATCGCCGAGAGTCCAAGCAACTTATAGAACCGAGCAGGAAGCTCGGTTTTCAGCTACCCAAGGATGGAGGAAGAGCGCAAAACTGTCTTGGCTGTATAAAGACAGAAGCCACACTCTGAGGGGCGCCTGATGATGATAATGCGCTGAGACGCAAAAAAAGAAGCAGGCACCTTTTAGCCGAAGCGGCCGGTGATGTAGTTTTCGGTTTTTTGATCTTTGGGGTTGGTGAAGATTTGATCGGATTTTCCGAACTCGATCAAATCGCCCAAATACATGAAGGCGGTGTAATCAGATACGCGGGCTGCTTGATGCAGACTGTGTGTCACAATTGTGATTGTCACGTCTTTGCGAAGCTCTTGGATTAGTTCTTCAATATGACGTGTGGAAATTGGATCTAAGGCCGAGGTCGGTTCATCTAATAACAAAATCTCGGGCTCTGTCGCTAAAGCACGCGCAATACACAGACGTTGCTGTTGACCGCCAGATAAGGCTGTCGCAGAGGAATTTAAACGATCCTTCACTTCATTCCAAAGGCCGGCTTGCTGCAAAGACTTCTCCACGCGCTCTTCGATGAAGCTTTTCTTTTTCACTCCACGAACCTTCAAACCATAAGCCACATTTTCGTAAATGCTTTTTGGAAATGGATTTGGTTTTTGGAAAACCATTCCGATGCGCATGCGAACTTCCATCGGATCAATCTCTTTACCTAAAATATTGATCCCATCAGGTTGCAATAAGATCTCTCCCTGATAGTGCGCGTTCGCATAAAGATCGTGCATGCGATTAAAACAACGCAGCAAAGTTGTCTTACCACATCCCGAAGGGCCAATCAGTGCCGTCACACGATCTTCATATATTGGCAAAGTGATTCCGTTCAGGACCTTTTTATCGCCGTAGGAAAATACCAAGTTTTTAACTTCAGCACGAAGTACCAGTTCTTTTGTCATATCATTACCACTTCATCTTCTTACGGAAACGCAAACGAAGCCAAATAGCTCCACCATTCATAATCAAAGTCATCAACAACAACACCACTCCCGTAGCGGCAGCATTCACATGGAACTCCGCCTGCGGACGTGACAACCAGTTAAACATTTGAATTGGCATCACTGTAAATGGATCCATCAACCATTTGAAATTAATAAATGGCACGTGACCATCAAGTGGCGGGGTTGGCAAAAACGCAATAAACGTTAAAGCCCCAATAGTAATCAAGGGAGCCGTTTCCCCGATCGCACGTGATAGAGAAATAATAACGCCCGTTAAAATACCACCCGTAGAATAAGGCAAAATATGATAGCGAATCGTTTGCCACTTACTGGCACCCATCGCATAACTGGCCTCGCGAATGATATTCGGAATGGATCTAATCGCTTCACGTGTGGTTACGATGATGATTGGCAACACCAAAAGACCTAACGTCAAACCGGCGGTCAAAATGCTTTGACCAAACTTTAGCTTGTAAACAAAGAGCCCCAAAGCCATCAAACCGTAAGTGATCGACGGAATCCCGGCAAGGTTGATGATATTCAACTCAATCAGTTGCGACACCCAATTTTTCTTGGCGTATTCCTCAAGATAAACACCCGCGGCTACTCCGAGAGGAATGGCGCAAAAGGCTGTTGTCAGCATAATACAAAAAGAACCCACCCATGCCGACAGAATCCCCGCCTTCGCTGGAAAACGTGATGGGAAGTTCAAAAAGAATTCGAGATTAATTCGTGGCACACCCGTGATGCTTAAGTCCACAATCAAGGCGAGCAACGTGATTAAAGCAAACATCAAGGACATTAATCCCATAAAGGCAAAAACGAAATCCCATCTTTGTCGGCGTTTTATATTCGCCAAAAGTGCTTCTCTGGATTCCACTATTCTTTCTCCTGGAACTTTTTGCGCAACCAAAGTCCGATAATATTAAAGCACAATGTTAAAACCAAAAGACTCAACCCTGCCACGTAAATAGACTGGTAGCCAATGGATCCATGGGGCAAGTCCCCCAAGCTGACCTGCACGATAAAGGCCGTGATTGTCGCAGAAGGTTCCAAAGGATTTAACGTCAGATTCGGCTGCATCCCCGCCGCAATAGCCACGACCATGGTTTCACCCAACGCACGAGAAATCCCCAAAATATAAGCCGACGTAATCCCCGAAAATGCTGCGGGAATGACAACTCGAAAGGCCGTTTGAATACGTGAGGCCCCCACTGCAAAAGAGGCTTCGCGCAAATGCCCTGGCACCGAGCGCATCGCATCTTCACTCAAGGAGCTGACGTAGGGAATGATCATTACGCCCATCACAAGTCCCGCACTGAGCACGTTAAAGCCACCCAAGGACGGAATCACTTTTTGTAAAAGCGGAGTAACAAACAACAAAGCAAAATAGCCATAAACAACGGTTGGCACTGCTGCGAGCAATTCTAAAACAGGCTTTAAAAACTCTCGAACTCCGGGACGTACATATTCGCTTAAAAAGGCGGCCGCCACTGTACCCAGTGGAATAGCCACTAAGAGCGCAATAATCGTCGTTAAAAAAGTTCCACTTAAAAGAGGCAAAATTCCGTAGTGCGCATTTTCAAAAAGGGGCGTCCATTCGGTGTCAGTGATAAAATTCCAAAAACTGACATGTTCAAAAAATGGAATGCTCTCGGTAATCAGAATTCCGACAATCCCCAAAGTCACAAACACAGAGGACGCGGCGGCGAGAAATAAAATGCCTTCTATGCAACGCTCTTTCAAGCGACGCATCCGACGCACAGGATGGTCGGCAGAGGTGAATTCAGATAGTTTTCTTAACTGGCTTTTGCTCACGATATTTTTATTGCGCCCCTTCGCGCTTCATCAGATCTTCAATCTTCAAACCGATCTCGGAGTGGCCGCTAAAAACTGTTCCCAGCTTTCGCCCCTTCACGTGTTCAGCGCCTTTGACATAGGCAGATTGAGGAAGTGGTACATACTTCACTTCAGGAACTATTTGCGGTGCCTTCTTGAGGTAATATTCAACAAACTCGACAATCTCGCTTCTTTTGAGCGAAGCATTGTTCACATAAATAAAGATAGGCCGTGATAACGGAAAGTAAGTCCCGTTTTCTACGGACTCACGATTTGGCATCACCGCAGTATCTTTGAGCGGTGATTTTTCTCCCCCCACGACAGGAACAATTTTAATTTTTCCCACATTTTCTTGCGCATAGGCTAAAGGAATATAACCCAAAGCAGAGGGATCATTGGCCACTCCAGTGACCAAGGTGTTGTCGTCTTCACTTGCGGTATAATCGCCCCGTGAAGACTTCGCTTTCCCGACCACGGCTTCAGTAAAATAGTCGAAGGTTCCTGAATCAGATCCTGCCCCAAAAAGTTTTAACTTTTCTTTGGGCCATGCAGGGTTCACATCGCTCCAATAAAGAACTTTTCCTTGAGCTGCGGGTTCCCAGATTTTTTTCAGCTCTGGAACCGTGATGGCTTGAAGCCAGGTATTTTTGGGACTGACCACGATTGCAGTTGCATCGTAAGCGATAGGAAGCTCAACAAATTGCACCTTAGCGGAGCGGCACTTATCCAGTTCATTTGACTGGATGGGGCGAGATGCATCCTGCACGTCTGTTTCGCCACGGCAGAATTTTTTAAATCCGCCACCGGTTCCAGAAACTCCCACAGTCACACGAACACGGCCGCGCTTCAAAGTTTGAAAGTCCTCTGCCATCGCTTCCGTGATCGGAAATACCGTACTTGAACCATCAATACGAATTACGGGAACCTGTGCCTGAGCCAATGCAGAAACGAAGCCTGACAAAAAGACGATCACAGCTGAAAACAATGAAGCCATCGTCAGTTTCAAACTCATTATACACTCCCCCAATTAGACCTTAATCTAGCATCCTGAAAACAAGCTGTATTGTTAAGGTTTGTTTATGATTTCGCCGTTTTGCGTTAATGGAGTTCATAGAGTAAACTTCCTTTTATTATGAAAACTCACTTCCTTGATGATGAACAAGCTCTGCTCGAAAAAATCTTTAAAGTGGTTCCCAACTGCATTTACATCTTTGACCTAAAAGAGCAGACGCTTGTTTGGTTCAACGAACGTGTTTTAGATCAATATGGCTACACGCTAAGTGAAATTCGCGCCATGGGAGCTGATTATTGGTCACTGACAATGCATCCCGACGACATCCCCAGATTGGCGAAAGCCAAAGAGCAAGTTGCTTTTTTGCGTGATAGTGAAGTGCTCTCCCTGGAGTACCGATTTAAAGACCGCCAAGGGAATTACCACTGGATCAACGATCGCCTGACCGTCTTTTCCCGTGACGAAAACGGCGCCCCGACAGCGATTCTTGGCGCCACGACTGACATCGATGATCGCAAAGCCCATGAAGCGATGCTGAATAAAACCATTGAAAAACTGAATCTATCTTTGTCAGCAGCACAAATGGGAACCTGGGAATACGACCCCCTCACTCGAGAAGCAATCTGGGATTCGCGCATGTACCAAATTCACGGAATCCCAGAGTCCCTTTCGGCAAACCCTCAACAGGAGCTGCTGAAGCGCATGAGTCCCGAACAACACACCAACGCCAGAAACATTTTCCTGCAAGCCTTTGAAGCAAAAAAGGATGTCTACACCACATACTTGATCACCCACGATAATGGTGAAGTTCATCACATCCGCTGCTATGGCAAAAGAAAGGAGTCTCCGGAGGGGCCTCGTTTGTATGGAGTAGCTTGGGACTCTACCGTTGAGGTCATGACGGAAAAACAAATTGAAGAAGCCCGTGCCAAAATGATTTCTGCGGCAAAAATGGCAGCCCTTGGCGAGATGTCAGGAGGCATTGCTCATGAAATTAACAATCCTCTGACGGTTATTCAGGCCCGCGCCTTTCAACTCTCACAAATGGTGGAACAAAACAAAGTTGATCCCGACAAGGTGAAGCTAGCTGCCGAAAGTATTTCGCGCACAGCGGACAAGATCGCCAAGATCATTAAATCCCTGCGCTCTTTTTCACGAGAAGGCGCTTTAGATCCATTCGAAGTTGTTTCCGTTAAGCAACTTATAGAAGAAACCTTAGAGTTCTGCCGCACTCGTTTTTACAATCACGGTGTGGAAATTGAAGTGGGCCCCATCAGCGATGATGCCGAAATCGAGTGTCGCTTGATTCAAATTGAGCAGGTTTTGTTGAATCTTTTAAACAATTCTTTTGACGCCGTCCAAAAACAAGAAAACAAATGGATTCGCATTGAGGTTGTAGAAGGTGATGACTCGATTGATATTATGGTGAAAGACTCAGGCCCCGGGATCCCGCAAGACCTCGCCGACAAGGTTATGCAACCGTTCTTTACCACCAAGGAAGTTGGCAAAGGGACTGGTTTAGGACTCAGTATTTCTACAGGAATTGTGAAAGGCCATCATGGAGAGTTGTTCTTAGATCGAACTCAACCGGATACCACATTCATCATCCGCATCCCCCGCTTACAGGCAGAAAATCACTGACAACGAGAGCAGAGACCAAAAAAATCCAAACGGTGGGAGACTTGTTTATATCCCATCTTTTCCACCAGGCCAATGTGCTGATCTAAATCGCAGATATGCAGTGGTTCGACTCGTTGACATTGACGACAAATCACGTGGTGATGGTGATGCCCAGACTCCAATGTCAGCTCAAAACGAGCGATACCATCGCCGAACTCCAAGCGTGACACCAACGAGGCTTCTTCAAATTTTTTGAGGATTCGGTAGATCGTGACCAGATCCATGCCCGCTGCTTTGCCACCGATTTTTTTAAAAATTTCGTCGGCAGAGATCGGCTCTGGATAATACAAAAGAACCTTCAAGACCTGGGACCGCTGAGACGTTAACTTCATCCCGGCGGCACGGACTCTTTCGTTTAAGGAGTCGATATTTATATCTTTGCGATCATGGCTGCATTTAGTCACGGCGCTAAACTAGCTGATTTTAAAGTAAAAATCCACCCTGTTGAGGCAAATTTCCCTTTATTCCTCCGGGGAGCTGACTCCTCGCCGCTGGTTTAATTCGTTTAGACCGTAATACGTGTAACAAAGTGCCGCTAACACTGGAATAAAGAAGATCGCCAGTGGAATATAGGACAAAAACCCTAAAAACATTCCCATCGCCAAGAGCGATGGACCTTCTTCTCTCTGAATCACGCTGCGTTCTTCTTTGCTGGCATAGTCTTGAAGCACGTCATACATAAAAATTTGTCGATTCAGCCACGACGCCAATAACAAAGGAACAACAACCTGACACCCCGGCAAAAGCCATAGGGGCAATGTCACAATGAACCCTACAACAAAAACAACCGTGGCCTTTAGAGTGTTCCACAAACTGCCCAGAACAGAACCACCTCGCTTTTTTTCAAGACCGGGGAAGTCTGCCTCCACCACCCACTTCAGCGCTATCGGCATTACGAAAATAGATGTGAAAATAACGGCGACCACGAAACACATTGGAATAAAAAGAAGAACTAAAAAAAGGACTGCTAGAATTTCTGCAAACCCCTCAACTCCGGTCCAATGCTGCACCCATTGGAAAGGCCACAGGCCTTGCAGAAGTCCTTCCATTCCCAGCAACCAACTATTCCAAAAGA
>JBLMWG010000195.1:0-11285 GCA_050257115.1 Bacillota bacterium
CTTATGAACCAAATCGTAAGTCTCTTCCGCCTTCTTAGATCTCAAATTCGTCGTAAAATAGGCCATGTCATCGCTGATTTTAACTGCGTTATCAAGCAATCTAGCCACTTCTCGATTCTTAGTCGTTTTATCAAGAAGCACCAGGGTTTTATTGAAGTTTGTGGTCAAATTATCGAGTTGTTTGATGACGTTTGTCACAGACCCTTCATTTTTTTCCAACATTTCGATCATTTTACCGGCTAATCCGTAGCCTTGAGATATCATTTGATCAATTCGCGGAGGATCTTCACCTCGCACATAGTCTCCGGAAGAAAATTCACTTGCACTCATGGATCCCGGTGAAACTTCTAAAAACTTTTCGCCAATGACACCGGCAAGATTGATGAAAAACTTGGAATCTTTACGGACGCTCGTCCAGGCCTTTTTATCGATCGTGATCGTAAGTCGCAATTTGACTTCTTCCCCATCCGCCATTTTATAGCCCGGATCGAAGGTAATTGAACGAACTTTTCCAACCTTAATACCCATAACCCGAACCGGGGAACCCTCTTCGATCCCGCCCGCATAATTGAACATTACATTGAGTTCTTTCGTATTTGAGAAGGGAGAGATGAAACCCATAAAATATGCAAATACGCCGATCAAGACAATACTTACAAAGGCAAGCAAACCAACCTTGGTTTCAACTTTCATAAACGCTCCCCCAAAAAATTCTTCATGAATCCTAGTAAAGATATGTAAAAGTATAAGACAAAATAAAATCCATCACAATAATTGCAACGGAAGACACGACCACAGTATTTGTTGTAGCCCTGCCAACCCCCTCAGCACCCTGCTGACAGTTAAATCCAAAATAACATGCCACAAGTGGAATCGCGGCTCCGAAACAACCGCCCTTGATCGCTGCGAAAATCAAATCTTTAAACTGCACAAAACGATGCATCGAACTAATAAACATCCCCGGCGTGTATCCCAAATATGTTTGACTGACCAACATCGCTGCAAACAAACAGGTCAAATTGGAAATCACCGTCAGAATAATCCCACCAGCGAGACACGCCATAAATCTTGGAACAACCAAGTAGTTCACCGGATCAATTCCAAGCATTTTCAACGCATCGACCTGTTCCGTAATCTGCATGGAACCTAATTCAGAAGCATATCCAGCGCCAACGCGGGAACTTAAAAGCAATGCCGTTACAATTGCTGCCAATTCTCGAAGAATAAGTACAGCCGCAAACCCTGGGACCATAGAGTCATTTTGAATCACCAATTTCATATGAAAAGATGACTCCAAAATAGTTACAACGGCTGCAAAGCAGACACAAAAAACAATGATGACTAAACTACGATTTGCTACGAAATAAAGTTGTTGAAAAAACTCTTTACGACGAAACGGTGGAGTAAAAATGCCAGCGAACGTCTGTGCAATCAAAGAAATCATGACCGATACCCTTTGATCATTTGCAGTATGATGTCACCGATGAAACTCGTGAACCAGTCCATCACCACAATACATACCATCGTAGTCACCGCTGTTGAAACCACTGCTCGACCTACGCCTTTGGCTCCACCCGTGGTGGTATAACCTTTATAAGTGCAAATTGTGGCAAGTACGATTGCGAATATAAAACTCTTAATCATCCCGCTTAAAATTGAAACCCAATTTACAATCGTGGGAACATTGCGCAGATATTCTTCATAATTGACACCGGCAAATAGCTGTCCAAGAGCCATTCCTCCAAAAACAGACATCATCAAACCTGCACTGAGTAAGAAAAAGCTAGCGATGACAATTCCCAAAAATCTCGGAATGATAATTTCTTGTAACGGGTCGGCCCCTAAACAGCGAACAGCATCGATCTGTTCAGTGACACGCATCGTGCCGAGCTCTGCAGAGGTGAACGCCCCGACTTTTCCACTAAGCATAAACGCGATCAGCAATGGACCAACTTCCCGAAACGTCGCACTTGTTGCCAGCCCCCCCAAAAAACCCACGGCTCCAAATTCTTTGATAGGCAACGCAAACTGCACTGCCATAATAGCGCCGACAAAAAAACCAGCCATAGCTGTGGTTGGAAAGCTGTCAATTGTCACCTTCCAAATTTGTTCAAACACCTCGTGAGTTTTGATTTTTTTAACAAAAAAAGTCTGCAAAATTTTTTGCAGAAACAATAGCGTCCCACCGATTTCATCAAGGATAAAGATCACATAGCTCATTGATTGATAACCTCTGCCAGGAAATCTCTTACCAATGGCACTTCTGATTTTTTTAAGTCTGCGGGGGTGCCCATCGCCACGATTTGTCCTTTATCAAGAACGATAATTCGATCCGCGATAGACAAAGCGCAGTTCATGTCGTGGCTAACCACCAGGGAGGTGGTTTTTAGCTCTCTTGAAAGATCCAGTATGAGCTGATTTACGGCCGTCGTCGTAATCGGATCCAAGCCCGTTGTAGGCTCGTCAAATAGTAGAATTCGTGGTTCCAATGCAATGGTACGAGCCAAACTCACGCGCTTCTGCATGCCATAGGAAATTTGCGCGGGTCGTTTGTGTTCCACATCACGCAGATTTACCAATTGCAAAGCTCTTTTAACTTTCGTACGAATTTCATCCTCAGAAAGTTGATAATGCCGGCGCAAACCAAACGCCACATTTTCATAGATGGTCAAAGAATCAAACAGTGCGGGATGTTGAAAGACCATTCCGCATTTTTTGCGAATTGGAAGATACTGATCTTCTGATAGATGAGAAACCTCTTCGCCATCAATCCATATTTCGCCCTCATCTGGGGACATCAAGCCTACAAGATTTTTTAGCAAAACAGATTTACCCGTTCCCGAAGTGCCTAGAATAAAAACGATTTCTCCCTCGCCTATCTTTGCAGAAAGACCGTTAAGAACGGTGCGTGTACCAAATCGTTTTATGAGGGATTTAAACTCTATCACTTAAAAAGTTTAAAGTGTGAGTTTCATTCGGGTCAAGCCATCGCTGTGAGAGGTCCATGAAGAAGACCGCGTACAAATTGCGCCACACGAGGATCGCTATGATGTTCCGTCTGCTTCGGTGTACCTGTGACTAAAATTTCTTGATCAACTACCATCGCGATTCGATCTGCCATCTGATAGGCACGATTCATGTCATTCGTAATTGCAATCACGGTGGAGTTATTCTTTCTCTTCAAAGCCATAATAAGCTCAATGATTTTTTTTGATGTGATCGGATCAAGACCTGCAGTTGGATCATCATAAAAAATAATTTCTGGATCAAGAGCTAGTGCCCGCGCAATTCCTAAACGCTTTTGCATCCCCCCACTAATTTCATCGGGATACAAGTCACGCGCATGAGGAATTCCTACGGAGTCCAAAAAGTGCTCTGCCTTTTTTGTAATTTCCCATTCTGATAACTTCGATGTTTCACGAAGTGGAAAGCAAATGTTCTCAAGACAGGTCAAAGAGTCGAATAATGCGTTCTTTTGAAACAGCACGCCCATCTTTTTAAGGATCGGCAGTCTCTTCTTATTGCTAAGCGTTAACCATTCGTGTTGTTCAATAAATACTTTGCCTTGTTGAGGACTTACAAGGCCAGATAATGTCTTCAGTAACGTTGTCTTGCCTTGACCACTTGGGCCAACAATAACGAAAGACTCGCCCGCTTGAATGTCTAAATTCACATTTTTAAAAACCACGTGTGAATCAAAAGACACAGTCACGTCTTGCAACCGTATAATGCTCATGGAAGCCTCATCCTTAACGGGCCGCTCGTCCTGCGCCCAGCGGTAATCCTTGTCTATATTCTTGATTTGATATTGAATGGGGCCTTGAACGCAAGTTTTAATTTTTTTCACTCATTCTAGTACTTTGTGACGTTGGCTTTTCTATTAATCGACCGATAAGTTTAGCCGGAAAAAACAAGGTCACAAAGTACTGGCCATTCTAAGGAGATTTCATCATGGCTCATAAAAGAAAAAAAATCGCCGTTATCGGTGCAGGTTTCGTAGGTTCAACAACTGCTCACTGGGCAGCCCAAAAAGAAATTGGTGATGTTGTCGTTCTTGACGTTAATGAAGGTGCTGCTGTCGGTAAAATGCTCGATCTAGCACAAGCTTCTGCAATCGAAATGTTCGATACTCGCGTAAAAGGTACTAACAAGTACGAAGATATCGCGGACTCTGACGTTGTTATCATCACAGCAGGTATGCCACGTAAACCAGGTATGAGCCGTGATGAACTTGTCGGTATCAATGCAAAAATCGTTAAAGATGTTTGCGAAGGCGTAAAAAAATTCGCTCCAAACTCATATGTCATCGTAGTTTGTAACCCAATGGACGTTATGGCTGTTTATGCTAAGCAAATCCTTGGCTTTCCTCGCGAGCGCGTGTTGGGTATGGGCGGTTGCTTGGATTCAGCTCGTTACCGCACATTCATCGCTGAAGAACTTGGCGTATCTGTTAAAGACGTAACTGGTATCGTAATCGGTAACCACGGTGACGCGATGATGCCTCTTGTTCGTCACACTTCTGTAGCTGGTATCCCTCTTACTGAGATGATGCCTGCTGATAAAATTGCAGCAATCGTTGCTCGTACAAAACAAGCTGGCGCTGAAATCGGTGGCCACTTGAAAACGGGTTCCGCTTTCTACGCTCCGGCACGCGGCGCAGTTGAAATGGCAGAAGCAATCCTTAAGGACCAAAAACGCGTTCTTCCAGTTGCTGTTGAATTGACTGGCGAGTTCGGTGTTAACGAAGGCTTGATGGTTGGCGTTCTTGCAACTATTGGTGGCAATGGTATCGAAAAAGTTCACAAGTTTGAAATGACTCCTGCAGAGCAAGAAGAATTCAAAAAGTCTGTGGACGCTGTTCGCACTCTAGTATCTGCTCTTAAAACTGTTCAGTAGTAAGGAATTAAAATGAATATTCATGAGTATCAGGCCAAAGAAGTCTTGAGAAAATTCGGAGTAGCAACGCTTAAAGGTAAGCTTGCTCACTCTCCAGAAGAAGCTGTTGCTGCTGCGAAGGAAATCGGTGGATCTGTTTGGGTTGTCAAAGCTCAAATCCACGCCGGTGGTCGCGGTAAAGGTGGCGGTGTTAAAGTCGCTAAGTCTTTGGACGAAGTTTCTGAATTCACTAAAAAAATGATCGGCATGACTTTGGTAACTCACCAAACAGGCCCTGAAGGTAAAGTTGTTCAAAAAGTTTTCATCGAACAAGGTTGCAACATCGCTAAAGAATACTACGTTGCTTGTTTGATCGACCGTGCAACTGGAAGAGCTGCAATGATGGCTTCTTCCGAAGGTGGTATGGATATCGAAGAAGTTGCTGAACACAATCCAAACGCGATCAAAAAAGTAGACATCGACCCAACTGTTGGTTTGATGCCTTTCCAAGCTCGCGAATTGGCATTCCAAATCGGAATGGACCCAGCTCTTGTAAATAAAGCAGTTAAATTCTTCCAAGGTCTTTACAACGCATTCGTGGCAACTGACTGCTCTATCGCCGAAATCAACCCACTAGTTGTAACAAAAGAAAATGATATCTTAGCTCTAGATGCAAAAATGAATTTCGATTCAAATGCACTTTTCAGACATCCAGACATCGTTGAAATGCGCGACTTGAACGAAGAAGAACCTTCTGAAATTGAAGCTTCTAAGTTCGACCTAGCGTTCATCAAACTTGATGGTAACATCGGTTGCTTGGTGAATGGTGCAGGTCTTGCGATGGCGACTCTCGACATCATCAAATTGCATGGTGCTGAGCCAGCAAACTTCTTGGACGTGGGCGGCGGCGCTAACAAAGAGAAAGTAACTGAAGCGTTCAAAATCATCCTTAAAGACAAAAACGTTAAAGGCATCTTGGTTAACATCTTCGGTGGTATCATGAAATGTGACATCATTGCAGAAGGTGTGATCGCTGCCTCTAAAGAGCTTGGCTTGAAAGTTCCATTGGTTGTTCGCCTCGAAGGTACAAACGTAGAACTTGGTAAAAAAATGTTGAAAGAGTCTGGCTTGAATATCACTCCAGCCGACAACTTGACTGATGCAGCTAAAAAGATCGTTGCTGCGATTAAAGGATAAGCGAACATGGCAATTCTTATTAATAAAAATACAAAAGTAATCTGCCAAGGTTTCACTGGTGCTCAAGGTACTTTCCACTCTGAGCAAGCATTGGCATACGGAACTAAAATGGTTGGTGGCGTGACTCCAGGTAAAGGTGGCACAACTCACATTGGTCTTCCAGTGTTCAACACTGTGAAAGAAGCAAAAGCTGCAACTGGTTGCAACGCTTCCGTGATCTTCGTTCCACCTCCATTTGCTGCAGACTCTATCATGGAAGCTGTTGATGCTGATTTAGATCTTGTGATCTGTATCACTGAAGGCATCCCAGTGTTAGATATGGTTAAAGTAAAAGAATACATGAAGGGTAAACGCACTCGTTTGATCGGACCTAACTGCCCAGGCGTTATCACTCCAGGCGAATGCAAAATTGGTATCATGCCAGGCCACATCCATAAGCCAGGCCGTATCGGCGTTCTTTCACGTTCTGGTACATTGACTTATGAAGCCGTTGGTCAATTGACGGCACTTGGTATCGGGCAATCTACTTGTGTAGGTATCGGTGGTGACCCAGTGAACGGAACAAACTTCATCGACGTTCTTAAAATGTTCAATGAAGATCCAGACACTGACGGTGTTATCATGATCGGTGAAATCGGTGGTTCTGCGGAAGAGGAAGCTGCTGAATACATCAAAGCTCACTTCAAAAAACCTGTCACAGTGTTCATCGCAGGTGCTGCGGCTCCAGCTGGTAAACGTATGGGTCACGCTGGTGCCATCATCAGTGGTGGTAAAGGGACAGCAGAAGCGAAGTTCGCGGCTCTTGAAGCTGCAGGTTGCAAGATCTCTCGTTCCCCTGCGGACATGGGCGTGACAATGCAATCTATGCTTAAAAAGTAGTTGCCTACACTCCGGGGTATCGCCGGAGTAGTTTATCTTTCTAGATGAACTTTCAAAACCCACGGTGTAATCCCGTGGGTTTTTTTATGCCTAGACTATGATCGAGATCCATCATCAATTTCTTCAGTAGTCTGCCGATAAAACCGAACAATATGCATGCTTTACGTTTTAGTCGCGCTGATTTTTTCATTACAGTTTTATGCTCAAAACGGATATTCCGCTGATTGCCGAACTGCAAACTCAGAATTACGAGATATCAATCTGTCTATCGCAAAGTCAGTTCGCGATAAAGACGTCAGTTCTCAAATTTCAGACGCCCGAAAGCTCATTAAAAAGTGTATCAATTTGAGTGAAAAGAATGTAAACGACGACTTCTATATTCGAATGCTCACTGCAACCCAACAGGCGGAAGTGCATCGACGACTCGCGCAAATAGAAAACTATGCCCAGTATGGTGATGTTCAAAACCTGGTTGCCGATCTTAAGAACTACATGAAATCCACTAGATCTGCCCCACTCCCTAACCCTGGCATCCTCAACAACTTTATCAATGTCGGTCGCAATTCGATGGCCCAAGAAAGAAAAAGCTGTACCAGCGTAGATCTCCGACCAGCCATGGGACCTCCCAGAAGTCAGGATTCTATGGGATGGTGCTACGCTTTCACAGTCGCGGATCTGGTTTCATACAAGCTCAAACAACGCGTATCCGCAGCTGACATTGCTCTATCTTACAATCAAGACCTACTTTCTGATGCTCTTCGCCTTTTTGGTACAACAGAAGATAAGTTCAGTGGAGGTCTCATCACTGGTGCATTTAAGAAATCAAAGAAAGTCGGCTATTGCCTGGAAAAAGACTTACCGAGCGAAGACAACTCAGGAGCTGATTTGAAAACTCGCCTGACTGCAGTTGATAATATGGGAAGACTTGCCGTTCAGGGCGAAATCAGCTGCGAGCAGTTTTATAAAAACTCCAAAAGCATGTTTCCTAATGCTAAGTTCGAAGACGTGCGTGCTATTTTGTCGCAATATTCTCGAGATGACTACTTCAAAAAGCTGGTCGACAAAACTTGCAAGAATCGAATCAGTGGAAAAAATCTTGAGATGTCATATATGTTTAATTTGAACGATTCGTCTTTTGGCAAAAAGATCGATGCGCAATTATCTGCAAAAAATCCTGTAGAGTTTTCTTACAATTCAAGCATCCTTGACGATGCACGTACAAAGGACGGTTTCGCAGATCACTCCAGTCTAATTGTTGGCCGCAGATTCAATCAAAAATCTGGGCAATGCGAATATCTAGTCCGAAATTCGTGGGGAAAAAGCTGCGGTTTTTATGACTCTAACTATTCCTGCGAAAATGGAAATGTGTGGATTCCCAAAGCCACAATCTTAAAGGGAGCACGCGATGCTACGTATCTTAAATAGCACCTTGGTCATTCTGTTTTTTGCAACGAATGCTCTTGCGCTCACATGTGAGTCAGGAAAAATTCGCTCCTTCACAGACTTTCAAGAAAAAGTGACAGAATCTGAGTACTGTTATAACTCAGACTTCAACGAACTTTATTCAAAATCCTGCGAAAATCAGAAATGCAGTGCTTTTGAATCCCAACAAGTTTTCGTTGCCAAAGACTTAAAAACCCACGGTTTTGGCACTCCGGGCTTTAAGCTATGTCGTCTTTTAAATGGTAAACCGGAAATCATCGATTTTTGGGCTAACGAAGAATGGCAACACCTTGATCGCTGCAACTTTGAAGACGGCTATGTCGATACCGGTGCACTCTATAAGTTTTATTTAAAACCCTAGATAAATCTCTCTGTGGCCTGTCGGCGCCTGCAACCGCACGCGCCAAACTGCAAACGATACTTGACCAAATGATCGGCGAATTCAATTCTGCTGTTATAGATATTTAACAGCAGGAAATTGCGAGATCAATATGGCTTCTACTCCAGCACAACGAATTGAATTTTCAATTAAATGGCTTACCCAAGATGTTTTTCCATTATGGAGCAAGCAGGGCATTGATACTGTTCGGGGTGGCTTCGTCGAAAGCTTAACATTTGACGGCGAACCCATGGACCTCCCACGCCGTGCAATGGTTCAATCTCGCCAAATCTATTCATTCCTGACGGGATACCGCATGGGTTGCGTATCCAAGGATGTCGCAAGTATCGCGATTAATCAGGGCACTAAGTACATGATCGAAAAATTCTCCACGCCAAATGGTGGATTCATTTATTCTGTTAACCCCGACGGAACTCCGAAAAACCACAACCCTGATCTTTACACGCAAGCCTTCGCACTCTTTGGTCTGGCCCAAGCCTACACTTTTGAACCAAAGGCCGAATACAAAAGCCGCGCCAAAGAGTTGGTCAAATATCTTTACCGCGACCGCAAAGTAACGGCTGGTGGATTTACTGAGCTGGATGAAAAAGGAGCTGTATCTTACAAATCTAATCCACACATGCATATGTTTGAATCCGCGATCGCCTGGATGCAAGTCGACAAAGATCAAGAATGGCGCGATCTCGCAGATGAAATTGCGAATTTAGCTCTAAAAAAGTTCATTGATCCGCAAACTCAGGTACTCGGTGAATATTTCGACGAAAATTGGAATCATCTGCGTGAAAATGGAAAGTTTATTTATGAACCCGGACACCAATATGAATGGTCATGGTTGTTTTCTCTATATGATGAACTCACTGGAAAAGACACCATGAAGATCCGCCATCAATTGTTCAATTTGGCAGAGACATATGGGACGTCCCGTGAGCGCAAAGTCGTGTACGACGAAATGTGGAGTGACTACACGCCAAAAACAGTTTCGTCCCGCTTTTGGCCTCAAGGTGAGCGCATCAAAGCTGCCGCACGCCTGGGAACTGAGGTTCCTGCCGCACAAGCGGCTTCGTATGCCGCAGGTGCAGATGAAGCCATGGATACTTTGTTCAAATTCTTTGGCACCCCAAAAAAAGGCATGTGGTACGACCAGCTTTCCGCCCAAGATACCTTGTCAGGGAATTCTTCCAAAAGCAGCTCCCTGTACCACATCATAAATGCGCTTGAAGAGTACGCAATCCATCGTCCTAAAATTTAGGCACTTCCCGGGGTTGGATGTCATCCAGCCCCGTTTAACACGACCTTAAAATAAGGATTATGAAAACAAGACATAACCCTAACATTAAATCCCTAACTCCTTTAAATTATTACTCCTTTTATTGACATAAGATATCTCAGCAGTCTATCTAGAGGCCACTTTAAGGAGACTCCCATGAAGAAGTTTTTAGTCATAGCACTGCTCATGGCTTCAACAGCCCATGCTGGCGACATTAAAGAACTTAGCGCTCTGGCAACTGCAGATGTTGAAGATACTTTAGACTTATTGGATTTGGATTATCGCTATAAAATTGTCAGCCAAGACTTTGGCGAAAAGACTGAGGGCTCTGATATAGCGGTTCAAACGATCGTAAAAGTTCAGAATCTGATTACTGGTCAAACGAAGGAGTGGACATGTGTTACTCAATTCGTTAAAACCCCTAAGTTCTTCGATATTTTTTCAACTATTTGTAATTAACTAAGGAGATATCTAATGGCTATCGAACAAACATTCTCAATCATCAAGCCAAACGCTATGAAAAAAAATGCTATCGGTGACATCGTAAGCATGTTTGAAGCAAACGGTTTGAAAATCGCTGCTGCAAAAATCACAGTTTTGACTGCTGAAAAAGCTGGTGAATTCTACGCTGAACATAAAGCTCGTCCATTCTTTGGCGAACTTGTTTCTTTCATGACTTCTGGTCCAGTTATGTTGATGTGCTTGCAAGGTGAAGGCGCAGTTTTGAAAAATCGCGAAATCATGGGTGCAACTGATCCTAAAAAAGCAGCTCCTGGAACTATTCGTTCTAAATTCGGCGACAACGTAGGCGAAAACGCAGTTCACGGTTCTGACTCTGTTGAATCAGCTGCTCGCGAACTTGCTTTGTTCTTCGAAAAGCACGAAATCTGCAACGTGTAGTTCATGACTACTCATTCTCGTATCACAGTTAAGATCGAGAAAATGGCCATCGGAGGCGCGGGCATCGCCCGCCACGATGGCCTTGTTGTTTTTGTACCGCTTGCTGCTCCCGAAGATGAATTGCTCGTTGAAATTACAACGGCCAAGAAAAACTTCGCCGAGGCTAAGATTATCGATATTCTAAAACCTGGACCTTCGCGCAGAACACCACCTTGCCCAGTGGCAAATGTTTGTGGCGGTTGTAACTGGCAACATCTTACTGAAGATGAACAACGCGCTCAAAAGCACGCCTTGGTATTGGAAACTCTAAAAAAATTCAATCCA
>JBLMWG010000196.1:0-10579 GCA_050257115.1 Bacillota bacterium
TTGCATGGGACTGTAATTTTTTGCGTGACTGGCTCGCCGGCGATGGCGATACCATCAGCTGTGAAAGTGAGCTGAATTGTAGGGTACTTGTCACACACGTTGACTTTATTTCCGGAGTGATCGCGCATGAGGAAGGCTCCGAGAACCAATTTTTTTCCTTCACTGAAATCTGTGACCTTCGCATCTTTGAGCATTTGATATTTAAATGCTTTATTGAATTCCCCTGGAGAGGCGTCTGATAGATCCATGCTATAGGAAGCATCCGATGACGTATTCTCTGAAGAAGCAATCTTACGAATTTGGGAGATCTTTTGGCTGATGACTGAGGCCGCGAAAGGGAGTGCCGCCAATCCGATGGCGATCATCAGTATGCGGGCAGATCTTTTTACGGGATGAGTGTGTTTTTTCATCTTAGTACTCGCATTTCAAAGATTTGATATCGCTGTCAGACAAACTGTCACGCTTTATGGAGCTGTCTAATATGGGCCACATAACGGTGGGAAGAACGTTTCGATGCTTTAAGCCCAGGACGTGTCCTAGTTCGTGGAGCAAAAGACTTTGCAGATGCACTTGATCAGTATTGGCTTCAGGCTGATCCGTAAAGTAGGAAAAGTAACGTGCGTCTACTGCGAGGTCCGCTTCGTTGATTTGAGTTCCATTCCAATAGAGGGAAGTCACCGCTTGCAGATCCTTTTTGGATTCATCCCACGTGGAATTCCAGGACACTAGATTGGTGCCATTTTTAGCGCTGCTTGTTGAGTCTGTGGAGCCCTCGGAGATGTTAAATAGAGTCATGCCTGCGGCTTCTTCCCAGGTGTGAGCGGCCGAACGAAGACTGGGTTCATACTCGGGTGGAAAGTCGTTGGCGATATAAAGTTGAATCGGGAGTTTGTTTTTCCAGGACACGCGTGCGCCGTAGACGTTTTGAACAAAGCCGCAGGATTCCTGCGCTTCGCTGGCCAGATGGTTTTCATCGCCGGGCCCCAATAGGTTGTCCTTTTGGCAGGAAGCCAAAAGGAGGATCATAGTGCTGCAGACGAGGATTTTGTACATGTCTGTCAGTTTACATGACAAGAGGCGGTTTCCGAAATTACCAATGTACAAGCCCGACTTAAGTCAGTTGTATCTGCTTGCCTGTATATAGGGGGGAGCGTACCGTGGTGGGATGACAAACATCACGTATAACTTCAAAAATAAAAATGCCATCGTTACTGGTGGCGCCGCAGGTATTGGATTTCAAATTACACAAAGTTTTCTTGAGGCTGGTGGCAATGTTGCTGTCTGGGATTACTCTGAACAAGCTTTGCAGGCAGCCAAAGCAGAGTTTGCAAAGTTTGGAGCTCAAGTTCAGTTTACACAAGTAGACATTACGAATCGCCAGTCAGTGGCACAGGCGGTAGCAGCTTTGCCATGGGCCGTGGATATCTTGGTGAATAACGCCGGTATCACTCGTGATAAATCATTTGCAAAGATGAACCCGGAAGACTGGGATGCTGTGATCAGTACAAATTTGACAGGTCTTTTCAATGTAACAAAAAGTCTTCTGGAGAAATTCAACCCGAACTCCAACAACAAACGCATCATCAATATTTCCTCCGTGGTTGGATTGTATGGCAATTTTGGTCAAACGAACTATGCGGCGGCAAAAGCTGGTGTGATTGGTATGACCAAGACATGGGGTAAGGAATTGGGGCGTAAAGGTTTTACATCCAATGGGATTGCTCCAGGCTTTATCAACACGGCGATGACTAAAGCGATGCCGAAAGAGGCGATTGATGCCATGGCTGCGAAGGTTCCGGTGATGCGGCTTGGCGAAACGGCGGACATTGCCAATGCAGTCCTGTTTTTATCAAGCGAACAAGCCTCTTACATCAACGGCGCTATTTTAAGTGTTGATGGTGGAATCGTTCTTTAATTTAAAAATTGTTTGTTAGGTGGCGGTTGCGGCAGCAATATATTGCGTTGCGCAAAAACACAACTAGACAGCAGCGGTGTAATTTGTTGCGGTCCCTAGGGTTTTCCGGTACTTAACTAACAATAAATTACAATACTGTGACAAAACTTTTTTGCGTCCCCTTGGGAGTGCCGGCCTATGTCTGAGAATAAAGATCATTATAACCGTGGTGGTTTAATTGCGTTTACCTTTTCAATGGTATTCGTTTTTGCATTTTTCTTTTACCTAGTAGTTATCAATAAGGGTGTCGATTTGGGAGAAAACGTAGTTGATCCAAACGCTCCTGCAGCAGCTGCAGGTCCTGCTTTTGATATCACGACGGTCAAAGAACCATGGGTTTCTACTCCTGAAATCACTGCTTATGGTCAGAAATTTTTCAAAACGAACTGTGCTATGTGCCACGGTGATGCTGGTAAAGGTGATGGCGCTGCGGGTGCGGCTCTAAATCCAAAGCCACGTAACTTCGTTGAAGGTAAATGGACTCAAGGTGAAGGTATTATTGCTCACTATAAAGTAGTGCAACATGGTATCCCTGGTTCCTCTATGGCTGCCTTTGGGCACTTTAAGCCTGCAGACCGTTGGGCTGTTCTTCACTACATCGAATCTATCACGAACAACAAATCTAAAGACGATCCTGCTAAAGTTGCTGAGTTTGCGAAAACTGCGCAGTAATTAGGAAGTTATCAATGCTAAGAAATCAGTTTGTTTTGAAAGCAAAAACAATGGGAATGGTTCTGACTGGAACTGTTCTCGTTTTGTTTTCAGCAACTGGCTCTTATGCGTATAGTGGCCCGGAAGCGGGGATGGCAGCGAACGAGCGCCCCCGAGAAATTCAAGATGTCGGGATCAGTGAAAAGCTTGGGTCTAAGCTTGATCTGAATATGAAGTTCAACGATGAGAGCGGTAAAGAAGTTACTTTGGGCTCTTATTTTGATGGGAAACATCCGGTGATTATTTCTCCGGTATATTTTTCCTGTCCTGGTTTGTGTAATTTCCATCTTAATGGTCTGACGGATGCATTGAAATTGATGGAAAAAGAGTGGTCAGTGGGTGGCAGATATCAAGTGGTGTCTATCAGCTTTGACTCTAAAGAGACGCCTGAAATTGCAGCTCATAAAAAAGAAATGTACATGAAGTTGTACGGTCGCGATGGTGCTGAAAAGGGTTGGCATTTCCTTACGGGAACAGACTCTGAGGTGAAGACATTCACAGAGGCGATCGGTTTTAAGTTTAAATGGGATGAAACTCAGAAGGATTGGGCTCATGCTTCGGCGGCGCTTGTAATTTCTCCTGACGGCACGGTTTCACGTTATTTGCCGGGGATTATGTTTAATCCTCAGGATATCAAGCTGGCTTTGAATGAAGCGACCGAAGGTAAGATCGGTACGTTCGTCGACAGCTTAGTGCTCTATTGTTTTAAGTATGATCCACACAAGAGCAAGTATTCGCTCGCTGCAGTTAGTGTAATGAAACTGGGTGGCGCGTTGATGGTTCTGGTGATGGTTTTATGGTTATTGCCGCTTTATATTCGCTCGCGCAGAGCGAAGAAAAATTCGGCGGGGAGATAAAGGTACATGATGTGGTTTAATATTGCGAAGGCCCAATCCTTCATGCCAACGCAAGGAACCGAGATTGCCAAGCAGGTGGACAATCTTTACGGATTCTTGCTGATTACAAGTTTCATCGCCTGCGTACTCGTGATCGGTGGGATGATCTACTTTGTATTTAAGTACAAACGTAAATCCGACAACGATAAAACGGCGTACATCTCTCACAGTACAGCATTGGAGTTCTTGTGGTCTTTTATTCCACTTGTAATCTTCTTGGCGGTGTTTGCTTGGGGTTGGTACATCTATCACGGCATGAGAACTATGCCGAAAGACGCTCTTGAAATTAACGTCCTTGGTAAACAATGGGCTTGGGAAGTTGAATACAAGAACGGCTTTAAGGCAGTTAATGAAGTTGTTGTTCCAGTGAACACAGATGTGAAGTTGCTATTGACGTCTCAAGACGTGATCCACTCCTTCTTCGTTCCAAGCTTCCGTATTAAGCAAGATGCCGTGCCAGGTCGTTATACAGCATTGTGGTTCCGCGCTGAAAAGCTGGGTGAGTTCCACGTGTTCTGTGCTGAGTACTGCGGTACTTCTCACTCCGGCATGATCGGTAAATTGCGTGTTGTGACTCGTGAAGAGTTCGATAAGTACATGGAAGAAGGCCAAGAAGAAGGGCAATTGCCACTTGCGAAGCGTGGTGAAAAATTGTTCGCTTTGAAAGCTTGTGCATCTTGCCACTCTGTGGACAACCCAGCTGTAAAGGTGGGTCCTTCATTGTTCCAAGTTTTTGGTCATGAAGTTGTTTTGGAAGATGGATCTAAAGTTGTCGCTGACGAAAATTACGTTCGCGAATCCATCCTTCAGCCAAATGCCAAAATTGTAAAAGGTTTCCCTCACGGCGTAATGCCGACGTTCCAGGGTCAGATTAACGAAAACGAGCTAAACGCACTTGTTGAGTACGTTAAAAGCTTGAGTAGTAAATAAGGAGTGTAGCTCATGGGTCATTCATCATCAGCTCACGGCGAAAATTATTTGAATCATGAAAAAGGCTTGTGGTCTTGGTTGACGACTGTCGATCATAAACGCATCGGCCTTATGTACATGATCACAGTTATGTTCTTTTTCTTTGTCGGCGGGGTTATGGCCTTGCTTCTTCGTTTGGAGCTTTTTGCTCCAAACACAGTACAAGGTGTTGGACAAATTTTGAAAAGCGGCGACGTTTACAACCAAGTGCTGACATATCATGGGGCTATCATGGTCTTCATGGTTATCGTTCCTGGTA
This sequence comes from Bacillota bacterium, assembly GCA_050257115.1. Lineage (GTDB taxonomy): Bacteria > Bdellovibrionota > Bdellovibrionia > Bdellovibrionales > Bdellovibrionaceae > Bdellovibrio. The sequence goes on from JBLMWG010000196.1 coordinate 4,790, forward strand.
TCCCGGCAATTCTAGGTAACTTCTTCCTTCCGATTCATATCGGTGCGAAGGACGTGGCTTTCCCTAAGCTTAACTTGGCAAGCTGGTACTGCTTTATGGCGGGTGCGGCTTTGGCCATCGCAACTTTCTTCACTCACAAAATCGATACCGGTTGGACGTTTTATACTCCGTACTCAATCCGTACGGGTACTGCGACTGTTTTGATGGTTTTGGGTGCCTTCATTATGGGGATGTCTTCAATCCTAACGGGTTTGAATTTCATCGTAACGGTTCACAAACTGAGAGCTCCGGGTATGACTATGCACCGTATGCCTTTGTTTGTTTGGGCTCTTTACTCAACTGCAATTTTGCAAATGTTGGCGACTCCAGTTTTGGGTATCACCTTGTTGTTGTTGGCGGCTGAAAAATTGTTTGGTGTTGGTATCTTTGATCCTGCGCTTGGCGGTGACCCGGTATTGTTCCAACATTTCTTCTGGTTCTATTCGCATCCAGCAGTTTACATCATGATCCTTCCAGCAATGGGTATCGTTTCCGAGTTGATCGCGACGTTCTCTCGCAAAGTGATCTTCGGTTATACGGCGATCGCATATTCTTCTCTAGGTATCGCAGCGGTGTCCTTCTTCGTTTGGGGTCACCACATGTTCGTATCTGGTCAGTCTGCAACTGCCGGCATCATCTTTTCGTTCATTACAATGCTAGTGGGTGTTCCTACAGCGATTAAGATGTTCAACTGGGTAGCAACAATCTACAAAGGTTCTGTGCGTTTCGACTCTCCGATGTTGTTCGCGTTGGGCTTCTTGTTCTTGTTCGCGATCGGTGGTGTGACGGGCATCATGCTTGCGACTCTGCCAATTGACGTTCATTTCCACGATACATACTTTGTGGTAGCTCACTTCCACTATGTGATGGTCGGTGGTACGCTGATGGCATTGATGGGTGGCTTCTATTACTGGTTCCCGAAAATGTTCGGTAAGATGTTCAACGAAGCTGGCGCTCGTATGTCTTTCGTGTTCATCTTTATCGGTTTCAACGTGACGTTCTTCCCTCAATTCATCTTGGGTGCGATGGGTATGCCACGTCGATATTTCGACTATATTCCAGCCTATGAACCATTGAATAAAATTTCGACTGTTGGATCTTGGTTGATTCTAACTGGTTTCTTGATCGGTCTTTATACGATCGTTCAGGGTATCAGAAAAGGTGAGAAAGCTCCGATGAACCCTTGGGGTGGTAAAACTCTTGAGTGGCAAACGTCTTCTCCACCTCCTCACTTTAACTTCGATGTTGAACCAGTAGTAACTGCGGGGCCTTATGAGTACAGATAACATTACACATCCTCATTCAGCACATGTGTCGCATCACTTTAAAGATGCGACTCAGGAGTACGACAGCGGTAAACAAGGTATTTGGTTGTTCATGGTGACCGAGATCCTTATGTTCGGCGCGATCCTGGTTGGCTATGGTATCTTCCACGTGATTTATCCGGCGATGTTCGCAGAAGGTGCGAAAGAGTTGGATTGGAGATTGGGCTTCATCAATACTCTGGTTCTGATCTTCTCCTCTTTCACAATGGCGATTTCGATCCAATTGATCCAAAGAAACAAAACGAAGCAAGCGGCAATGGCGTTGGCAACAACAGTTCTTTGCGGCGCGATCTTCATGGTTATTAAGTACTTTGAGTGGACTCATAAATTCCACTTGGGCTTTTACCCAGGTCGTTTCTTAGATCTAGCAAAAACTCACGCAGAACATGCAAACCTTGGTATGTACTTTGGTTTCTACTTCTGCATGACAGGTCTTCATGGTCTTCACGTGTTGATCGGTATGGGTATGATCACTTGGTTGTTGATCAGAACTGTTCGTGGAGATTTCCACTCTCAATACTGGCTTCCAGTTGAAGGTGTTGGTATCTTCTGGCATATCGTCGACTTGATCTGGATCTTCCTATTCCCTCTTCTTTATTTGGTGGGTTAACAATGGCAGCAAACAATAATCAAAAATACGATCCAAATGTTCTTCAGCCGCATATTTCCCCAACTTCAATGTATTTGAAAGTTGCGGGGGCATTGTTTGGCCTGACTGTTTTGACAGTTGTGGCTCATCAATTCCACGAAGTTTTGGGTGCCTTGGCGGCTCCGATCGCTTTCTTGATCGCAGCAGTTAAAGCAACGTTAGTATTGTTGTATTTCATGCACTTGAAAGACGATAACAATATGAACCGTGTGATCTTCGGATCTGGCTTTTTCTTCTTGATTGTTCTTCTTTTCTTTAGCGTCGTGGATATTGTTACTCGCGTTGCTGAGGTAAGTCCTCTTTAAGGCCGTGTTAAAACTATACGCGGATCTTACCAAATTTGGCATAGTCGTTTTTTCGGTCCTCGCGGGACTGGCCGGCTATGCCACCGGTTTTCAGATCGAACATTCTTTTGAGTGGAAACACTTCCTTGAAACCTTGCTAGGGATTTATTTCCTTAGTTCGGGATCTCTTGCGTTGAACCAAGTGCAAGACTGGAAAATCGACTGCAAAATGCCAAGAACAGCGAACCGTCCTATTCCGTCTGGTCGATTGAAGCCAGCGGCAGCGGGTATTTTGTCGTTTGCCTTTCTGTTCGTAGGTCTTCAGTTACTTTTCCAAGTTGAGCCGGTGGCTGGTTGGGTTGGCTTGGTTTGCGTGGTTTTCTATAACGGCCCTTACACTCTTTATTTGAAAAGAAAATGGGCGTACGGAGCGGTGCCGGGAGCAATCCCCGGAGCATTACCAGTAACAATCGGGTATGCGGCAGCCAATCCTGATATTTTCAACTCTGAATCGATCTATCTGTTCCTTATTATGTTCTTGTGGCAAATGCCACATTTCTGGGTGTTGGCGATTCGTTATAAAGATGATTATGCAGCTGGTGGTATTCCCGTTTTACCTGTCGTACGTGGAATTGAAAAAACTTTGAGCCAAATTGCCTTGTACACATTTGCATACGTGGGTGTGGCGTTGGCAGCTCCATTGTTTGTTCATGCAAGCTGGTTGTATATCTTGCTGACAATTCCCTTTGTCTTCAAAGTGTTGCAGGAACTTTACCGCTACAATAAATCCAAAGGTACAGAGCGGTGGTTGGCATTCTTCATGTGGCTTAATGTCAGCATGCTGGTGTTTATCGTCATCCCAGTGATCGACAAGTGGAACTTCATCTTCATCGGTAGTAATTAAAAGGCACCTTACGGTGCCTTTTTCATTACTAGGGGTTGCGGAACTCTTCGGGAGTATCGATCTGACGGCTTAGATGGGCTTTCATGAATGCCGGATGTTTATCCAAGTTATTAAAGATCTTCATCACTGTTGGATATTTCGACAGATCAACGTGGAAGCGCTGGCAGGTGATAATTTGTGGGTAAACCACAATGTCAGCCATCGTAATAGTATCACCAAAGCAGTATTGGCCTGCGAAATCAGGTAAAGTTTTTTCTAGAGCTTCTAAACCTTGAATCGCCCACTTTTGCACCCATTGATCTTTTTGTTCTTGAGTGTAGCTGTGTGCTTCGCCCAAATACTTAAGCACCTTTAGATTTCCATAAGGATGCATGGAGGAATTCACAATCTCGCAGACTTGTCTAACCCGTGCGCGGAGATATGGATCTTGCGGTAGTAATGCTGGCGTCGGGGCGATTTCTTCGATGTATTCAAGAATCGCGATTGAGTCTGGTATGACTTTTTCATTATGCACTAGGGTTGGAATGCCTCCCAGTGGATTGAGCTTTCTGTACTCTGGAGAATGTTGTTCACCCTTGAGTAGATTGATGGGCTTATATTCAAACGAAATGTTCTTCATGATCAAAGCTGCGCGTGCGCGGAAGGAAGTGGAGCTTCGAAAATAGTTGTAAAGTGTAAATGAGGACATATACTGACTCCTGTTGAGGCTCATTTTTTTCCCGATCACCGAATCAGTCAAAGGACTTTTCTATGCCGAGTAGATTTATCTTTTCACTGCGCTTTTCCACGAAAGTTTTGGTTAAGCTCATGAAGTTGTCGGTCGCCATGATTATTTTCATGACGCTCTATCGTTTGAATTTATTCATGCTCGCCGGCTTTGCAAAGGTCGAAGAGACCAGTTTGGTTGAAGTGTTGCAAGCATTTTTGGTCGGAGCGCGCTTTGATATCCTAGTGTTCGGATTTCTATTTATTCCAGTCATTTTTGTTTTACTAGCGCAGGCATTTTCTGAAAAGTGGCCTAAATGGATGTATTTGGTCTATAAAACATACTTTGGCTTGGTGTGGATTTTAATCAGTCTATTTACTTATGCCGACTTTTTTTTCTATGCTTTGCATGGCAAAAGAATGCGCTTCGCAGAATACTCTTCCTGGAATTTTGAAACGCTTTGGGAGCAGTGGCATACGTTGCCGGTAAATCAGACGGCGATTTATACCGTCATTACAATCGTATTGCTTGTTCTTGCACACATGCTGATTCGTTCTTTGGATTTTGGAAACTGGAAGGATGAGTATTCACCGCATCCGGCTAGACGAGGCGAAGTGGCACTGCGTATTATTCTTCCGATCTTGATCATTTTCTTGATGGCTCGTGGCACAGTTGAGCCTCATCATCTGGCCCTGGAACATGCTCAGATCTCTAATAATGATGCCCTGAACGAAATGGGCCTGAATGCCGTGTGGTGTTTTGATAAATAAGAAAACTTATGGGAGACTTTTTCCGTAAGGAGATTCTTATGAAAAAAATAGCACTCTCGCTTTTATTGGCTTCCGGTCTTTTCTCATCCGCAGCTCTCGCGGATTTAAATTATGGTCTTGAGGTAGGTATTCGTTCGCAATCAGGTGATTCTGATGCGGCCGGTGCTTCGACATCATCCCAAACTGCAATGCAATTCGGGGCTTTTGGTATTTTGAAATTGTCTGGTCCGTGGAACTTGCGTACTGGCATGCTTTATACTCAACGCCCCATCACCGAACAGATTTCTGGCGTAGACAATAAAATCGAAATGAACTACTTGGATATTCCGGTGACTGTTATGTACAAGTTCGAAGAATATGCGGGTGTTTATGCCGGTGTGAACTTGGGTATGAATCTGGACAAAAAGTGCGATGCGGTTGGTTGTAAAGTGAGTGATGTGAAATCTCCATTGGTTCCAATCGTCATTGGTGCGGCTTTCAAATTTGCTCCGAATTTTGGTGTTAATTTATATTATGAGAGTGCAAGTGGCGAAGTTGCAAAAAGCAACGGCAATAGCTTAAAAGACTATCGTGCTGTTGGCGCAAACTTATTGGTTACTTTTGACTAAGGATAAACTGTGAAACTGGGTACTCTGAAATCAGCGAAAAGCTTGGACGGCGAATTGTGTGTTATCAGCCGTGATTTAAAAACCGCAGTCAAGGCAACTCACGTTGCCCCAAACTTGCGTGAAGCAATGGAAGCATGGTCTTCCAAAGAAGCTGATTTGAAAAAGCTTTATAATGACTTGAACGAAGGGAAGGCATCCGGTGCTTTCCCTGTAAACGAAAATGATTTCCATTCGGCGTTGCCACGCACGTGGTTGTTTGCGGATGGTTCAGCATTTATCTATCATATTAAACTTGTGCGTAAGGCCCGTAATGCGGCTTTGCCAGAAACTTTGACGACAGTGCCTTTGATGTATCAAGGGGAGTGTGGTCAGTTCTTGGCCTCGACTGAAGATATTCCACAACGTGACTTTGCTCACGGGACAGACTTCGAAGGTGAAGTCGGTGTGATCACAGATTTCGTACCAATGGGTGTGACTCCAGAAGAGGCGTTAAAGCACATTAAAT
>JBLMWG010000197.1:0-7903 GCA_050257115.1 Bacillota bacterium
GTTGTGACTGGAGTCGATCCAGAACTAAAAACAGAATGTCTCTATGTCGTATCACCAATCAATATCGGCAACACAGGTGCGCCATGGGCTTTGATCATTCGCACACCATTATCCACAGTCATGGCGCAAGCGCATAGTATGATCTGGACACAAGTTCTTATTGCAATCATAGGAACCCTGGTACTACTTGCGGCTGTAGTCTATATTGCCCGTTATATCTCTAAATCCGTGGCCGAGATCTCTGCCCGCCTGCACAAATCGGGGGAACAAGTTGCCTCAGCTATTGAGCAGCTCTCTTTGGCGGGTCAAAACCTGTCTGAATCTTCGAGCGCTTCTGCGGCATCTCTGGAAGAAACCGTCGCTGCTTTGGAAGAAATGAGTTCCATGGTGCGTATGAACTCTGACAATGCAAAACAAGCATCGAGCTTGTCATCTGCTTCCTCAGAGGCCGCACTTAACGGTGAAAAAGAAATGACCGCCCTACTTGAATCGATGAAAGAAATTTCCACATCCTCCAAAAAGATCGAAGAGATTATCAATGTTATCGACGACATCGCCTTCCAAACAAATTTGCTAGCACTCAATGCGGCGGTGGAAGCTGCTCGCGCAGGTGAACAAGGAAAAGGCTTTGCTGTCGTGGCGGAAGCAGTTCGCGCGCTTGCACAACGCTCAGCCCTTGCGGCAAAAGACATCAATGGCCTTATCAAGGAATCCGTTGCCCAAATTGAACACGGAACACAGCAAGCTGATCGCTCCGGCGAAGTTTTGAAGAACATCGTGGTCTCTGTCAAAAAAGTGTCTGACTTAAATTTAGAGATTTCTACTGCTAGTGAGGAACAAGCCACGGGCATTGGACAGATTTCGAAAGCGATGAATCAATTAGATGCTTCAGTACAATCGAATGCAGCTTCTTCTGAAGAAATCGCAGGTACAGCGACCGAGATCAACACTCAGGCTTCAGTCATGAAAAATGCGACTGAAGAAATGAACACGTTTGTCTATGGCGATAAAACTCCGAAGGCAGATCCACTTGCTGCGGAAGTTATACCGTTCGAAAAGCACAAAAAGGCCGCTTAACTTTTTCAACAAAGAAAAGGCACTTCGCTCTCGCGAGGTGCCTTTTTTATTTTTTAACTCAACAAAATTCCGATACCAAAACCAATATAAAGAACTGCCGATGCAATATGAACCCATTTCATTGAAATTCGTTTCGTGAGTTTTTCACCAAAGAACACCGCCAACCCATCTGAGAACAGCATCCCAATTGTCGTGCCCAAAGTAACCAACCAGATATTCTGATATTTTGCCGCCAATGCCACGGTAGAAAGTTGGGTTTTATCCCCGACCTCCGCAACGAAGAACAAAATAACCGTCGTCCAAAATGGACTTGAACGCATTTTGCTTTCATCACTATCGTCTTTATCTGGAATCAAGATCCAGACTGCAAAAGCGAAGAACGTCAACGCCAGGATCCATTTCAAAACTCCTGGAGATACAAACTCAGCAACTCGCTCCCCCGCCCATGCGGCGAACAAATGATTTGCAACAGTGGCTGTTAAAATGCCAGCCATGATCGTCCACGGCTTTTTAAACCTTGTGGCTAATACCAAAGCAAGAAGTTGGGTTTTATCCCCCATCTCAGTGGCTGCTACTAACAAAAAAGAATTTATGATTGCTTCCATGAAGCCCCTTCATCGGTTACGACACCGTGGGGTCAAAAAAAACGAGACCGCACGATGCACAGTTGTACATTCGTGTCAGTCTCGTTAACAGGGCATCGGGAAAGATACCTGCGCTTAAACCGGAGCCTGCCTTAATTCAGGATCAGAACTCAGTATGTCGGCTTAAGCTTTTACCTTGCGATAAAAAAACTACTCCCTAACAGATTCCGAATAGGTAGCGCATTTTTTAACAACGTGTCAACACCCTATCTAAGATCAAACAATAAAAACTCGGTCTCTTTCAGTGCCTGGATACGCAAGATTTCTTCATTTTCAACAGCCAAACCATCTCCAGACTTTAAAACTTTACCATTCACCTCAAGCTCGCCTTCCGCCAACTGAAGCCAAACGCCCCGTTCAGGGCGCAGCTTGAACTCTAGGGTCTTTCCAGACTCCAAAATGGAGGCATACATATCCACATCTTGATGAATCTTCTGACTGTCGTCACGACCATCTTTGGAAGCTAGCAAACGAAGCGTATTCAGTTTTTCTTCCCGACGGAAAGACTGCTGCGTATATCCAGGCTTCACACCTACAGTGTCCGGCAAAATCCAAATCTGAAACAACTGAAGCTCTTCAGTCTTAGAGGGATTGTATTCAGAATGGCGGACACCTGTTCCCGCATGCATGACTTGAATTTCACCAGCTTTGATTTGCCCAACGTTACCAAGGCTATCTTGATGTTCGACCTGCCCTTGCAACACATAGGTGATAATTTCCATATCTCTATGAGGATGAGCTGGAAAACCAGAGTCTTTAGCAATCCAATCCTGATTAATCACCCGCAAATCACGAAAACCCATGAATTTTGGATCGTAGTAATCGCTGAAAGAAAACGTGTGGAAGGATTTAAGCCATCCTCCGAACTCAGCAAAACCTCGCTGATCTGACACTCGTTGATACATCATAAAATCCTCCTTTCGACCCCGTTGTCTTAGACGGGTCTATTTTAGACCTTTTTAAACAAAGGCTTGAAGCTGTTCCAATATGCAATGCCGAGGAACACGTTAAACGCGGTCATAACTAAGGCAATCGCCGCACCTGCGGGAGCCAAGACTGTATGGAATAACAAAATATTCAGAACAATTGGTGAAATCATCACCAATGCCAATGGCACCGCCATGTTAGCCAGCAACAAAATACCAACAGTGATCTCAGTCACTTTCACCATAGGCATCATGTATGGAGCCGCCATCAATCCTCCCAGAAACTTCATGGCTGTCTCAGGCATGGCGTCCGCGGGTTGGGGCAAAAAGTTTAAGAAAAAATTTAATCCAAAGACAACCCACAATAGACCATAGATCAAACGGGCTGCGGTTTTAGCTTTATTCATTATGAAACTCCTGTTGTATCGTTTTTAATTCTGTTCTCAACAGTTAAAATACTACACATTTAAATGATCTAAAAAAATTATATTTTTTTGATTAACATGATCTAAATTTATGATATATTTTTACCAATGACTCTTGATCAAATTGAAGTTTTAAGATCCATCGTTAATACCGGCAGCTTTCGGGCCGCTTCGCAGGAACTCCACCGCGCACAAAGCGCAGTTAGTTACGCTGTGCGCACTCTTGAAAACGAACTGGGTTTTAAACTTTTCAGCCGAGATCAGTATCGCCCCGAACTGACACCAAAAGGTCGGGCCTTCCTCAAAAAGGCTGATGAACTGATCTTTCAGTTTCAAGAGGTCAAAGAAACCGCCGATTTTTTAAAACGAGGACACGAACCCGAAATCCGCATCTCTGTCAGCACGCTATGGCCCCTCCCGAAACTCATAGCGATGCTGAAAGAGTTCACAGTGAAATTTCCGCAAACGGAAATTAAGATTATCAGTGACGTCCTCAGTAACGACGAACAGCTTCTGGAGGATCGCGCCGATCTCGCACTCGGCGTCGTATTCAACGAGCGAGGTCTATTGAAAACAGAAGAGCTTTTTACGGTGCGAATGTCTTCCTATTGTTCCGCTAAACACCCTTTAGCGAAAACAAAGAAACCGACGGATCAACATTTGGCGGAATATCCGCAAATTATCATGTCGAACACGGTAAAAAGCTCGGTGCGTTCTCAGGGGATCATCAACCCACACAACGTCATTAGTGTGCAGGACTATCTAACAAAAAAGGCCTTACTTGAAGCTGGTTTAGGTTGGGGACGAATGCCTGATCATCTGGTCGCAGAAGAAATCAAGAAGAATTCCCTCGTGCCGCTAGCAGTAAAACCAACTTTAGGTCATATGCACATCGCGAAACTCTCTTCTCGGGAGTTAGGCCCCTGCGGCAAATTCATTTGGGATCATTTTTCAAATGGACAAAAGAAGGCCAAGAAATAAACTGAAAGCAGAGCGTTTCTTTTTGCGCACTGCATGTCAAAAAGGTACGGCGTACCTCTGGAGATTCGATGAAACAGTATCATGATTTGATGAAGTTTGTTCTTGAGAATGGAAACAAAAAAGAAGACCGTACCGGCACAGGAACGATCTCTGTTTTTGGTTATCAAATGCGTTTCAATCTTCAAGAAGGCTTCCCTCTTTTAACAACAAAGAAGCTTCATACGCGTTCTATTTTTCATGAACTCTTGTGGTTCTTAAAAGGCGACACCAACATCCGCTATCTTAAAGAAAATAATGTGACCATTTGGGATGAATGGGCTGATGAAAATGGCAATCTGGGGCCGGTGTACGGCAAACAGTGGCGTTCTTGGCAAACTGCCGACGGACGTGCCATCGACCAAATTGCAAACGTCGTTGAACAAATCAAAAAAAATCCAGACTCGCGCCGCTTGCTTGTGGTCGCTTACAATCCGGGTGACGTGGATAAGATGGCTTTGCCTCCTTGCCATGCGTTCTTTCAGTTTTATGTGGCCAATGGAAAACTTTCCTGCCAGCTTTACCAAAGAAGTGCGGATATCTTTTTGGGAGTACCGTTCAATATTGCAAGCTACGCCCTTTTAACTCACATGATCGCTCAGGTCTGCAATCTCGAGGTTGGTGATTTCGTTCACACTCTTGGTGATGCGCACTTGTATTCCAATCACTTGGAACAAGCGCAACTACAACTGACTCGCGACTTCCGCCCTCTTCCTCAATTGAAACTGAACCCGGACGTTAAAGATCTTTTTGATTTTAAATATGAAGATATCGAAATCATTGGATACGATCCACACCCTGCCATCAAAGCTCCGGTGGCCGTATGATTTTAACCCATATCGTTGCGTGCTCTGAAAACCGTGTGATTGGATCTCAAGGCGGACTGCCTTGGGATATTCCAGAAGACATGAAGTTTTTCCGCGATACCACCAAGGGACACGTCATGATTATGGGACGCAAAACTTTCGAGTCTTTCAACGGTCGTGCCCTTCCAAACCGCTATCACATCGTTGTGACTCGCGACCCCTCTAAGCAAAAATTTGAATCAACAGAAAAAAGCCCGGTGGTTTTTGTTGCAAGTTTAAAAGAGGCCACAGAGCTGGCATCCACATTGACTGACGTTTGGGGCGAAGAAGTTTTCATCATCGGCGGTGGCGAAATTTACAAGCAGGCTTTTGAGCAAAACCTGACAGATAAAGTCTATCTGACCCTTATCCATCGTGAATTTTCGGGGGATACCCTTTACCCAGAAATTGACGAAAATCTATTCACCCTCACAGAGCGGCGGGATGTGGAATCGCCTATTCCTTTTTCATTTTTGACCTACCTTAAGAAGTGAGGTCCAGAATTTAGTCTCAATTTGAGATTGGCGTTTTTTTAACTCAGAGATCCAAGGATTGTTTCCGACAATAATAGAGTAGGAACACTTGGAGACAGCGATGAGTGAAACCTCTAAGCGATATAAAACCAAAGAAAAGGCCCTTATAGAGGTCTATGGCCATATCGGCACCTTAGCCGCCAGCCTTCGCAACTTATCCAAGACAGGAGCCTTCTTGGAAGTTTCTGACGGTGACTATATTCCTCAAAAAGGCGACCTTTTAAATCTGACAGTCGAGTTAACATCACTCCAAAGAATACATAATGTCGCTGCAGAAGTTATCTGGAGCAAAGGCATGGGACTTGGCATTTGCTTTATTGGTAAAGACGAAATCCTCGAAAGAATGATGGCCAAAGCCGGCGCATTCTAATATCATCTGTTTCCTATGCAGATCCATTCCAATGTTGATTTAAGCCGTCTAAACACCTTGGGCCTTCGCTCAACAGCAGAGCTTTATACGGAACTCCATAGCATCATTGATGTTCATGCCTTGATCAATGACACGTCCCTTAAAAACCTTACCTGGCGCATTCTTGGCGGTGGCAGCAATTTAGTTTTGCCAAGCACCGTAAAAGGCTTAGTGATCCGAGTTGCTAACCAAGGTCGATCATTACTTCATGAAGATAGTGACGCCTGGATTGTGAAAGCCAGTGCTGGCGAAGTTTGGAATGAGTTCGTTCATTGGACCCTGGAACAAGGATATGCGGGATTAGAAAACCTCTCTCTGATTCCTGGAACGGTGGGCGCCGCCCCTATTCAAAATATTGGTGCCTATGGCGTTGAGGTCAAAGACACCCTTCACGAAGTCACTTGCATTGATTTACAAAGTGGTGAAATGAAGACTTTCTCAAACAAAGAGTGTCGCTTTTCTTATCGGGATAGTTTCTTCAAACAAGAAGGCGCGGGACGATATCTTATTTGGGAAGTGGTTTTCCGCTTACCAAAACAAGCTAAAATACATCTCGAATATGGTGACATCAGAAAAGAAATTGACCGCCAAGGCTTACCTCATAGTGCAAAAAATATTTCGAAAGTTGTTTGTGAAATTCGCACCAGTAAATTGCCAGATCCTAAAGTGATCGGAAATGCCGGAAGCTTTTTTAAAAACCCGATTGTCCCGGTGTCTGTTCGAGATGAGTTGTTAAAGAAATACCCCACCCTCGTGAGCTTCCCTGCGACTGAAGGGCACGCGAAACTGGCAGCTGGATGGCTGATTGATCAAACGGGATGGAAGGGCAAAAAACTCGGACCGGTAGGTATGTTTGAAAAACAGGCCTTGGTCTTAGTAAATCACGGCGGAGCCAATGCTGACGATGTATGGAAAACGGCGGCCCAAGTCTGTGCCGACGTCAAAGCTAAATTTGGTGTCGAGTTAGAACCAGAACCGATTAAGTGGTAACTCCAAAAAAATGAAATCCTTTCAAAAGACTATGGCCCTGTTGGCAGATTGAATTGCAAAATCAATCCATTGTATGTGGATAAGAACATCGTTTGATTATCTTTCCACGTGATCTGATTAGGTCCGGCAGTATATGTAAATCCTGCAGCCGTTCGTATAGCATAGTGATCCGTGGTATCATCGCACCAAGATTTTCCCGATGAAATATCGTGGCAGTACAGTCCACTCCCTCCTCTAAAATACCAAAGTTGTGATCCATCTGGAGTAAAAGAAATATTTCCAATTTGCGAAGCCGCGGTATAAAGCGTGCCTAATGTCGCGGTCGCTGTATTATCGGGTGAGGTAATGTAACGGACTTTATTGTTCTCACTAAAGTAGAGTCTGTCGCTGCCTGCTTGATATTGCATATAGCAACCGCCAGCGTTACGGCAACTTGTCCACAATGGAGCGACAGCCACATTACCTGGGGTGGCAATATCAGCACTCGCCGCAGAGTTGCTGCTGGATAAATAATTACCACCGATGATGATCGGCATAACTAAATTAGTGAAATCCATATAACGAATGGAGATGATCGGGTCATATCCAGCTTGTACAGAATTAGGCATTATAAAAAGGCCATTGTTTTTCAAAGCGAAATTCTGCGTTCCCGAATAATATCCTAAACCATAATTAACAGGATTTGCATTATTAGCTGCCATTTGAGCTAAGTACGTCGTTGCCGCCGTAGTCTTAACTACCACTTTATTACTGCTATCAACACTGACGAGCGCGTAATCTACACGCAACCAAGGAAGTCCCGAACTATCAAACATCAACGGCATCGCAGCTCCATTAGCAATCGCCATACTCATTGAAAGGTTTTTTGAAATGGCTGTTCCCGTCACGGGAGGTGTTGACGATCTGTTTTGATTTCCCCAAAGATTGGTCACGATCTTTGTTTGTGGCTGAATATATCCAAAGACCGGTCCATTTTTTTCCATAAAGTATAACCCCTCAGGAAATGCCGCTTGGTTGGCTTCCGTCGAGGTTTTATA
>JBLMWG010000198.1:0-4024 GCA_050257115.1 Bacillota bacterium
TAAAAGATCTCGCTGCGATACTGTGTGCCGACGTCATTTCCTTGACGATTGACAGTGGTCGGATCGTGAATCTTGAAAAAATAAAGTAGCAGATTTTCGTAAGAAAGCAGTTTTGGATTAAATTCGACCTTCACCGTCTCTGCATGATTTGTGGTGCCGGTTTTCACGATATTGTACGTCGCATTTTTAGTTTCGCCACCCATATAGCCCACTTCAACATGAGTCACTCCAGGAAGTTTACGCAGTAGTTCTTCCATGCCCCAGAAACAGCCGCCTGCCAGGTACGAAACTTCAGTGCTCACAACAGCTCCTTTTTTTTGGGCCGTGTTTGCTTTTGCAAAGACGGCATTGCTAAGAAGAAAAATGATGGCTAAAAAAATATGACGAAGTTTTAGTGTGTCCATGTCATGATACTAACACACTTGAGTTTATTCAGGACGTCCAAATCCTCCGCCCGAACCTGAGCAGAGAGTTAGAATCTCGCCCTTCAAGATTTTTTGTTGTCCCAAGACAGGAAGATGCTTGCTGTTCTCACCTTGATCCAAAGTAATCTCACAAGGATCGCCATGGGAGCAGTTCTTTGGTATGCGAGGGCGGTGTAACGTCAAATCCGTCAACCAATTGGCCTCAAGATCGGCCAGGGCCTCAATTTTAAGAATCATTCCTTGGCCACCAGAGAACTTACCTTTACCACCACTAGACATTCTGTGGTCGGCACGATGAATACGCACGGGGAGTTCGTGTTCCATTTTCTCCACGGACAGATGCTCAACATGAGCATAAGCGCCATTGGCTTCTGAGGTGGCGCCTTTACCTCCCAGGAGATTTAAGAAAAGCTGGCGTCCTTCATGGCTGATTTGCGCGGCCAGAGGACTATAAGAAGTTAGAGCTTTTTCAGTTTTGTTATGAATATGCAAGAGCGCCAGCTCGATAGCCGTTTGGAGAGCCGCCACCCCGCAAGTCATCCCTTTATAAGTGGAAGCCGGGTATTTTGCCATCAACCAGCAACCTGCAGGCTTAGTCACTTGTAAAATAGAAAATGATCCAGAGTTCGTATAACCATCGAAGCCATAAAAGCGGCTGATGCTGTGGAAGCAAGTCCCGTAGGCGGCCGACTCAGTCAGGTTTAAGGTCTTGGCGGCAGAAGTACCGCCAAAGTCCATAGCAATACGACCTTCGTGAATTTCTAACTTCAAACGCAATAATTCACCACTGTCCAACACGATATCAACACGAGTTTCACCAGAAGCACGCTCGGAAATTCTTTGCTGGGCCATGTGCTTGGAAAGATCCAAATATTCTTCAATCAATTCGCCGGTAATGTTAAAGCCGATGGATTCAATGGTTTCAACCAAGTTTTGTGCTTTTGCGATCAAATCTTGGCTTTGAACTTTGAGCCATTCGACAAAGTTCTTAGGGCAAGCTGGGTGTGCAGCCATGGCTCCTAAGATCATTTCATTGAGTTGTCCTTTTTGACGAAGGGGCGTCGGGGGAATACGCAAACCTTCTTCCTCAACACTTTTCACATTTTTGAGGTTTCTATCCATAGGGCGGCGCAGAGCCCAAATAAGGTCCTCAGAAAGAGCCATGATGAAAGTGATCTCGTCTAAAGTGCTGCCGCCACTGTAAGGGTCATTCAAAAGAGCAATATCGCCCTCTTGTAGCTTCAAATATTTTGAAACTGTATTAGCAGCTGTGACTAAGTTACCGTAAGAGACTGGATTGGAACCACGAACGGCTAAAACATCGCCTTCCGTCGTCAGCAACGCAGCTTCACCTTGAAGAAAGTCATTTAAAAGAGAATGAAAAAGTTCAATTTGATATGACATAAAATTTAGACCTTCAAAGCTTTCTGACCAATCACAACCACGGCACGTGCTTCTGAGAAATCCTCCGAGGCTACTGTGCAGTTTGAGTCTTTCTTAAAACCATTGGAAAAAAGGTCCGCCAGAGGGCCAGTCACCAGAATCTTTTTGTTGTTTCGGAAAAGCAAGGCTTCCATCGCAACCTTTTGAATCGCAAGGCTTTGCAGTTCTTTAATAACAGTGCTGATCTCTTTGTCGCGAGAGTCGCTAGCTTTAGACAAAGTAAACAGTGCATTTTTAAACTTCTGCACGCCGGCTGTCACCAAGCGATCTTGCAGGCCTTCAGCTTTTGTGAATTTGGAATTTTCCGACCAGAGATCGATCATCGTTGGTTTTTGTCCACGCCCCAAAGACATGGGCCCCGGCTCCCAGCCTTCCTTTTGATTATTAAAATCAAAATGTTTCAGTGCATTGAGTTCAATACCGAGAGTCGGTTGAATGCTCAGTGGTTTCATTGCGATAGTTCTATTTTCTACAAAACCCCAAGGGCTTTGCCATGTATCACTCCATTTTTGCGGAGAGATAAGGATGAAGTCTTCAAAACCAAGATGGAGAATGTCACAGCTCTTATCAGCATATTGCATACCAAGAGCACTGTAAGATGCAAATAAGCTATCGATACCTTTGCTGGTTTCATTTTGGAAAATGCCACCTTCTGAATCGACAAAATAAATATCGTCAGAGCTCACGAACCCGTTCAATGCTTCGTGCAGCTCTTTTTTAATTTCTTGGAAAAGACCGGAGATTGTCGCGTTCAGCGCATTTTTTCTCCAGCGGGTGATTTCATCTTGGTTTTCAGTTTTTTCTGGAAGGAAAACTTCCAATCCTTGAGAGATTAAATAATCAGAAGCTGCTTTTTCATGAATGGGATTGATTGTCGCATGAAGAAGATGCAAGCAAACTTTTTTAACGCCCATCAGTTGCAGTTTTGCAGCGATAGCTTCAAGGTGTTCCATCGCAAGAGCCGTCACAACTTTTCCGTCGGCCTGAATTCTTTCACGCAAAGAAAAAAGCAACTCTTCAGAAGTCAGAGCCGCTCCCGCACAACCACGCAGTTTCAACCAATGTTCAAAACCCTCTGTTGTTACGTGGGCGACGGCACCTGAAAGTTGGTAATCCAAAAGCTTTTCGGAAATACGCAAGCTGACAAAGGCTTTCGCGATTTGTTTATCTTTATGAGTGGAGACGAATTGTTGAAGGGAGTTTTTTAGATTCTCCCGAGATAAGTAGGCCCGTTTAGTTGCAAGTGTTTTTGCCCCCTCCAAAACGCAGTATTCTGCGAAGGATTCTCCAACACTTACACCTAACATAAAACTGTTTTGCATTTTCTAACGCTCTCTATTGATATCGCTCTGGAATATTGTTAGAGGATATAGCAAAGATATCCCCTTAAGAAAAGGATTGTTAAGTGAAGATTTCTCCAGAAATTTTGAACCTGGTTCCTTACAAACCCGGAAAGCCTATCTCTGAAACTCAAAGGGAATACGGTTTGACGACCGTTTATAAACTTGCAAGTAATGAAAATCCCTTGGGACCAAGCCCGAAAGCTATGGATGCTGTAAAAAAGGCACTAGAGCACCAAAATCTATATCCAGATCCATCCCATTATGAGCTTTTGCATACAATTGCTAAAGAATGGGGCTTTCCAACTCAACAATTGGCTATTGGTAATGGAAGTGACGAGCTCATTGATCTTTTGACGCGCATTTTTTGTGAGCCTAAAGAGGGCGTGCTTACTTCGGTGGCAGCATTTAATGCTTATGAAGTGAGTGCTGCAGCCAATCGCGCAGCGATTCGCAAAGTGCCTTTGGCTGAGGGATACCGATTTGATTTGGAGGCCATCGCTGATTATTTCTTTGCGCATCCAGAGCAAAATATTCGTTTGATTTTTGTGTCAAATCCGAACAATCCAACGGGAACCTATGCAACTAAACAAGAAGTTGAGGCATTCCTTGAACGCGTTGGGAACCGCGACGATGTCATGGTTGTTTTTGACGAAGCTTACAATGAATTTGTGCGTGCGACAGATTACGCGTCGGCACAGAATTACATCAACAAATACAGTAACTTGATCGTTCTTCGAACGTTCTCAAAAATTTATGGTCTTGCGGGATTCCGTATTGGCGCCATGATTGCTCCCAAAGAGGTTGTTGAAGTCT
>JBLMWG010000199.1:0-23454 GCA_050257115.1 Bacillota bacterium
CCTATGCTGGTTAGAATTTGTGGATAAACCATCTCGAGAAGATCTGTTTCATTGAGACGCATACCAATCCGCGAAAGATGTTCTGCTGCACCATCCTCGTCATAACGATAAAGAGCTTCAATAACTTCCCTAAGCCCATCGTTCAGAATTAACGGCAATACAGCGCCCTCTGCAATCTCGGACTTCGGTTTTTTGGGGGTTGCTCCCGTTAACACCTGCTCGATCGCATCGCGCACCTTGATCCCGCTTTTATATAACTCAACAACAGCACGAAGATTTTGAATCTCACCAAGACCGTAAAGACGGTGCCCCCCTTGAGAGCGCTGGGGCCTAGGAAAACCATAGCGCTTCTCCCAATTGCGAAGCGTCGCTTGGGGAAGCCCTGTAAGCTGGTTGACCTGATCTATATCTAAGAGAGTTTCTGCCATCATACTAATCACCTTATCGGACGTTTTGATTAATTCATGATACTTTCGATTAATATTTTTTTAATCAAAAATATATAAAACTAATCACATTAACTGTCTCAATAAGACATTAGTCTAGATGGGGCCTTTCTCGCCTCAGTTCACACAAGTCATTTTTGGGAGAAGATTTCTTCTTCAACTCCACCTGACTTACACATTGATTATAAATAGGTTGTCGTTGTGATGGACCACGGATGACAGCTTCAATTATTTCTGATTTCAATTGGGGTTTACTTAAAACAGATGCACCCGATGCCATCGCGACCAGTGCTAGAAGACCAACGACTGCCACACATTTATGAAGCATGTTAACGACTTTTACCAGCATCATAAGACACCTCAAAATACGGCATAAACAACTCTCATCTAAAACCTAATGAAAAATAATTATGCATATTTATTTTTATTCTTTATAAAAAAATGTCAAGTCCCAGAGCAAGTGCACTCCTGAGGTAATCAAGCCCATCCAAAAAAAAATTTTTTGCCATACTTGACGATTTTGAAAGTCGTCACATTTTGACCTTAAAAGGTTCAATTCACAAAAACCATATAGCCACAAGGAGGTACAAAATGAGAATGTTAAGCCCACTTTCAACGGACTGGTCTTGGCCACGTCGCAGTTTATCTTCTAGTACAATGAGAGACGTTTTTGATGACTTTGATAGCATCGCAAAAGCCTTGGCCAAAAATACCTACACGAATCCAGTTAGCTTCCAGCCAAGCTGCGATATCAATGAAAGCAAAGATCATTACTTTTTGAGTTTCGATCTGCCTGGCGTAAAGAAAGAAGACATCAAAATTGAGCTCCATAGCAATCACTTAAATATCTCTGGCGAGCGCCAATGTGAGGTGAAAGAGGACGATGATGAAACCATCCTTCGCCAAGAAAGATTCTATGGAAAATTTGAAAGGACCTTCACCCTACCCACTTCAGTTAACGTAGATAAAATCGAAGCCCACTATGAGAATGGTGTTTTAAACATCGCCCTTCCCAAATCAGAGAAGGCGAAAGGTCGAAGCATTCAAATTCAAACAGGGCATGGCAGTTTTTTCAGTAAACTTCTAAGCTCAAAAGAAGAAGCGAGGAAAGAGATCAAAGACGTAAAAGTCTGAAGCTGGCCCTCAGAGTGCGTCGGCGGAGTCTTGTGATAAGACTCCGCCTAACATTCAGAAAAAAATAATTTCCCTATATCCCTTCGGGCCAAGTTTCTGGGAATCCCCTTAAGTCTTTCAAGGTTGGAATCGAATGGACCGCAGAGGTTTTGTCGACAAATATAAATCCGTCATAACGTTTGGCCATAACTGAAGGAACATAGTTACGACCGTGATTTTCAAATCGCGGATCATAAACAACTCCCACGGCTCGATGTCCATAGCGTCGTGCCCCCAAAACAGATTTTCTGACAGCTGAATCAAAAATCATCGAATAGCGAGGAGAATTTAATTTGCGACTCACTTCATGACAAAAATATTCGAAAGACTCCGGCAAGGCCTTAGGTAGCGGTGTCACTTTTTCCGGTCCGTCCCACGCGGGGCTGGCCAAGACCGTTCCATGATAAGTTCCAAAGCCAACGAGAGAAACTTGATCAACACCATACTTTTCTCGAGCAAGACCTCCTAAATTCACATAACCATCCTCTAACATGTCTGTCGCGTGATAATCGCCAATATGCGAATTATGAGCCCACACGATGCATTTACTATTCGCCGAGTAACGATTCAAAAGAACCTCTAGGGTTTCCATCATATGCCGATCTCGAACGTTCCAAGATTCTGCCCCTCCTGTAATCATAGAACGATAGTACTCTTCAGCATTTTTTACGATTCGCGCATTTTGTTGTGCATTAAATAAATCCCCATTGGTGGCGCCAATGTCTTCCAGACGAGTGCGGAGAAGTTTCGTCAGCAACCCAACGACTTCAGAGCGACATCCCTCATTGAACTGAGTCAGAAACTTTGCATAAGCTTTTTCATTTCGTTGAAACGGTTCAAAGCAGGAATAGCAATCCACAGCATCCTTCTTCAAATCTCCATTTATTGTTCCCGCATAGTTCTTCACAATATCCAATGACTCAAACAAGGAATAGACATCTAAACCGTAAAAGCCAGCCTGATAGCTTTGCAATCGCTCAATAAGAGTTGCAACTTCATCATTTGCCCACATCCAAGTTGGCCAACGATTGAAGCGCCGCATGATCTCCTTAGCACTTCCTCCTTGAGAAGAATGAATGTATTGATTCAAACGCTGACAGTCCGGCCAATCTCCTTCGACGGCAATAAAATCAAATCCGTGATCTCGTATGAGTATTTCTGAAATCTGACTTCGCAAACTATAAAACTCAGCACTCCCATGTGTCGCCTCACCGAGCATGACAATTTTCGATTTAGAAATATGACGAATAAGCTCATTCAAGGCACCCTCATTGTGAATCGGGAGAGCTATTTGCTCGATCTCGCGAATAACACTTTGCATGGGTGGCTCTACCATCTCCTTGATCGGCGATTTCTGCTGAAGCCAGTCTATAGAAAATTCAACCACCTGCTCAAGAGCCCCCGGCTCTTCAAAAAGATGTGTCGCTCCCGGTATCAAAACAAGGTTACTATTGGGTAGTATTTCTGCAGCCTTTTGATTCAAACCTATGACTTGATGATCCTCTGCTCCAACAATTAATAAGGTTGGGACTCTGACCTGAGGCAGATAGGGCTCCGCTAAATCGGGACGCCCACCTCGACTTATCACCGCAAAAACATTGCGATGTATTTTTGCGGCGGCTCCGAGGGCGGCCGCAGCCCCGGTACTAGCTCCAAAAAAGGCTATGGGAATCTCAGTGTCCGATAAATGATGAAGGGTCGCTTCGGTCGCTTTCAATACTCGACGAATCAATAGTTCCGTGTCAAAAACATTGCGTCTATCCGAGGACTCCTCCTCGGTCAATAAGTCAGCCAGAAGAGTTCCAAATCCCACTTTATTAAGCTCTTCGGCCACAAATTGATTTCGTGGACTATGGCGGCTGCTGCCGCTGCCGTGAGCGAATATCACGAGCCCTTTCATGTCCTCCACTGTCTTAAGGTCTGCCTTCAACGCAGATTTTCCATCATGAAATTCAATCTCCTTTTCATTCCTGGAGATCGGAATTTCATTTTCGAGAAGTCTGAGAACCTCCTCATCAGATACTTGGTCGAAATCAACATACCATTGTCCAACAGCATAAAATGGCTCTGGAGCCTCCAAATAAACCACTTCATCAGCAATTTTTTTGAGCTGATGCAAAGTCGACAAGGGGCCAATTGGAACAGCGACAATTATTTTCTTTGCTTTGAGATGTTTTAATAAATGGGTTGCAGCAAAAAGCGTTGCGCCAGTGGCAACGCCATCATCCACAACAATCAGAGTGCGCCCGGCAACATCACTCATCTTAGAGGAGTGTCTGAGTGTCTGACTTTGCCGCTTTAGCTCCAGGGACTTTCGAGCGATAATTTTATTTACATCGGCTCGTTCAACCCCCAACTGCTCAATCAGCTCCTGATTCAACCAAGGCTTCCCAGATTCCCCCAAAGCTCCAATCGCTAACTCTGGCTGTGTCGGTGCTCCGATTTTTTTGACTAACAAAAGATCCAGGGGCGCATTCAATTTCCGCGCGACTTCATAGGCGACTGGAACTCCTCCTCGCGGTACTGCCATAACTATGGGGTTTTCATTCCGATATTGCATCAGCTTAGCTGCAAGTTTCTTTCCCGCTTCCCTTCGGTCTTCAAAATATTGCATGTCACCCTCCATTTTTTTTCCCAACCATAAATACGAAATGATCCCCGGCCTTTACTTTAAGTGATGAGTAGGAATAACAAGAACTGGGCATTGCGACTTTCGCATAACGGACTCAGCCACACTTCCCAAAAGAACGCGACTTAACCCATGCCTTCCGTGGGAAGCAATGACGATTAAATCTGCATTCCAATCAGCCGCGATTTCGACAATGAGCTTTTTTGGATCGCCCTCATCAGAAAATTTCGCAATGATATGTGACGTCTTTTTACTTTGCACAAGTCGAGCAAAGAGTTGTTCAATTTCTAGCTTCACAGAGGCTCTGAGTTCATCCATAGAGACCCCAGAATCCCCTGTGTATAGTGACGAGTGATCAATAACACTGACGAGCGCCAGCTCTGATCCTAGTTTTTCCGCAAGCTCAAACCCTACTTCGAAGATCGAGTCCGCTAATGGATCTATAGATACCGCACAAAGAACTCTGGAAAACATCATCATTCTCTCCTGAGATATAGAATGATGTCTCTTGATTCACTTGTTAACCAGAAGCTATTAAGATGTTGATTTACAGGGTGGATATCAGACCAATAAGAATCTATTGGAATTCGGTGACATGAAAAGTATTGCGTTATTTGTTGTGCATCAATACACAACAAATCTTTAACATAAATTAAAGGCGAAATAATTTTTATTTCGCCTTTAATTTATTTATTCAATTATTTTTTAATTTTCTTCCCCAGCTTCGCTTTGTTCTGCTGTGGAAGCCTCAAGATCAGAAAAGGTATCCAGAAGTTCTCTGCGAATCTCTACATCCGGAAGGGCCTTAATCGCACGTTGGTAGGCACCTTTATGTTTCATAAATTCAAAATAAACTGTGTCTTCGTTTGAAGAGGCGAAATCATAGTTCAAACTTGCAGCAAGTAATTTCACGACAACATCGATTTGATCCATTTTTTCCGCTTCAGTGACAGCGATATCCTGCATGTATGAAAGTAACTCGTTTGTCACTGGTAACAAGCTCACTTTTTGATCATCAGTTAGGTCCTTGCTTTGAAACTTTGCCGTCAGCTTTACAAGGTCTGCACGAATACCTGACCAGCCCAAAACTTGTGTAGCTTGATAACTTCGCGCCACACGTGGACTAGAGGCGACAGCTCTTTTTACGGAAGCCTCTTTCGCAAAAGAAGTATTTACTTGCAAGGCAACCACGATAAATAGGATTAGTTTTTTCATCTTATACTCCACAGGATCTTTTTACAGTTTTGTTACAAGTTTTGCACTCAGTACCCATTTTCATAACCCCGATAAGAGGGCGGCATCTTGGTGAAAATGCTTGCTGAATATTGAATTTTACACGGGCATCATACAAGTACGAGTTGTCGCTTTCTTTAATTTCGACATGTCCATACTTCGTTCCAAGACCGCGGCAACCACGAGGATTTGAAGGTTTGCCGTAAATAAGGATACTGCCCTCTGGCGCACTGGCTGGAGTCATACCGGCTTTTATAACATTCACAAAGCCCATTTGCTTTAGAGCCGGAACTAAGTCTTTTCCGTGACCAACGCCACCACCTGGCCAAATTTTAGCTTTATTCAAAGTCAAACGAACTGCTTCCGCACACTGACCTCTGCCTCGCGTACGATTGCCATAACGACCTCTGATAACAGCCTTTGCAGCATCAATGATTTTCGCAGAAACACACGCTTGGCCACGGCCGTAAAGAGCCATTCTTCTGATATTTTCAGAGGCATCCGAAATGGGCTTTCCAACAGACGGATTTAAACAGCTCTCACAAAAAGAGCTTTCAGTGCGAGCATTTTTAGGCTTTGCCCCAGAAACATACTTTGCATAAATCCAACCTACATGGCCATTTTCAAATCTAACTCGATAGAAGCTATTCTTCCTAGAAAGGATCACCACTTGCGTTCCTGCTGGAACTCCTGTGTCGATTCTCCCCCAAGGGCCTTGCCTCACGTTTACGCCGGCAGTCGTATATGCAGTCGCTGCCACCGAAGACGCCGCTATAAGGAGTGTTGTCAGCAAGAGGGTCAGTTGTGTTTTAAAACGAAGTAAATTTCCCATATTACACTGATAGGCAGTATTCGGGCCAACCCACCTCTGTTAAATTCGATCTAAAAACATGAATAATACACCAAGCCACTAAACGTTAGTGAGCTGTCGACATTATCAACAGCTATAACCCTCTTTCTGTTGTTTGTGGGTGGCTAGAACTCAGTCTCAGTTTGATACAACCATTTGAGGGCGTATTTACGAACGCCCTGGTGTTATTTAAAAAAGAAAGCTTACTGACATATTGAGCTTATAACTTTCCGCTGGATCCGCATCGAAACTCGAATCGAAATTCATATCGCGATAGACGGCCTTTGCCACCCCCGCATTGATCATCGTCGCCTCACTCATGACTCCGTAAAATCCTAAATTCCAGTAAACAACAGTCCCCCCCGAAGATGGATTGACCATATTGGAGTCGTAACCAGTGTCCGTTTGTGTTCCAACTTCCTTACCCGTGCGTTCCAACGAAGGGCCGGTAAAAATATAAAATGCATGCTTGTTTATATCTTCCGTTGAGGTTTTAACATACACTTTTACTGCAGCATTCACCGTGTCTCCGAAGCGATGATTTCTCCCGCCCCAGGTCCCCTTACCAGCGTAGGAGTAAACTGCATCAAACGTAGCCTGATATCCATCACCCGTATAAGCGCTGGTGAAGCCCAGATTGACGTCATAGGATCCCGTACCCGGTTGCGCATGACGATCCGCTGCTTCCCCTGTTTGATCTTTTTCTCCAGTGGATCCCGTTGGGAATTTCAAACCCAAAAGAACGCCGCCAATGGAAGTGCCTTGATTAGTGTGATTGTTATATAACGTGTATCTACCCGTAAAACTTAAATCACCCAGTCCCGCAACGATGACCCCAGGATTCGTGTTGGTCGAAGAGTCAAAATCAACATTTGCTTTTGAGACATATGGGATTGTCACCGCTACGGACCACTCCGGAGACAACGAATAAAAACCTGTCACGCTGAACAAAGTCCAACTTTCAGCCTTTCCATTCGTACTAACCCCGTTATTATGATCGTATATTTGATCCGCATGGATATAGGTTGAATCCAGAGTGACCCCTGAACTGTTACCTACTAAATACGGACTCACTCCTTGACCCAATGTGCAAAAGTCACAAGCAAATACTGAAGAACCAAAACATACAACCGATGCCAAAATAATTTCTTTTAGAATTTTCATTCAAAAAATCTAACATAACTTTATAACTTCAGCGAACGCATCAAATTGTTGCCCTCATAGGAATGTCATCGAGTCACCGAAGACCATCTGAAGAACACAATATTTGCGGCAACAACGGCAACCAACGATCCATAGACCAAATATTTAAAGTCCGCTGTATCTGGTAAAAGACTTCCCGCCGCAAACAAAACCAATGTCGCCAACGTTGTCATCAGGTGACTGAGGGAATTGAGCTCCCCCCTTTTTGCCTCCGGAATTAGGCGCTGTCTGAGCTCAAACTCACCATTGGAAAATCCATAAAGACCCACCCGAGAAAGCAAGATACACCCCAGAAAAATATAGATCGCAAAATGGAATCCTAAATAGAAAGCTATGATTCCAATCACCAAAGTTACCGCCTGAAAGGCCAGATGACTTTTGGAGCTTTTTATCAATCCCATTTTGCCAACCAAGTATGGAAACGACACTGTTGAAATCAAACCGAATAAGGCCCCCAAACCGCGAAAAAGACCAATTTCAGATTCGGGCATGCCCACTTGATCTTTCAAGTATCCCGCAAGCAAAACCCCATGGGGGCTTAAAACCGACAACCATAATAATGCATAGCTAAAGATCAGCGGAAAAATGGGGTTCGAAAGAGCCTTGCGGAAATCAACCTGCACTAAATCCTTCCAACTCTGGGTGGAAGAACTGATTTGTTTTTGCAGTTGGGAGTTCTCAACCACGTTCTTTAGCAACAGATATTCCGGTACAAAAGAAACCAGATTCCAAAGAGCAATTAACAACAGCCCGACGAGATGAACCCGGGAAGACTCCTGCGCATAGATCACGCCTGCCAAAATAGGTGCACCAACCTCAGTCCCGAGGTCAATTCGGCGCAGCCAACTGTTAAATGCAGTCAGGCGATGGGTGGATACTAAAGCCGGAGCCAGATCATTCCCGACGGCAATGTCCGTGATGATCGACCCTAATGAGGCGAAAACCCCAAATAAACACAAGATGGCAAAGAGGATCGCGATATCAGGATTTGCCAATGTTCCGCCAAGATGAACAGCTTGATCTAAATACCAAAAGGACGCCATGCCACCAAGGACGGCAAAAAACTGAATCCAGACTCCCGCCCGAACAACGGCTCCGCGCTGACTTGAATCCATCCACTTTCCGGCAGAGGTCGTCAGCAAAAAGGTTCCGATTTTAATAATAAGATAATAGAAAGCTGCAACCTGCAGTCGTCCGGGGAACACATGTAACAAAGCAAAGGGAATCACAAAATCCCAAGCCTGATCCCCAGATCTAGTCAGCAATCTTCCTAACAATAATTTTCGTTCGATATTAAAAAAACGAGCCATAATCTATTGACATCCTATCCCCAGGGAGGGGATACACATAACTGCATGAGCCACAAAAAGCAACACACTAGTCACGATGACGTCTCAAAAAGACTAAAGAGAGCTAAGGGACACCTTGAAAAGGTCATTCAAATGCTGGAAGACGGCAAAGAATGTGTCGATGTCGCTCGACAACTCCACGCGGTCTCCAATGCCATCATTGCCGCTAAGGGCACTTACATTCACGACCATATAGAACACTGCTTAGACGGCAGACATGTCGATTTAAGTGAACTCAAAGAAATTACGAAGTATATTTCCTAATATAGCCTACTGTATTTGTATAAAAGAATAACACCTCTTAAGATAAGTTTGCTATTGCTTGAGTCGTCGAATATAACGCCCCCTAGATCACCACGAAAGGATCCACTGTGAAGTTCAAGAGTGTTCTTCTGTTGGCATTGATACTTTTATCGCCTCTGACAAACGCGACCGCCTCTCATTTTAAGAACATTCTCATCATTGTGTTTGAAAACACCGATTACGATGTGGCGCTGAAACAGCCCTATTTCCAAAAGCTCGCCAATCAGGGAGCACTTCTCCAAAATATGAATGGCATGGTTCATCCATCTCAAGGGAACTATCTTTCAATTCTCGGCGGAGACTTTTTCGGAGTACGCAACGACAATCCTGTGAATCTGAATCAAACGAACTTAATCGATCTTCTGGAAAACTTCGGATACTCCTGGAAAGGATACATGGAAAACTATCCAGGAAATTGCTTTCAAGGTGAGACCAGCGGCCGTTATGCTAGAAAGCACAATCCGTTTATCAGCTACACAAATATCTCACAAAATTCCTCCCGATGCGCCAACATTCAAGACTATGAGGCCTTCAAACAAGATGTTGCCAACAATCGTCTGCCTAATTTTGCCATCCTATCACCTAACTTAAGTGATGATGGACACGACACCGGTGCCACATTTGCTTCGAAGTGGTTACAGCAGAATTTTGAACCCCTGTTCAACGATTCCAACTTCCTACAGGACAACCTCGTAGTTATTACTTTTGATGAATCTAGTAAGTCTGCTGGAAACCATATCTATACAGTTGTGCTGGGTGGGGCTGTCCAAGCTGGCTCGCGGACCAGCCAGCCAATGAATCACATCAGTCTGTTGAAAACCGTAGAGACGGAATTCAATCTAGGCGACCTCGGCCGCATGGATGCCACGGCATCCCCACTGGATGGTATTTGGAAATAGCCCTCCAACCGGCCGGCCCCTAGAACTGATCCTTTAAAATTCGGACCACAAGGGATCCCCAAAACTTACGGCTTTGCTGTTCTGTGATTAGCTTTGATTGGGCTGTGTAGCCTTTAAAGATTTCCTGCATTTTATGCACAAAGCCCCGATCACGAATAACATAGCCGTTTTCAATATCCTGAACAAAACTACGTCGACTGATATTTACGGATCCCACGAATGCTAACTTCCCGTCCACCAGCAAAAACTTGGAATGCAGAATGGAATTCTTAGTCCATTCATAGATCTGAGCTCTATCTAGAAATTTATTAATCGTTTCCTTGTTCACCTCCGTGTACAACCACGGCATGGTATCTCCTTCCAGGTTGATACGTGTTTGAATGGTGATCTTAACCCCGCGACGGATCGCCCGCTCCATGGCTGCAGCAATGGCATCTGTTGGACGAAGATAGGGACTCGAAAACTCGATGGTTTCTTTCGCGCTATCCATCATATCTACAAAAAGACGATCGAGAGCATGGCCATCGTTAAATGGGATGGAAATAATATGACGAAACAGGGGCTTTTCACTGTTCAAAATGCTTTGCGCCGACTGCAGCGGCAGATTTTTCGCTGGAATGTTGATACTGTCCACCTGTTGAGTCAATGTATCACGATTACGGAACGTCAAAAGGTGTGCATACATGGACCTTGCCAGACCGGGTGATTTAACTTTTAGTTCAAAATCATTCCAATGAACAAAGTTCTCTTCCTTCCCATACTGAGTTAGTTCTGGATACTTAGTATAATCCGGCTTCTGATCAAACAAGAATCCATCATGGACGTTTCGTCCGCCAAAAATCAAAACGTTGTCTTCAGGCCGCGCGGACAAGGTCACAAACATTTTAATGTGCATATCTCGATATTTCGCATCGATCAACTGACCGGGGGTTTTAAGACCCTTCTTTGGATCATTGAACTTGTATTCTTGCAGACGGAAATTGCCACTCTCACGAGCGGCCTTATAAAGGAGGGCCCGATCTTTATCCGACTGCATATACCCTGTCGTGATCACATTCACCAAAGTCCCACGTTGAGCATGATACGTCAGAAGACGGGTCAGAACCGTTCCATAAAAGTCATGGCGGAACACCAGTGAGGCCACAAAAATAGCATCCAGCTTAGGCGCCTTAGAAAAATCCAAAGGCGCATAAGGGTTCTGATTTTTGATAAAATCACCTGGGAGTTTAGTCCCCAGCAAGGTTTCAATTTTCGCCGCGAACCCCGCCTCTGACGACTCCAATGTTTCAATGGAGTCAGCGTCTTGCACACAGGTCATGTTTGCAAAGCTACCATTTAAAAAGAACGCATCTATCGAGTCCCGTGCATCTGCTAAGTTATAGTTACAACCCTCATGAGCTGTATTCAATGTGTGCAGAAATGGAAATGCCTTGGTGTCTTTAATCAACTTCACCCCACCGATAAGTTGAGGCTTACTGCGATCCCAAAATTTAAGGACGCACTCATTCACCTTGGGCGTCAAAAGCAAACGCTCGTGGGCAAGGTCGAGTTGAAAGGAATCTCCTTTGATTCCATTATCACAAGTGACTTCTAAATTGAGACCGTTGAGTTTGCGGCCACCTCGACGAAATAAAGAAACTTGCGAATTTTGGGTGGAATTGGAGGTCAGGAAAAATTGAACCGGAACTCCTTGAGAGTTCAGCGGATAATCAACGACATTTTCAAGAGAAAGCTGGTCAATGACCGTGGCCTGGGTTGTAACTCCTAGACAAAGTACGGCGGTGAACGCCACAAAACCCAAAAACTTTGTTTGGAAGACAGGAAGCTTTTTCATAAATCTCCATCGTATCATTTTGAAACATCGTCATAAGTAAGACAGCACCTTTTGTATGAGCAAATTATATACCCCCATAGGAGTCATTATAGGCCAGTCTGGCCTTCTATCTTTTAGACATGGACGCAGTTGGGATCGCATATTGTAAAGTGACATTTCAGAAAGAGTCCTTTACCAAATAGATATGCGCAAAATTTCTCTTCACTGGAAGAATATTTCTATTACCAAAAGGCTCTACATAATCCTCGGGACCATGGCCTTACTAATCACCCTGGAGCTATTGGTGTTGTGGGCTTCAATGCACGCTCTCATAGCTGTTAGGGCCCTCGTTTCAAGTGAAAACATCTGGTCAAAAGCGCAAAAAAATGCCGTTATATCTCTGCTTCAATATCAAAAAACATCGGACCCAGAATTTTTCGATTCATACCAAAAACAGATCAAGGTCATAAAAAGCGATCAAAAAGCCCGCATCGCACTCTTGCAAGAAGTTCCTGACTACAAGACTGCGGCTGAAGGCATGCTCGAAGGGCAAACCCATCCAGATGATGTGGGCGTTCAGATGAGCTTTCTCGCTCATCTGCAAAAAGAGCCCCACGTCGCCCAGTCATTCAGCTTTTGGGCAGAAGGCGACGCCCTCGTCACCAAACTCGACGAGCTGGCCAATGAACTTCACGAAGATATCGTAACCAATAAAACAGAGGCGCAAAGACAAGACACCCTCTCCAAAATTTACGCGCTCAACGAACAGCTCAGTGCCTTAGAAAATAATTTCTCCGGTTCATTGAGCAATGGCGCGCGCTGGATGGAGCGAGTTCTATTATTGACACTCCTACTCGCTGCACTTTTGGTAGAAAGCACAGGAATTATTTTAACGGTATTATTAGCCCGTCATTTGACCCGAACTGTTCGCGAACTCAATCTTGCTGCAGATCGAATCGGCCAGGGCCATTTTTCTGTCTCTGTCCCCGTCGAGTCCAAAGACGAACTAGGAAAACTTGCCTCTTCGCTAAATAAGATGAGCCAGGATCTTGAGCTCAGTATCGAAAAGCGAATCTATGCCGAAAAGTCCAGTAAAACTAAAAGTCAGTTCTTGGCCAATATGAGCCATGAAATCAGAACTCCACTTAATGCCATTTTAGGATTTACAGAACTACTGAAGGATGATGATCTTACGGTGGGTGAGAGAAAAAAATACCTCAGCATCATCGAGCGAACCGGTGAAAACCTCAGTGCCTTAATCAATGATATTTTGGATCTATCAAAAGTCGAAGCCGGCCATGTCGATTTGGTAAAATCAGAATTTTCGCTATCAACCTTGATTTCTGAAACTCGCGATATCATTCAAAGCATTGCCAACAAAAAAAATCTTGCAGTGATCTTTGAAGTGTCCCCAGATTTGCCACAGACAATTTATTCAGACCCATTAAGACTGCGGCAGATTTTGATGAATCTGTTGAATAATGCGGTCAAGTTCACGGAGGAAGGCTTTGTCAAAATGACTTGCCATCAAGAAGGCGGCAATCTTGTTTTCACAATCCAAGACTCAGGAATCGGCATTAAGCCGGAAGAAAAAGAAGTGCTCTTTAAGCCTTTTAGTCAAATTGACAGCTCTCTTTCCAGAAAACATGAAGGTACGGGCTTAGGGCTTGTCCTTTCCCGACGCTTGGCGGAGCTTTTAGGTGGATCGGTGTCATTGCAGACGTCCAACACCAACAAAGGAAGTACATTTGTTGCGACCATTGCTTTGGAAGAGGCTCCCCTGGAAAGTCGCCCCGTTCACATCACGGTTTCAGATCAAAAAAAGACTTTAGATGGAAGTTCACTCAAGGGGTGTCGGATTTTGCTGGTCGATGACGTTAGTGATAACATTCTGCTGATAGAACATTTTCTTAGAAAATTCGAAATGAAAATCGACCAAGCCTCCAATGGACTAGAGGCCATCCAAAAGATTTCCGAGAACTCCTACGACGTTGTTCTTATGGACATACAAATGCCGGTGATGGACGGACATATGGCCACGCAAATACTACGTGCCCAGGGGATCACAATTCCAATCATTGCGGTCACCGCCCACGCCATGACCGAAGACAGGGAGCGATCATTAGAAGCTGGTTGTAACGACTACCTTACAAAACCAATCAACCAGCAACTTTTATTCGACACGATAGTTAGGTATATCAGAACAACTGTATCCTGTTAGTGACGATTACAATAAGTCATCAAGCAGTGACTTAATCTGATCAAAAAACTGCGGCTGACACAAAGGCTTGGTGGAGGTCGCCTTGATTTCCCGGGGTGCTTTGGGTTCACTCGGGACCTCTGCCCGCTGTCTAGCGCTGCGCTTTTCTTTCTTCACAGGGGATGCCTCTTTAAGAAAGCAAGGATCCCATTTTTCAGAAATAATGTGGCCTGCGCGGGTTTCCTTGAAAGCGGAAGCGTAAACTTCCTCTCCCTCGGCAAGAACCAAGAAGCGATACTGAATTTCGTGCTGGTATTTCAACCAAACTTCCGCAGTGTGTTTTACGGACTTTTTGGTCTCAACGGTTTTCATCGCATATCTCTGAACAAAACCAAACTGATCAGTGACTTCAAAATACAGAGAATCCCCGTCGCGCAGGACGACGTTAGAAAGCTCCACATTGGTGACAACTTTGTCACCAATGGGTTTGGTCGAATCTAAGAAAAGTGGATTGATGGTGCTCAAGCCCACATTTCCGTTGCAAGGTTCGCCAAGGCAAGGCCTGCAGGATTTTTGGGTGAGTACTCGTGCATCGGAAGATGTCTATGGTGTGACTCTTCAACCACGATAGATTCCGGAATATAGTTATTGAAAACTGGAATTGTATAGTTGGTACGCAGGTCACTGATGACTTTCTCAACAATGCGACGGCTGCGGTATTTCGAAATAATAATCCCCCGCACGTCAATTTTGTGACCCAAGCCGGTATGAATATGCTTCAAGGTCTCAAGAATAAGCTCAATCCCCTTCAACGAGAAGTATTCCGGGCAAATTGGAATCACAATATCTTTGGAAGCAATCAAGGCATTGACCGTCAACAATCCCAAAGAAGGAGAACAGTCGATGACTATAATATCGTAAAGCTCTTTAACCTCTGCCAAGCATCTTTTTAGAATGCTTTCGCGACCAAATTTTGATGCCAAGATAATTTCGATACCGCTCAGCATGATTTCTGATGGAATCACGTCAATTCCAAAGGCTTCGGAATGCACGATGGCATCTTCGGCCTGAATTTCTGATGTCAGAACGTCATAAATCGTATCTTCAAACTCCGCATCGCCAAAAATGGAACGGGTCGCTGACGACTGCGGGTCAAGATCGATCA
Source organism: Bacillota bacterium (assembly GCA_050257115.1). Lineage (GTDB taxonomy): Bacteria > Bdellovibrionota > Bdellovibrionia > Bdellovibrionales > Bdellovibrionaceae > Bdellovibrio. The sequence goes on from JBLMWG010000199.1 coordinate 15,264, forward strand.
AAAGAATTTTCTTCCCTGCCTTAGCCCACTGTGATGCAACGTTGATTGCTGTCGTCGTTTTCGCAACGCCACCTTTTTGATTGATAAATGAAACAACACTTCCCATGTGGATTCCTCCGCTAAATGCTCGCCTTAAGGCTAGCTTTTTTTACCGTTGAGAAAAAGCTCGAGCTGCTTTTGGAGTGATTTCAGGCCTAAGGTCTAGTTTTTCCCTTTAGATCAGCTTAAGGTCCTTGGGAAACTCCTTCCACTCATCCATACGCGGATCGTCAAGATCTGCCACGCCTTCCGGCAAAGACTCTCTGGCGTTCCATGCGATGTTCAAATGGTGATAGATGTGTTGTACAGATTTATAATATTCCTCGTGGCTCATGCCTTTACGGATACGACTCATAACGATCGCGATTTCCTCTTCGATCTCTTGAAAGTTGTATACGATGAATTTAGTATTCATGGACTCCTCCTGAACTCGTCTTGCAGCCATTGTACAGAGAGTGGATACTTTAATGATATCCATTTCCAGGAGTACGCAACGCGGCAGCGGTCGCCGGTATTTATCAATTCTAATTTCTTCTGAAGGACCTTCCCTATGCAAAATAAAATTCCTAAAAAACATCAGCCCAAAGGCTTTGAAATCCTACATGAAGATTTGGATGTGATTGTTGGCAACAAAGCCCCCGGGCTTCTGACGGTCGCGGCAAAATGGGAGCGAGAAAACACCGTGCATGGGTTGCTGAATCAATATGTTCGTAAGGGCAATCCACGCTCCACAAAATGCGTGTACGTCGTTCACCGGCTTGACCAAGCCACTTCCGGCTTGTTGGTCTTTGCAAAAACGGAAGAGGTGCAACAGTTTTTAAAAAATGACTGGAAGGCCTCTGTTAAAACATATTATGCAATCGTTCATGGTCACTTAAAGAATAAAAAACATCGTATCGAAAGTTATCTCAGTGAAGACGAAGACTATGTCGTTCATTCCAGCAAAAGCTCTGACGACGGGAAACTAGCAATCACTGAATACGAAGTTTTAAAAGAAACCGACAAGTTCAGTTTAGTAAAAATCAACTTACTCACGGGCAAGAAAAATCAAATTCGTGTGCACTTTGCCGACCTGGGACACCCATTGGTAGGAGACAGTAAATACGGGAAAGGACCTAGCAAGTTCAAAGACCTCTGCCTGCATGCGGCGGAACTGGAATTCACTCACCCACACAAAAAAACGCGGATGAAATTCACAGCCCCCGTGCCACGCTACTTCAATGCCTTAGTGGAGTACAATTATCCATCGCAGACACCGTCGTCTATTAAATAACTGCAACTTTAATGTGTTATTACACAGACAAACTCGTATTGCTCCAGGGACACCTCCTTGCATAGTCTGATGTGCAAACGAGGTGAAACTATGACTCAATCTCTTGGGAAGTTATCATTGTTCTGTGGAATTTGCTTCTGGTCTCTTGGAGCTTTCGCGGTAGGAATTACTAAAACTTCTGAAGTCTATAATTACATCGACGACCCGAGCGTTTCTACGAAAGTGATCATCGATACCAATTCAAAAGGCAAACAGATCACCTCCTCATTTTATGGGGCACATATTGACTCGGGCTCCCCGGCACCCTCTACAACTCTCGTTAAAAATCTGGGCCTGGGAATGATCCGCATGGGCGGCAATGAGTACGATGTTTTCAATTGGAAAAATGGCTATACACTGACGGAGTCTGGGCTTCATACACTTCCGGGTTTTGCAAATACCGCCAAAACCCTCAACAAATATCAAGTGCCTGGAGTCTATCAAATCAATCTCCATGGCTATCAACCAGAGTTCATCAACGGCAAATACGTTTTAAAAAGAACATTCACCTCCGCAGATGCCGCCGACCTGATTAAGACTCTTAACGGAAAACAAAAGCTGGGGTTGATTCACTTCAGCCTCGGCAACGAGCCAGAGCAATGGTATGAAACTCATCCTCAAGCAGGCAACACTCAGGCAATTTCAGCGGATGAATATATTCAACGCTATATAGAGTTTGCATTAGCTCTTCGCAAAGCCCAAGAAGAAGTCAATGGTGACCCCAACAGCATAAAGCTCTGGGGGCCTGAAATGTCGGCTTCTTGGCTTGATTGGAACACCGGTAACTTTAGCAAAGACTGCAATTGGCACAGTACGAACATAGGACAAGTCGTCTGCTCCTACGGCAATGGCGCTTTCAAAAACTTTTTACCTTACTTTTTAGATCGTATTGCCAAGGCCGAAAAAGATCCGAATATAAATCCTCGCGGATACAAACTCTTGGACTACTTTTCTTTTCATTACTACGCGACCTTACGTAGGAAAGTTTCCGACGTCGGGTCAATTATCACCGACCCCGAGGGAAACCAATGGATTGCTAAAATATTGGAATCAACCCAAGTTTTGACTAATCCAAATTACCTGAACATTTATGACCTGAGTTCTTATCGCAACATCAAGCCCAACGTCTTCGGTCGTATGAAAATGTGGCGTGATACTTACTATCCGAGCGCAAAACTCAGCCTCAACGAGTTTGCTTTGGACTCTGATTATCGCAGCACTCGGTACCATCCCATTGTTCGTCCTCTTTATCTGGCAGACGTTATGGCCAGTGCGGCCACTCAGGGAATTGATTTCTTTAATAATTTTCTTTTAAACAGTGCACCTGGAGATAATTCAGCCTGGTCCATGATTGATGGAGATCGTCCTACGAATTTATATTACATGTATGCTCTATTCAGTAACAACTTCAAGGGAGCTGTTCTGAATACCACCGACAACGCCAACGATGTTGTAAAATCCTATGCCGTAGATGCAGATCCCTTCATACAACTCGCTCTTATCAACAAAAGCCCTACCGACAGGAAAGTACAAATTTATTTTCACTCGAATCAACTCATAAAGGTGGCCACTTACCTCGTGCCAGGATGGTCATCTTCCATCTTAAAAATCGATAAGCACTTGCCACGCAATGGGGGAACCTTAGAGGTCTCTCAATTCGGAGCAACTGAAATGCACATCCCGAAAGACCCCAAGTACGGCAAATATCCTTAAAAAGTAAAGTGGCTCCTCCCCCATCCTTGGAAAGCTGAAAACCGAGCTTCCCTCTGAGGGGGCCGTTAAAAAAAAAGCCCGGCTAGTTGCCAGGCTTTTTGCGCTTTATGCGTTGGAGCATAATCAGTATTTAGCAGCCTCAGTGAAAGGCCCGTTTAACTACTTCCAAGTATCCAAAGTCTTTACGATGAAATCTTTGAAGTCATTGGCCTTTGTATACAAAGCCATATCAGAGCAATCATCAATACCATTTTTTCCAGAACCACGGCTTGTTACACCCCAAACGTACTCGACACCACCAACGTTCAAGAACGCAGGACCGCCGGAGTCACCATGACAAGCACCTTTACCTTGAGACTGGCTCAATTCCACTTCGGTGTTACCGAACAATGATGTCACTTGAACATCAGTTTTCTTAAGAATGTTTTCATTGTTATGTTTAAGAACGTAGCACTCTGTTTTGTCATTGCTGCAAGAGATTTCCCCAGTAGCGATTGCTTCATCCAAATGAGGATATGCTTTGGGATCAACCGGAGTTTTCGTCACAGAAGTGACGCCATAACCAGCTAGAGTGACACTAGTCCCCGCTTTGATCAAAGAATCATCCGTCAAGATTTGCGCCAATTGGTAACCCTCAGGCATTTGACCAGAAATCTTCAAAAGAGCGATATCGTTGTTATCCGCGCCTTGGTCCGCATCGGAAAGCTGAACACCTTCACCCGTTGGATTACCCGCCTCTTGAAGACGTTTTATCGTTGCTTCCAAACGACGGTCTCCGTCGCCATAGCTTTCGTGAACTTTGGCATCCACAACTCTACGAAGATCGGTTTTTTTCATACTCTTAAGATCACGAGTGAATGCCACAACCAACGTCACTTGACTGTAGTTCGCCGAAGAAGGAACACAGTGTGCCGCGGTCAAGACGACATTGGGTTGAATCATAGAACCCGTGCAAAGAAACTGCGCTTGCTCACCATCTTTTTTAACCACGCTGGCAATGATTGCGACCGTAGATTTAGAGACCACATCATCAGCGCTGACAGCAGTACCACCGATTATAGACCCATCAGGTTGGAAGTTGTTTTGAACTGATTGTTTAGACGGCGTACACGCAGCCAAGCCAACAACAAGAATGCCCGTAAGAGACAAATTAGCGCTAAATTTTAACATCTAAGGCTCCCCCCTTTTGATGGGAGGGTTAGACACCATTTTGGCACCAGGGACAACTATTAATTTCACAGTGGCTCACGAATTTTAAATGACCGGAAAATTTGATAAAACTCATGTTAAATTTATCTAGGGGTCTTTACGACCCGAGGATGTATCGCCTTACGGAATCAAATCGTCCTTATTCTTGCTGATGGACATTTTTACTGTAATTCTTTTAAAAAGGACTCCAATGTCCTCAGAATGTCGGAGTCATCCATGCCAAAGTCTTTGAATCTTCTACTTGCTACCGCCGTGGGCATCATCGCCGCGAATCTTTACTATGCCCAGCCCCTGGTTGCCTTGATCGCCAAGTCCCTTGAACTGGATCCGTCGAAGGCGGGCCTGGTGGTCACACTGACACAAATCGGATATTGCCTTGGCGTTCTTTTCATCGTCCCCTTGGGAGACCTCATCGAAAACCGCCGCCTGATTTTGGGAATGATTCTGATCGCCACTGTTTCGATTTTAGGTTTGGGCTTTGCCACGCAACTGATTCCTTACTTTGTGGCCGCCTTTTCTGTCGGTTTAGGAGTTTCCGTGGTGCAAATCATTGTTCCATACGCCGCGCATATGACCACCCCAGAAAACAGCGGTCGCATTGTCGGCAGTCTCATGAGTGGTTTGATGATGGGTATTATGCTTTCTCGTCCCATTGCCAGCCTCTTAACGGATTTGGTTTCATGGCATGCGGTCTTTTACTTATCTGCTTCGATCATGACTATTTTGGCCTTCGCCTTATACAAGGCCTTACCGATACGTCGTCCTCAGCATGATGGATTAAAATACTCAACCCTGCTAGCCTCCATGGGATCCTTGGTTCTCCACACTCCCGTTCTGCGCCGTCGAGCTATTTACCAAGCTTGTATGTTTGGCGCATTTTGCCTGTTTTGGACGGCTTCTCCTCTGTTACTTTCGGGGCCGGAGTTTCATTTAACTCAAACAGAAATTGCCATCTTCGCTTTTGCAGGAATTGCTGGCGCTATCGCGGCCCCGTTCGCAGGAAAATACGGCGATCGTGGCTACAGTCGCTCAGTCACTGCTATTGCGATGATTTCAGGAATTGTTTCGTTTCTTATGACTCATATCTTTGCTCCGGGTTCGGCCGGGGCTTTGGTCTTTCTGGTGATCAGTGCCATCTTGCTCGACGCCGGTGTCACTGCAAATTTGGTAACAGGCCAACGGGCTATTTTTTCCTTGGAAGCCCGCTACCGCAGCCGTCTGAATGGTCTGTATCTGGCAATTATCTTTGTCGGTGGATCCTTGGGATCTTTCATTGGAGCCTGGGCCTTTGCTCACGGCGGCTGGCAATTGACTTCATGGATGGGAATTCTATTCCCATCCACAGCACTACTTTACTTCGCGACCGAATGGATTACCGGCTTTCAAAAGAAGTGAAATTTTCTTTTATGGCTTCGTAGAACCTAACACTTCAGGTTTCACCAAAATGGATTGGTAGACCTTATAATTGCGCTTAACTAAGCGCACATACTCTCGAGTTTCAGAGTACGGGATCATCTCCACAAACAGATCCACGTTTTCTGTTGGATAACGCTTTTGCCACTGGCGCACGATCCCAGGACCTGCGTTGTAAGCCGCTAGTGCTAACTCCACAGAACCAAAATCCTCAATCAAACCGGCCAAGAACTCAGAACCGGCATGAATGTTTTTTTCAGGCGATAACAACTGGCGCGGCTCTCTGATTCCAAATCTTTTTGCCGTCGGATAAATCAGCTGCATCAAACCCGAGGCTTTCGCGCGACTGCGAGCGGCCTTATTAAAAGCACTTTCTTGACGAATTAAAGCTTTCACTAAAACCGGATCGGTTTTCGAAGAATTATCTACGATCTCTTTCCAGTAGCGAACAGGAAACAAAAGGGCCTCTACAGAGGGAGTCATCGTGTCAGGATGCTCGGCTAAATACTTATGAAGCGTTTGGAAGACGGCTAAGTCAGCTCCATTGAAACTCATCAAAACCAACATTGAGGTTTGGAAGGAAAGAGGTAAAGATCTGAGTTTTTCATAATTGATTTTAGAAGCTAAGAACTGAACCGTCTCGCTTTTATTTTTTTCCGTCAACTGTATAAAGGTAGCCAACAAGCGATCCCAGTTTTCGTCGCCACTTGTAACACCTAAAAGCCATGGGGTTTTGGTCCCTTTCTTTTCGAAGTCAGCCAGTAAAATTCCATATCCACCCAATGGATTGCGAATTTCACCTGCTACGGAAGACGAGCAAAGGCTTTTCAAATATGTCGAACGGTCTTGAGAGCCACTATCTGGGGCCGCAGGATACTTATTCAAATAATCCAGCGCTTTCGTACAGTCCCCTGCTTGAATGGAAAAGACCGCCAATCTAAAGACGCTTTCCTGTTTGGGAAACTCTGGACAAGTCAAAACTTTGTCGTGCAAAGCTTGCGACAGGTCTTTGGCTCTCTGTTCAGGAAAGTCAATTTCCAAAGTATAACCCATAGACTGTGTTTCAAGCGCCTGCTCGCATGTAAAATTAGCCATGAGTTCATCACCGCGCTTAGCTCGATGTTCAGGACTCCAGCCACGGAACTTGCGAATGAAGACTGATTGCTGATTTTTTTCTTTAGAAACCGGAACGGCTTTTTCCGCACGAACTTCTATCGGCAGTTGTGCTGAAGGATCACGACCACTCAGTCCTTCATAGGGCTTCGCAGTCAAATGCGCTTTCAAGTAATCCAATGTTGGTCCTGTTCCCTGAGCCAGAGCTTGTTCAAGTGCCCAAGCATCAGACGGTAGTGAAACATCAGATGGTAATGAAACAACAGACGACGGCTGACGAGATTTCGTCGCACAACCCGCAAGAAGAATAAGTGAAGCCATGACAAGTTTACGCATATATTCTTATCGGAATAAATCAGCTTGCAACGGACCAGTTCGTCCTTAATTTTAATAAATTTAAATGAAAATTTGTTCGTAAAGCGAGGGCCGCAGCCCAAAGCCGCAGAGTTCGATGTTTCATTTTAAGACAAACTGACAAAAGTTGGGATCTCACACATGGAAGCCAGACCTAGTAAGGTCTCCAAATTACAAAAATGATAAACTAATTAATGTTTCTTAGTTCTCACCGATAATTCCTCAGCAGTTTTATATCTAAATCAGGAGTTCCCATGACAACTCAACAAGAGACTCAGAACATCAATAACTTCTTGCGCGAACCCAAAGTCCGCGAACTAGTCAGAGCTCACTCTAAGATATCTACCCCCCGTCAACTCCTTAGTCTGACTTTTGATTGGGCGGTCATAATCGGCACCATCTTAGTTTGTGAACGATATTTCACTCCTCTGACTTATGTGGCAGCCGTCTTTATCATTGCTGCACGCCAAAGCGCTTTGATGCTGATCATGCACGAGGCAACTCATCTACGCTTATCCAAAAAGCTATGGTTCAATGATTTGATCAGCGATCTATTCTGCGCCTATCCTGCCGGCATCTCTACGGAAGGCTACCGCAAAAACCACAGCGCCCACCACGGTGCGCTCAATACAGATAAAGATCCAGACTGGGCACGCAAAGCACACCTCGATGAATGGCACTTCCCTAAAACTCCCTCGCAAATGACGAAGATTCTTTTAAAACAATTTGTGGTCGGTGGTTACCAACTGTTGACTTTAATGTGGATGCTTTCAAAAAATGATAAGAAAAAAATGATCTATCTGGGTGTCGCCGCAACAGCGATTACAGTAGCTGGAGTGTGGCCACAGGTTTTAATGTATTGGTTTGTGCCCCTTTTGACGGTGTTTCCAGTCATTCAACGCATTCGCAGTATTGCCGAACATTTGGGAATGCCCTGGGAACATGACCTGAATTCAAGCCGAAATATTAAAGCCGGTCCCATGGAGAAATTCTTTCTTTGTCCCCACAACGTCCATTGGCACCTTGTCCATCACCTGT
>JBLMWG010000200.1:0-3655 GCA_050257115.1 Bacillota bacterium
TATTTTCTGTCCGAATCAGCCAAATATAAAGATGTACTTTATTTTTAGGGGAAACGTGGACAGGAAATGTCGCTAAAAGCATATCAAAACAAACGCGATTTTAAAAAAACCACTGAACCAATCGCCCATAAAAAGAGTTTCCGACGCCAGCAAGACCTAATATTCGTTATTCAAGAACACCATGCCCGCAACCTTCATTATGATTTTCGCTTGGAATGGAACGGTACACTTAAAAGTTGGGCCGTGCCGAAAGGTCCGAGCATGGACCCCCATATTAAACGACTCGCTATAGAAGTCGAAGACCATCCCCTCGAATATGCCACCTTCGAGGGAACCATTCCCAAGCATCAATATGGCGCCGGCGAAGTCTATATTTGGGACCATGGGACCTGGTCCCCAAAAACTGATGTCGAAAAAGGGCTCGCTAAAGGACATCTATCCTTTGAACTGAAGGGCCAAAAGCTGCACGGCTACTGGGATTTGATCCGCACAAAAATCCCAGGAAGAACTCATCAGTGGCTGCTAGTCAAAAAAGAAGACTCCTACTCCATTCAGGAAACAGGAAAATTTTCAGGCACCAACCCATGAGTCAGTTTATTCCCCCAGAGTTAGCACAGCTGAGTGAAACCGCCCCTTCTGGAAATGATTGGATTCATGAAATAAAATATGATGGCTATCGTATACAGGCGCACGTACAAGGTGCAGACGTTCGCCTATTCACACGATCCGGACAAGATTGGACTTCTAGATTTCCTCAACTTACAGCGGAACTAAAACATCTTAAAACTAAATCTGCTATCATCGATGGCGAAGTGGTTGCATTAGATAAAAATGGACGAAGTCACTTTCAACTTTTGCAAAATGCGCTAAGCTCCTCCACAACTTCTTCGATCTACTATTACGCTTTCGATCTTCTCTATAAAGATGGATCTGACCTACGAGTTGCTTCTTTATGGAAGCGAAAAAAAGAGCTCAGGCAACTGTTAAAAAAATCCACTCGGCATATTCGATACAGTCAAGATTTTATCGGCAACGGCGACGACTTGTTAAAAGTCGCAAAAGAGCATCATCTCGAAGGAATCATTTCCAAGCGGCGTAATAGCCACTACCATTCAGGGCGGAATCCAAATTGGCTTAAAATCAAATGTCTGAAGCAACAAGAATTTGTTATCGGCGGATATACTGAAGGAACTGGAGGGCGAGGTCCTTTAGGAGCTCTTCTTTTAGGTATTTACAAAAATAAGCAACTTCAATATGTGGGAAAAGTTGGAACTGGATTTACCCAAGGCTCCCTTCGAGAAGTACTAAGCTCTCTCAAAAAATTAAAGCAACGCCAATCTCCCTTCGACAAGAAATCACCACATCTTCGCAACGTTCATTGGACTGAACCTTATTTTTCGGCAGAAATCACCTTTTCTCAGTGGACCGATGACGAAATGTTGCGTGCCCCTGTATTTCAGGGACTTCGTGAAGACAAGCCCACTCAACAAATTTTCAGAGAAGGGCCGTTATCACATCCCGAAAAAATTCTTTATCCGCAGGAAAAAATCACAAAACTAGATATCGCCCACTACTACGTCAAAATAGCGCCAAGAATGATTCCTCTTATAGAAAACCGCCCTTTGACTTTGGTGCGTTGTCCAAAAGGCACAGCCTCGCATTGCTTCTTTCAAAAACACCCTTCTAAGATTACAACCTCAATGAAACCGTTTAAGATCGTTGAGAATAGTGGCCTAGAAACTTATGCCAGTATTTACGATGATGCTGGGCTTATAGATCTTGTTCAAATGAATGCATTTGAGATTCATTGTTCAAATGCTCAAGGGGACAATTTTGAATTCCCCAATCAAATCGTTATGGATCTGGATCCCGGTCCAGGCGTAAGCTGGGATAAAGTGATAAGTGCCGCATTTGAGTTAAGAAATATTTTAACAAAGCTTCAGCTTAAATCATTTGTTAAGCTTACCGGTAGTAAAGGCGTGCATATTCATATACCCATAAAACCAATTTATAGTTGGGATCAAATTGCAAGCTTTAGCCAAGCCATTGCTCGCCATATGGAGCAAGTCTCCCCTGAAATCTATGTATCCAGGATGACCAAGAATCTCAGATCCAAAAAAATTTTTGTCGATTACTTACGAAACTCTCGTAATGCAACTGCGGTTGCTCCCTACTCATTGCGTGCACAGGAATACTCGTCCGTTGCGTTGCCACTCACTTGGAGACAGCTAAAGTTCACCTCCGCATCAAATCAGTTTACTCTATCAAAGGCCTTAAACTTTGTTCGCCGACAACGCAATGACCCTTGGTCCGATTACCCTTTGTTGCAACAACGGATTCACTTGCTCGATAAAAAAGAACCAGTGATGGCCAAAACTCTCCACCTTTAAGTTCTATCGCTAAGCTGAAGTTCGACTTCGTGCCCTGGCCTTCTTTTTACTTCTCTCCAACAAACTTTTCTGTAGCAGAGGCATAATATCCACAACATTGTCGGTTTCTTCGATTTTTTCTTCTCGTTCTGGAGCAGGAATCTTATGTCCCCGCCCCGCTTTCACTTTTCTTTGAATGGTTTTCATCACGTCTTGATAATAGGTGTCTTTATACTGCTCTGGCTTCCAACTGCTGGTCATTCCTTCAATAAGATCCTCTGCCATTTTCAATTCCTTAGGATTATACTTTGCCACCCTTGCAGACGTTGCCAAATATTCCACCTGTTTTTCACCCTTCATCTCATGAGCAAAACGTAGAATCTCAAGGATTAAATAACGTCCACGTGGCATTAACAAAACCAGATGCTGCTTTATCCTGATTACAATCTTTGCGACTGCAACCTTGCCTGTTTCGGCCAGAGCATCACGAAGCAGATAATACCCTTTTTCAGCTCCTTTTTGGGGAGTCAGATAATAGGGCCTTTCAAAGTACATGGGATCCACATCATCAATCGCGACAAAGTCCTCGATATCAATCGTTTGTGTAGCTCTGACATTAGCCTTTCTTATTTCGTCTTCGCTCACAAGAACATAACGGCCACGTTGATACTCATACCCTTTAACAATCCGATCACTGGGAACTTCTTTTCCGGTCTTGGCGCTGACTTTAAGATATTTAATCCGAGAAAGATCTTTCTTATCGAGCATCGAAAAATGAACCTCTTTTTCAGACTCTGCACCTTGCAAAGTCACAGGGATATTGAGTAAGCCAAAACTGATCGAACCACGCCATATACTTGCAGCCATGATGTCCTCCCACGCTAATAGGACAAATCATTCTGTTGCCTTTGAATAGATTCTTAAGGGGACTGTGCCAAAAAATTCACTACTAGGTGATTAAGGTCCGGTTTGAAAAATATTTTTAATGCTTTTTCACAATCAACTAAGACACTCACATTTAAATAAAGGATACTGACTTCGAAACGATGCCTCAGGAGTTAAATACGAAGTAGAGAAATCGAATTCGGTTATTACATTCTTCGAGGGTCGTCCGAAACGGGATCTGGCTCAGGTTAGATCCCGTTTCCATTTTTGGGACTAATAAACTGAAGTAATGGGATCATCTGAACTCTTTGCGATCAGAATATCCCTTTCTTCTGGGTGCTTTCTAAACCAGCTCTTCACATAAGGACATGTATCAATGATCTTCACGTTCTCTTCACGAG
>JBLMWG010000201.1:0-11930 GCA_050257115.1 Bacillota bacterium
AGCGGCAAGGATCTGGAGTCTGTGAGCAGTGATTGGCTGCGACGCCAAGGCAGTCTGTGGCTCGATGGTCGAGATCAGCGTTGGGTGGAATCCATGAATCAACGTCTTAATAGCTGGCTTGCAAGCCACAAAGTAGCTGCGGGTGCCTCCTCAGCTGAAAACAACAAGAGCATAAAAGGCGACACCGGCGAACATGGTGAATTTCGCTTCACCCGAATCAATGAAATGGAATATCGTTGGACAAAAAATTCCGTATTGACATGCTCCCTTCAAGAAAACGGCGCTCATTTGGATTACTCGCAAAAACTGTCAGCAAACACCCGCCTGGGATTCGATCACTGGACTGGCAAAAGTCAAACGCAGGTGCATCTAAATTACAACTGGTAGTCATCCTCGTTCCCTTATGCTTTGCTTGAGGGATGTCATTAAGAATCTTCGTTCTGATTTTTTTGATCTCTTCACTATCGTGGGGATCTTCTCACTTTGAAAGCTCCCTCGGAATTGACTTAAAATATGAAGGCAAGTTTTTTCCAGATCCCTTTGGCGACGACACAAATTCCGACCTGCAGAACTTCGAAATCATTCCTGACTATCGCTTGAAATACAAAGATTCCACCCGCTTTGTTTTCAAACCGTATTTATTAGCAAGCCCAGGGAACAAATCCCCCAGTGAACAATTTTGGATGGACCCTGCGGAGACCTATTTTCAGTGGAAAAGAGACCCTTTATCCATTCAAGTGGGCTACAACATCATCACCTGGGGAGTCACTGACGGCTACAACCCGGTGGATGTCGTGAATCCCAAACAATACTTTGACCCTCTTCACAGTCGCAAGAAAGGCATTCTGTCATTGCTCGTAAGTGAGTCTCTTTCTTGGTTCGATTATGATTTTCTTTATATTCCGATCAATGCCGGGGCCACGATGCCTGGGGAAGAAAGTCGCTGGCTGCCACGAGAAGTTTTTATTCCTCTGGATCCAGCCAACAGCACGATTTTACTTCTGCCAAAATCGTTACGCTATCACTATGGCTCAACAGCTGATTTGGATCATGCCCGAGACAACAACTTTGCTTTGCGCTTGCAAAAACATTTAGGCCCGGTGGATATCTCCGTCAGTGGCTATGACGGTGCGGCCTCGTTCCCCTTGGTACAACCCCTGTTCACAGGCACCATTGTACAGGTGGCTCCGAAAACTGTTATCGCCGTCGATCCCGACGTAACCTTGAATCTTAAAAACTACCGTACACGACAAGGAGGGGGTACGTTCATAATTAGTCAGTGGGATTTTTTGTTTAAATACGAAACCAGCTATTCACAAAGTATCGGCGACGATCCTTTAGCTCCTGGCTGGCTCCATGAAAATGTTCTTGGTCTAGAAAAGACATTCAGCTTTACAGATGGAATGCTTATCGGAGTCTTGCAGTATTCTTTCTTAAATTCCCAACGAAGCAATGATTCAAATTTATCGGCCACAGAAATATTCCGTCGCTCTTGGCTGTTAGGATTTAAAATGCAATGGCGAGAAGTTTGGAATCTTTCTGCACAAGGTCTTATTGATGAACTTCATGGCAGTTCGTTTCAGGAGTATTCCCTCGGGAGAAGATTTTTCGATCGCATAACAATCGCAGCCACAGCAGACTTCATTGAGGGCCCCTCCGATAGCCCCTTGGGAGTTTACAATAAAAATGATTCATACAGCTTAACAGTCAGCTCTTCATTCTAGGATATAGGTCCAGTTTCAAATTGGAACTCCCAACGTATTTTGACAAGTCTCACATAAAGTCCGCAACGTATTCACATGCTAGAATTAATTCTCTCGTTATTTATCACACCCTCTGCGGCTCCGGTTAACAACTATTCAAAGGTCGTTGAAACTCTTCAAAAGATTCAAAAAGATAACTCCGCGACAACGTCAATGATTGAAATCGGCACATCTGATTCTGGTCAAAAAATTGTTGGCCTTAAAATCGGTGAAGGTGAAACTGCAGACCTCATCGTCGCCACCCACCATGGTAACGAATACGGCTCCACAGCTGTCGCCATGGGTGCCGCAGATGCCTTTGCCAAAAATCCCATTCAGGGACATACCGTCTATATTATCCCAGTTTTAAACATCCCGGGATTCAACAGTCGCAATCGCTATGAAAGAACTTCTGCAGGAAGTATCGATCAAAATCGCGATTACCCAGGCCCTTGTATTTCAGGAACGCCGTTTAAATCAAAAGCAACCAAGGCTTTGGCGGACTTTATCGACAAGAATCATATCGTGAGTTCCGCAACTCTTCACACTTTCTGGCCAGCTGTGCTTTATCCTTGGGGCTTTTCCACAAACGACGTGAGCACCAAAGACGATGCCACATTTATTCAGCTCACGAAAGATGCTGTCGTTGAAAGTGGCTATAGCATCGGAAACTCCAAAGAACTGCTTTATGCAGCTGATGGCGCATTTGAAGACTATGCCTACTGGAAACATGGAATCTGGTCGCTGCTTTTTGAAATGGGTACGACTCACTCCCCTTCTGAAAGTGAAATGAAACAAATGGTAGAAGTGAATGTTCCAGGACTTCGTAGATTCCTGGAAAACGCTCCCAAACAGCGGGCAAAAGATCATGCCTTCACTGGTCAATGCGATCATAGCCTCATCCAAAGAATTCATTTAGAATAAGAATATTCCACGGAAAAAATTAATCACCTGACGCCCTAAATTGTCACTGAGTGACGTTTTACACGTCAAAACTTGGGCCAAGTACGCAATACTTGGCCCATTTTCGTGGCATCCCCCTTGCTCCTATAACTTCGGGAAACTTTTAATAACCCGGAGGAACTACATGGAATTTCTAATGTCACTTGGTCGCGGTTTCGCATCTTCAGACGCTATCTGGATGTGGGCAATTCTGGCGGCACAAATCGTATCAATCTCTATTATTGTCGAGCGTTCAATGGCTCTTTTCGGCAAACGCAAAATCAATCAGAAAGACCTTTCTAAGGCGATCGCGGAAGATATCCGTTCTGGCGATCTAAATAAAGCTCTGCGCCGATCCATGCAAATCAGCGCGACGGAGCCATTGGGTGTTGTTGCTTCTGCGGGGATTCAAGCCGCAATCGATATGGGCGGTAAAGAAGAAATCCAGTTGAAAATGGATGAAATCCTTCTTGAAGAAAACAGCCGCGTTGAAAAACGCATTGGTTTCTTGGCGATGTTTGCCAATGTCGCCACTTTATTGGGTCTTTTGGGTACGATCACGGGTCTTATCCACTCATTTGCAGGTATCGCAAATGCCAACGCGGTTGAAAAGGCTTCCATCCTTTCCGCAGGTATTTCGTTGGCGATGAATACAACAGCTTACGGTCTGATCGTCGCAGTTCCGGCGTTGATCATGTATGCCGTTCTGCAAAACAGAGCGACTCGCTTATCTGAAGATTTAAACAAAGCTGCTTTAAGTTTGTTCATCCAACTTGGTTACCATTACGCACCCGTATCAGATAAGAAAGAGAGACAACTTGTATGATCAGCTCTAATGGACAAGACAAAGATTTAAACTTCGAGCTTAATATCCTACCAATTCTGGATATCTTGTCCGTGCTCATCTGCTTTTTGCTCTTGACCGCGGTATGGGTTCAGATCGGCACATTGGATACGAAGCAAGCCATCGGAGACAACTCCACAGTGCAACAGGCGAAAAACCCGCCGTCCTTGTGGGTGACTCTCGAGGCTGATGGAAGTCTTCAGTTGTCATTGCGTGATATTCCTCAAGCGAAAACTCTTGAAGAGCGTATCGCGAAATCATCTGAAGGCATTAACTGGAAAGCTTTGGAAACAAAACTTCAATCCCTCAGAGCTCAGTGGCCAGACCTTAAAACTAGCATTGTTCGTCCTGGCGCACAGAGCAACTATGGCGATGTGATTCGTGTGATGGATAAGTTGAAGCAAAGCTCATTTGAAGGAGTGGGGTTATCTCCACTAGGGTAATTTTATGAGAACTTCGTTTGTGCTCCCAAATCAAAGACGCTCCCCGCTTATGGATACACAAAATCTTAAGCCGGGCGCAAAGAAAAAGTCCCTATTCCGCCGGGATCTGGCTTTAGCTTTGCCGTTGACGTCTTTGATCGACGCCTTCTCGATTATTGTGATTTACCTGCTGATTGGCACTCAGAACTCTGGAATGGAAACTAAGATTCCAAGCCAGATGAATCTGCCAGTCGCTGATCACAGTGTTAGCGTTAGTAAAGTAACGCCCATTTTGAAAATTCAAAAAGGTGTTTACTACATCAACGATGTAAAAGTGGCGAGTAATCAGCTAGTTGATAAATTGGATGCTCTCAAGAAAGACTCCAAAGATAAAGACATCGAGTTGATGATCCAAGCCGACACCGAGATGAAATACTCCGAGCTTGATCCAATTATTAAAGCTGGATCACTTGCTGGTATCGAAAAACTTAAATTTGCGGTGGTACCTAAACAATGAGAAACCTAAAAAGCATCCTCATTTTAAGTCCAATTTTAGCCGGCGCTTTGTTTGCGCAAATCGCCCGCGCTGAAAAAATGAACAACGACACGCAAGATCTTGTGGTCAGCAAGATGGAACGCGTGCTTTCCGCTATGGATAAAAAGGACCCTTCTTGGGTACCGACCCAACAGCGCCTTGCTGACGTCCTAGCTGAAAGGGCACGTTCACGCTTCATGCAAGAAGTTGAAGCGAACTGCAACGGTTGTAAGGGCTCTAAAGAGGATCGCCAAAAGGCTATCAAGATTTATGAAACCCTTTTGTCTCAACTTGAGATCAATGAGCACGGTCCGGTGCTTTTCCAGCTGGCCCATTTGTATGAAATGGCTGGCGATAACGACAAAGCGATTTCTCTTTTTGAGACAATCGTAAAGGACGCTAAAAAGAAATCCATTAATCCTGCTATCGTGTCGAAATCCCACGCTGCACTGGGAGATCTATTATTTCAAAAACAAAAGTTCAAAGAAGCTAAAGCCCACTATCAAGTGGCCTTAAAGGACAAGAATCTCG
This sequence comes from Bacillota bacterium, assembly GCA_050257115.1. Lineage (GTDB taxonomy): Bacteria > Bdellovibrionota > Bdellovibrionia > Bdellovibrionales > Bdellovibrionaceae > Bdellovibrio. The sequence continues at coordinate 5,017 of JBLMWG010000201.1, forward strand.
AAAATCGCGCCCTAACCATCTACAACATGGCTTGGTGTGATTTTAACGAGGAAAAACTAAACTCGGCGATCGTGACAATGGAAGCCTTACTTAAGCAGCCAAACCTTATCACGCGCGATACAGACGAAGGCTCGAAGTATGATCCTGTGTTCCACGCAGACATCAGCCGCGATCTAGCCACTTTCTATTCTCGTAAAGCTATTACCGCTAAAGAGATCGCGCGCTATGAAGTCCTGACTCCGAAAGAAAAACGCAAAGAATTGCTTCTAAATTTTGCTTCAGAGGCAGACCGCGTTGGGCAAAAACAAGCGGCGCATGACATTTTAAGCCGCTACATGGACCAAGAAGGTCTGACGAAATCAGAAGCCCTTGAGGCTTTCGTTCGCATGGCTCAAATCAATTACGACCGTGGTCAAGCTGGGCAGTCGACAAAGGACTTCGCCAAAGCAGCGGCCGCTTTCAAAGATACCAAGTGCGAAAACGACGCCAAATGTGATGATTTACAAAAAACAATGAAGCGTTATGTGGTTGAACTTCATAGATCCAAAAAACTTAAACCCGACCAAGACCTTTTGAATGCCTATGTGATCTATAGCAACACCTTCCCTACTGATATTGAAATGACAAATCGTGGGGCCCATGTTGCCGTTGAGATGAATAAACCAACTATCGCTGTTCAATTGTATCGTACGGTCAGTGAGACCAGCTCTTTTTCTGAAAAAGACAGAACAGAAGCTCTTTTAAATGAGGTCTCCATTGCAGAACAGTCTCAAGATCCTAAGCTGCAAAAAGAAGCGTACGTTCATTTCTTGAAATACTCTAAAGATGACGCGAAAAGTTTCGAAGTTCGTTATCAAATGGCTTACCTCAGTTATCAACAAAAGCAGCTGAAGGAAGCCGCGGAGGCTTTCAATGATTTGTCTCAAGATAAAAAAGGCAAACCAGAGCTTCGTAAAAAAGCTGCAGACCTTGCATTGGATTGCATGGCCCAATTGAAAAATGACGACAAGATCCAAGACTTAGCGGCGGACTATGCCGAGCGCTTCCCACAGGCACGCACTGAATATGACGGTGTGGCTCGAAAAGCCCTTATGAATCAAGTGGCGACAATTGCCAACGCAAAGAACCCTGATAAGTCCGACCTGAAAAAGGCCTTAAAAAGAGTAATGAACACAAATCTGACCACTGCAAAAGCAGATGAAAAGATTCTGTTCTATACCAATCAAAGTGTTTTAGCCCAAAAACTTGGAGAAGATGAGATTTATATCAAATCTCTTCAGGCCTTGATTGCAATGCCGGCAGTTTCGGAAGTGCGCAAAGAGGCTTTACATGAACAAATGGCTGCTTACTACGAAAAGAAACTGGATTTCGCGAACGCTTATCATACTGCTCTAAAGGTCAAATCTTCAAAAATAAGCGAAAAAGAACGTGAATTCCGTCTTGGTACTTTGGCTGATTTGGCTAATTCTCACCCAGAGAAGCACTACCGTGCCGCCCTCAAATTAGGCATCACAGGGGAACGCGCCCTGATTATGCGCTCACGTTTGGTTTTACTCTCCAGCAACCCAATTCGTGAACTAAAAGAACAAGCTCCTGAATTGAAACGCAAACCAACACTTCTCAATGAGACGGTTTTGTTGGTTTACGCTAAAACGGGCAACAGAGCCGCTCTTCAGTCCGTCCTTGATATGAAAGAGCTTCGTAATAAATCTGCGGCCCAATTTATTTCAAAGCAGGCGTTCTATGACAGAGCCGAGAGTTTCAAAACCCAAATCTCTGCCCATCAAATTATGACTAAGAACGATAAGATCATGCAGAAAACGATTGCGGAAAGAATCAAATTCCTGAGTCGTGCTGATGGCCTTTTACAAGACGCCGTAAGAACGAAAGATATCACCTCTCAGTTGATGGCTCTATCGATTGTATCTAGGGAAAACCAAAGAATGGTTGAAGACCTTGCAAATCTTCCTATGCCGAAAGGACTCACGGCCGCGGAACAAGCGCAGTACGTCAATATACTGAAAGGCAAATCGAAGCCCTATTTGATGAAAGCGAAAATGGCGCAAGCTCGCAGCCAGGAACTCTTCAACACATCCACCGCTTTAAACCAACTTGCGAATGACTATAAGGTCGCTCGTCCTGAGATTCAAAAGCTGTTAAATCGCGAGATGATGATTATAGATCGCCTTTCTGGAAGCGGCAAAATGAAGTCTGCTGTTTCTAATGCGCTAAATTCGTCACCCATGAGCGAAAAAGAGCTCTTATCAGCTCGTAAAACAGTTTCGGAAGATCCTGAAAACACTCAGGAACTTCTAAAGCTCAAGTCTATAGAGACAAAAATTGGCCATCCATTGATGCCATCGTACCTGGAAGCACGTTTAAATCAAATCCAGAGAGGTAAAAGCCTATGAAAAAGATAATTTTTTTGGCCCCCTTCTTGCTTCAATTATTTACAGCGCAAAGCCTCTATGCCCAAGGATCTGCAAAAAAGGCTGATGCACTGAAAGCGAAACTAGGCACATCGTTTAAATTTGATGGCACGGCTCTTCGCGGAAAATACCAAAGCTCTCTGAATACGAAAGCCACGGTAGAAAACGATAAATTGTTGGAGGATCTATTGGCCGGTCGTAAAGAGTTCAACGACAGAATCCAAGATGATCAACAAAGAAACTAGGACAGAGTTATGAGTACTGCAAAACTAATCATTCTAGAAAACAGCATGGGCCAAAAAGTCCGTATGTTTGCTGTCGACTCTGACGCTCTTAATGTCGTTTATCTTAAGGATTCTCGTCGCATTGAAGCTTTGGCAGACCTACAAGTCCTTGAAAAAAATAATATCGACTACCGCCTTTTGCAAACTGTAGAGTTGTCTCGGATGACCGCTGATGGCGTTGCCCTTCAGGGCTTGGGTCGTTTGCGTTTGGCTACTCAAAATGACAAAGCCAGTCCTACTTACAGCCTTAAAAAAGAAGACGACGAAGAGCAGCTGAAGACGATTCTTACGAAGACGACTTTAGGTCACATGATCGCCGTCTTTATGATCATGGCGGGTTCTTGGGTCTTTGCGAATTACTTCGCAAAGAAAGAGGAACCACAGTTGGTGACAATCGTTGTTCCAAAGCAAGAAACTCCAAAAGCTCTCGAGATGGTGAAGGCCCCTCACGTGAAGGTCTCTGAAAAGAAAATTAAACCTTCAAACAAAGTGTATCGTCCAGTTGTGAGACAACAACTTAAAACAAAACCTTATACAGTCAAAACAGCCAAAGCACGAGATGTGCAACGAGTTGGTGCTTTGGCGGCGTTGGGTGGAACACTTAAGGGCACAAAAGGCTATGAAGGTCTTGATAACAAATCTATGAAAGCGATCCGCGCAGCTGGTATCGGTTCTGGTGGCGGTGGCGTGGGTAACACCGGCCGCGGCGGTCTCCGTGGTTACCTGCCTGGTAATGGCTTAATTGCCGGTTCTGCGGGTGAAGGCGGTCGTGCGCAAAGTGCGGGTGGCTACGGAACTCGCGGCGTTGGTGGCGGTCGTGCGGGCTACGGCAAAACAAATATGGTTGGTGGAACGGCAGCTTCCAGCTTGCCTCTTGATGAAGAGGCAACTGTTGAAGGCGGCTTAGACCGCGATCAAATTATTGCAGTGATCAACCGTAACAAAGGTCAAATTATCTACTGTTATGAAAAAGGTCTGCAAGCACAACCCACTATCGGTGGCCGGGTTGCAGTTGATTTCGTGATTGGTCCATCAGGTCGAATCACAACCGCGAAAGTTGCTCAGTCATCATTGGGTTCAAGTACTGTTGAAAGCTGTATGTTGGCTCGTATGAAAACTTGGCAGTTCCCGCGCCCAGTTGGAAAAGTAAACGTGGATGTTCTTTATCCTTTCGAGTTGATGCGCGTAAGCAGCAGATAGACTTGAGAACAAAGAGGTTTGTATGAAAACGGTTAAGAACTTAATTATGATAGTGCCAGCGGCAATGACCCTTGCTGCTTGTGACGGATGGAACAAAAGCCCATCTGCTGATCTTGAGACGATTCGTGCTCAGTCTAAAGTCGTCAAAGCTCAGAACGAATTAGGTCCTGACAAACCTCGTGAAATTACAAATACAGTTGTCGTTGAAAAACCGGTTGAAGTGATCCGTCAGGAAACAACTATTGATGCCAACTTCTTGAATATCATTCCAGATTCAGTCATGACCTTCAGCGAAGGTCAAAAGGCTAGCTTTAAGATTCGTGCCTTTGTAACAATCCCAGGTGCCACGATCAAACTATCAGCTTCCGGCTTGCCAGAAGGCGCAACAATTGAAGCTTCTAAAACAGAAAAGGATATCTATGTCTTGAGCTGGACTCCTTCTCTTTACACAGTGGCCTCAAACCAGATGGTTAAAGCCTTCACGGTGAAAGTAACGGCGAGCATTGTTTCCACTGGACAAGCTAAAAATCCTGACTCCATAAAAGGCCTCACTAAAGAAGTCACCATCCCTCTTTTTGTCTCAAGAACTCAAGACGCTCCATCAGGTTTGACTGTTGATCTAAAAAACGAAGTTTCTGAAGATGCCCTGACTCCATTTACAGTAGTTGTGAAAGTTCCAGGCCTTGATGAAAAAGCCGCTGATAAACCACGCCTTGCGATAACTTACGACGGTGTAAAAGTCACTGCTGGCAACAATTTCCAAGAGCGTGATGGTTCTCGCTTCGTAACAGCGGATATCAAAAACAAAGACCCACAATACCTAGGCAACTCTCAATGGAAGTTCTCTTTGGTGTTTGATACAAAAAACATCTCAGTTCTTCCGCAACTGGCAAAAGATGGTTCTATCATGCAAAAAGCTGATGGCGCCCGCGTTCGCTTTAGTGTGAAAGCGTTCAACCCTTATGGTCTTGCGACTCCAGAATCTTTGGTTCAGGTTAAGATTCGCTATACAAAATCTATCACCGCTCCTCGTTTTGATGTTTCAGGTCTCGCTAAACAAGCGCTTGAAGTTTCGAATGGCGAAACGGTGACTTTGAAATTTTCTGTAAGCTCTGCAGACAAAGAAGCTGTTGTTAAAGTGGAGTCTAAAAATTCAATCTTAGCTGGCAACCCACAGGTTTCTTGCGTGGATTCCGCAAAAGGCAGTCACAAACAAGAATGTACTTTAACTTGGACCGTTCCTTGTGATGCAACTGCTGAAGCTCTGACTGGGGCTGTCGACATGACAGCAACAAGCACGATTAACGGACGCATCTCTGATGTGACATCTTACTCTTTGAAAACTGTGAAAGCAGCTACTGATAAAGGTCTTTGCAAAACAGAAGCACCTAAAGTGGACGTTGCACAAACGGAGGCGAAATAGTTATGAAAAACTTTAAACTTCTTTCCGCTTCAATTCTTATCACTCTTCTGTGTGCAACCCCAGCTTTCGCTGCCCAAAAGAAAGCAGCAAAAACAGTCAAAACTGTAAAAGCTGTTAACACGGCGACAAACACAGATAAAACGCCTCTCACAGATGACATTGATTCTCTAGGTGGCAACAAAGAACTTATGGATATGGCGCAAAATATCAAAGCGGAAAGCCGCAGCCGTATCGTTCAAGATCGCATTGTCGAAAGAAGAAATCGCGTTGAAATAGGTCTTTCTTACGGAATGAACTTCGGCGGTGATTCTTATACTAAGACCCAAGCCGCAGGTGTGGCTCTTGACTATCACATCACTCCCCGCTGGTCGATCGGTGCCAGATATTATGACTTCGGGAACTCCCTGACTGCAGAAGGCAACCGCATTTTCGAACAGGCGAAAGCCAACTATGCAGCTGGTGGTCGGGCGTACGCAGTCGATATCGACTATCCAGAAAACGCCACGATGGCCGTTATCAACTGGTATCCAATTTACGGAAAAACAAGTTTCCTGGATATGGGTGTCACACAGTTTGACCTTTACCTCCTTGGTGGGGGTGGTCAAATCACTCTTTCCAGCGGGACAACATCCGTTTACACAGGTGGTTTGGGTGTGGGCGCATGGATCAGCAAGCACCTGACTGCTCGCGCAGAAATTCGATACATGACTTATAAAGATCAACCGCTTACCGGTGAACGCACTCTTGATATCGTGACTGGTAACATTGGCTTTGGATGGATGTTATGATTACCAAAAAAATCTCTCAACTTGTGATGATCGCGGTCCTCGCCTCCGGCAGTCATGCCTTGGCTGGTCAGCGTTTCTCGGTGGAGGATTGGGGAAAATCATTTAAGGATTCCCTTACTGAGAAAAGCGGTAAAACAACATTAAACCTTTTAGATTTTAAAGTTCTAGAAGCGAAAACTATTTCAGCTTGTGTCGACTGCGAATCCAAAGCAAACCTCGAGAAGGCTCGTGATCTTTTCGCTAAAGGCCAATACGACAAAGCTCTTGAACTTTACAATAAAATTCCTAGGGGATCCGATTACTGGTTCCAGGCTGTTGAAGAAAAAGGCTGGGCTCACTTCCGCCAGAACAATGTGGAAAAGGCTTTAGCCCAATCCAAAACATTGATCAGCCCGCAGTTTTCAGAAGTTGTAAATTCTGAAGCTTTTTTTCTTCAATCGTTGGCTCAGTTGAAAATCTGCGATTACAAAAGTATTTTTGAAACTCATCAGATGTTCAAAGAAAGCCAAAGAAGTCGCATTGCCGAAGTCCAAGCTTTAAGCAGCCAAGGCTTCAACGATGCGTTCCTGAATTCTTTAAAAAAGGCTGACAAATTCCCCCTCGACGCTGCGGAAGTTGGTGAATCTTTGGCTCACATGCCAGTTCTTTACTATAAAGACACTGAACTTCAGCGCCAAATGTTGAAATTCAAAGTAAGCCAAAAAGCGATGGAAATCTTGAGCGGCAATGGGACTCAAGCTAAACTTCAAGAGCAACTTAAAAAAATCAATCAAGATGCTTTCTTGAAAAT
>JBLMWG010000202.1:0-3890 GCA_050257115.1 Bacillota bacterium
CTTTTTGTGTGGCTTTGCGTAAGCTCACAATGGACTCTTCAATCTTATGTGCTGGTTCCAGACTCAAAAGACCGGCGATAGGCAGAGCCAGGGAATTGAGTACGATGTTGTTTTCTACCACGGCCAGGCCACCACCCATTTCAATTAGCTTATTGGCTGCCGTACACATATCTTCAGGGTGAGATCCAATGACTACAATGTTGTGTGAGTCATGAGCCACCGTCGAAGCAATAGCCCCTTGCTGAAGTCCAAGCCCGTGCACCAACCCTAGTGCGGGACGGAGACCTTGGCCATGTCTTTCAATGACAGCGATATAGCGAACATCGGTTTGGGCAAAGGGATAACGAAGTTTTAAATGCTCTGTAATAATTTGATCTTTAATAATACCGATGACGTTGTACGTGCTGCCTTCTTTAAGCGGCACTTCAAAATCCTCAACTTGAAGTGGTGATCTTTTCACGGTGTTCTCAATCGGAGGTTCGGATGCTTTGAGTTTTTCCGCCACTGAAGTGTCCAGTTGAAGCTCTTCAACCGGTTGACCTTTTGAGAAAACCTGTTGAATGTCCACCTTCTCAAGATTTTTCAAAAGAACGATGTCAGCCACTTTACCTGGGGCAATCAGTCCCATGCGCTTCAAGCCGAAATGTTTTGCGGCTGAAAACGACGACAAACGATAGGCCACATGCACAGGCATTTTCACGTCGTTGATCATTTTTCGAATGATGTGATCAATATGCCCTTCGGTATGAATCTCATGGGGGTTGCGATCATCAGTGCAAAGCAGACATTGTGGAGAGTTGAATTCTGTAACCACCGGAGCAAGGCCCGTGACATTCTTTGCGACCGATCCTTCCCGAATCATGAGCGCCATGCCCTTCGAGAGTTTTTCTTTAGCCTCTTCAGCCGTGACCGTTTCGTGGCAGTTTTGAATACCAGCGGCAATATAGGCATTGAGGGCTTTACCCTGCAAAAGGGGCGAATGCCCATCCAAGTTGAGGTCTTCAAATTCTTCAATCTTATCTAGAACGTCTTTGTCGGCGTGAATGACTCCAGGGAAATTCATCATCTCCGCCAAACCCAAAACGTGGGGATGATTTTTGAACTCCTTCATGTCGATCAAATCAAATTGACCTCCATTGGTTTCAAATCCTGGAAGGGCCGGAATGCAAGAACTGACTTGGACGAAAAGCGTTTGATGCATTTTTTCCGCACAACGAAGAAACCAGCGGAATCCCTTGGCGCCCATAACATTTGTAATTTCATGGGGATCACAAATGGCCGTGGTTGTTCCACGTGGCAATGTGATTTTTTCGAACTCAAAGGGATGCATCATTGACGACTCAATGTGCAGATGGCCATCAATAAATCCAGGTACAGCGACGGCATTATGCGCATCAATTGTGCGGAGAGAGTCTTGTGATTCATATTCCTTACCAATACCGGCGATATAAGATCCCGCAATAGCAATGGCACTCGCTGTAAGGTCACCATTCACCAAATCAAGAATACGAACATTTTTAATAAGTAAATCTGCAGGTTGGTCGCCGCGAGCCACGGCCAAAATATGCTCTAACTCTTTGCGAGGGATTTTTTGAGTGATCTTATTAATCATGTGAGCGCCCTTCTTAACAAGGGGTTGAGTCAATACCATCGCGAAGGGCTTGTAAATCAAAAATTCGCCTGGGGCCTAAATTTGCTTTGGTAAAGAACTTCTTGTACGCAAACGGTCTTATTTGGTGCCCTGGGACATAGGGGAAATTCCACTTTCATTCATGACAAACACTTTTGTTGCCCAGCGCTTTGTTTGCTCCTCATTATGAGAAATGAATACCATCTGCGCCTGATGAGTTTTAAGCCAATTATTTAGGAAAGATTCCACCAAGAGTGTGCGTTGGGGATCTAGTGACGAGGTGGGCTCATCGAGGAAAATAATTTTTGGATGAAATTGGAGGCTACGAAGTAGGTGAAGAATTTGCCCCTCACCTCCGGACAGTGTCGTTGCCGATTTTGTCAGAATGCTTCCAGGCAAGCCCAACTCTTCCAGCCATTCAGAAATCTGTTGGGCATTGTAAGTCTCTTGTTGGTGCTTTTTGAATTGATAGGGCCATTTCAAATTATCTTCCACCGTGCCAGGAATAAAATGAGCTCGTTGGTGAATATATGCAACAGCCCCCTTTGCTTCTTTGAGTGCAAGCATTGAACTTTTAGTCGCATTTTGCTGAATATGGATGTCATCCAAACCTGAAAGCGATTTTAGCAGGCGACTTTTGCCGATTCCCGAAGGACCAATTAACGCCAGCTTTTCTTCAGAATTCTCCGCAAAGGTCATGGCTGAGTTGTTTTGTGTTAGCCAAATAGGCATAAAATAAAAATGATTTAAAATGATCGCGAACAATGAACCTGTCATTGATGTCAATAAAACCAAGAACATCACTAGGATTTGAAAGCGCGCAGCGGTCAGGGGATCGACTCCGCCAATCAGTTGCCCGGCCATGACTCCAGGTAAACTGACCAGGCCAACTACGGTCATACTATTTAAAGTTGGAGTCAGCGCGCTTCTAAGAATATCTCGATAGACTCGGCGACAGGCTTCAAATGAACTGGCTCCGAGTGCTTTGAACGTGGCGATTTCAAGCATGTTTTCTCCCCGGACGCGTTCTAAGCCGACGAATCCCAAAGAGATTGCAGAGAGGGCATTCCCCATAAGCACGCCCATGTAAGGAATAAAAAAGGATGTTTGCTCAAGGGCCGCAGAACTGAAGAAGGCGTCAAGAGATATAAAGCCTAAAGGCCACACGCTTCCAAGAAGAGCAATCAGGGCTGCAACATAATTTTTGCCGGATTTGTGTTTCAGTCGCGAAAACACAGCTTGCCCTGCAACCAGAGTCATAACCAGTAAAACCACGACATTCACCTGCCAAGAGTTGCTATTTAAAATCCATCTCAGGACGTAACCAACAGCAACAAGTTGAACGGTTGTGCGTAGGGCCGCGATCGTAAAATCTTTTTCTAGATCGAGCTTAAGAAATTTTGAAAGCCCCACAGCAATCAGTACAAGAACTGAAGCAAGAGCAATTTGTGAATTTCCAAAGTTCTGAGCATAAAGTCCACCCGCTGACATTACCGATCTCCAAAAGTGTGTTAAACATGAAGGGCTTTTGAATTTAGCATAAATAAAATCAAACGACAGGTTGAATTTATTAAATTAAATTCGAAATTCACTTCGCGCCTGCAGAACATCTCTCAAAGAATTATTCTTCTGGTAAAGTTCTATCATGTCATCGGCTGGAGTCTTTCCAGACAAAATACGTTTTTTGAAGACCTCAAGAGCCTGGGCAGAATAGCCCCATTCTTTAAGAACTCCTGGTGCACGCTCCAAAAGCTCTGAGGCTCTTTCAATCATATCTTCGGCTTGCAGGCCATGGCGAGCCACTTGCCCCAGATCATAGATGCGCGTCTGCTTGCTTGCGCGGCCTTTTAAGCTTTCATCTAAAATCAATGCAAGGAACGAGAGAAATTGGGCTTCGATTTCTTCAAGGGAGTTTGGCATATCAAAAACTTTGAACTCATAGCGGTTCTTTTCTGTCGGATGGAATTCAATGGGAGGAGCAATGTAGCTGCGTTTGTGCATGCGAAAGCTTTTGCCAAATCCCTCCTTTAAAGCCCAAGGTGAGCCATCACAAAATGGAGAAGCGACACTCAATGCAGATAAGGCCGGACCGTAGTAGTTAATTTTTGCTTCAAGGTCTTCATCAGTTACGAGGGCGGCGAGATTCTCTGGCAAACTGACGTTGATATCAGGGCCATAAGTCGTCATCACTTCCATGGACCATTGCCAATAGTCATGGCGACGTTTGTTTTGTGGGCCCGAGAATTTTGAATGAATAGGG
>JBLMWG010000203.1:0-3245 GCA_050257115.1 Bacillota bacterium
GCCCTGTACACTACCCGTAAAGATATTGATGATGGTACCTCTGTGTTTTCTGGAGCCCCTGGCACCAAGAAGCTTAAAGAGCTCTATAATTGGTCAGTCAAAGCTCAAGAGGGATCCACTCTCTTTCTGGATTTCGAAAAAGACCCTCTCAATAATAAAGTAGCCACAGGTTATGTCGCGTCTCCGATCTTTCGCGCTGAAAAGTTCATTGGCGCAGTTATCATCAAAATTTCAATTTCAGAAATCGATCGAATCACAAGTGACAACTTTGCCTGGGCCACTCACGGGATGGGACAAACTGGAGAAACGCTGATCTACGGCGAGGACTGGAGCTTACGCAATACGGGCCGCTTCCGAGTTGAAGATGGTAAAAAGTCCAACTCCCTTGGCGCAGAGATTCTCTCGACCAATCGTGGCGACGAAGACATCAAGAAGATTGAAAGCCTCAGCGAAGTTCGCGAAACCGGAGTTGATTACCGTCATAAGAAGGTCATTCGCTCGATCGGCAAGATCTACTTACCCAATGGTGAGCTCTGGTACATTCAAACTAAAATTGACGAGAGTGAAGCCTTCGCTGTCCTGGATAGAATTGCTATTGCCTCAAGTGCCGCAGCGGTGTTGATCTTTATCCTTTTCTTCTTCGCGACATTTGCCGCAACCGGAAAAGTTGTGGAACCGATACAACTTCTCACGGACCGCCTGGAAAAACTTGGAACAAGCAATCTCACTCAAAAAATCAATTATCAGTCTCGCGACGAAATTGGTCTCTTAGTTTCCAAATACAACCAATTAGCCGACCGCTTGGAAACGACGACGGTTTCCAAAGAATTCTTAGACAGCGTTATACAATCCATCAAGGCCTTCCTCTTCATTGTCAAAGTCACACATCATGAAGACTGGCGTCAGTGCTCTTATATGATCTCCCAGACCAATGAGTCGGCGCTTAAGCTCTTGGGACTTTCAGCACAGCAGGTGACGCAAGTTGACCTGAAAACACTTATTCATGCTCAGCCTGAATTTAAGAACTACACGTGGCTTCTGCAAACTCGTCATAGTATTCAAGCCGAAATTACTAATATCGATGGTCGTCGCATTCCTATTTTGATGAATTGGGCCGCTCTTCCGAACAGAACCTCGAAAGACCTAACGTTTGTATTCGTCGGCACTGATATCACGGACCGCATTCAAGGTGAACAAGCCCTGATTGAAGCTCGCGAACAAGCGGTAAAAGCCTCTCAGGCAAAATCTGAATTCTTGGCGCGTATGTCCCATGAAATCCGAACACCTCTGAACGCGATTATCGGTATCACTGACATTTTAGGAGAGTCTGATCTTAAGCCCGAACAAGCACAATTGGTTAAAGTATGCGCTAATGCAGGGGAAAATCTTTTAGCGCTGATCAACGATATTTTGGATATCTCCAAAATCGAAGCCCGTGAAGTTCGTCTTGAAAAGATCTCATTTGATCTTATATCGACAACAAAAAATATTTGCGACATTTTGAAGCAAAAAGCCGCTGAAAAAAATCTGAGCTTTTACCTCGCCGTAAATATCGGAAGTGACAACACACCGATGATGATTGGCGATCCAACGCGTCTGCGCCAAATTCTATTTAACCTTATCGGAAATGCGATCAAGTTCACTCAAGCTGGAGAAATTCTTGTCTCTGTGGATTTTGAGGCAGCTGATAAGAAGTTCATTCGTTTTGCCATCAAAGATACCGGAACAGGTATTCCGGAAGACAAACAACATCTGCTCTTTCAAAATTTCGTTCAAGCAGATAGTTCCATCACTCGTAAGTTTGGTGGCAGCGGCTTAGGCCTGACTATTTCAAAAAATCTGGTTGAACTCATGGGTGGCAGAATTTGGTTTAGCAGCAAGGAAACCAAAGGAAGTACATTCTACTTCACAATCCCCTATGTTCCAGCAGAAGGTCCCACTGAGTCTGCTCGTCCTTCCTATGAAGCAGAACCTCAGCAACTTTCCCCAGAAGCCGGAGTTTCTCGTAACAGTCGCATCCTTATTGTGGACGACACCGAGGACAATCGTTTCCTATTATTAACTTATTTGAAAAAGTATCCTTTCGATGTCGTCCAAGCGGAGAATGGAAAACAGGCTGTAGAAGCTGCAACCAAAGAGGCCTTCGATCTCATTCTTATGGACATACAAATGCCTGTGATGGATGGCTACGTGGCCACAAAAAAAATTCGAGAGTGGGAAAAAGAACAAGGCAGAAAGGCCATCCCAATTATTGCAGTCAGCGCCAATGCGATGGCTGAGGACGTGCAGAAGTCTCTCGATGCGGGTTGCACAGAACATTTGACCAAACCTGTTAAAAAAACTGCCCTGCTTGAGATGGTCCAACGTTATACGATTTAACAACTCCACCACGGAAATGAGTTCATGTTTCAGTTTTGGAAAAACCTATCCATTTCAAAAAAGCTTTCCTTCGTAGTTGGGACTATGGCCTTTCTCATTGCGATGGAACTTTTCTCGTTGTACTTCGCCATGGAGACGCTTTCCGCCGTTCGCACGTTTGTTGGTGGCGAAAGCCTTTGGTCTAAGGCCCAAAAAAATGCGACTCACAGTCTATATTCCTACGCCCTCACTAAAGACGAAGTCTATTATCACGACTTCAAAAACTATCTCGAAATTCAGCTCGGCGATAAAATTGCCCACCATGAACTAAGCCAAGACAAACCGGATAGAGTCATCGCAGCCAATGGGCTCCTACAAGGTGGTGTTCATCCCAAGGACATTGAAGGTGTATTGGATTTTATTATCCGCTTTCGCCATTTCCATTACGTAAAAAGCGCCTTAGATACTTGGAGCCAAGGGGATAAATACATCGATCAGCTTGTAGAAATAGCCGAGCAACTTCACAATGCCATTAGGAATAAGCAAGATTCCCCCCAAGAAATCAAACAAATGATCGCGAAAGTTGATGCCATTAATTCCAGGCTGACCCAACTGGAGGTCGATTTTTCGACGGTATTAGGGGAGGGATCTCGTTGGCTTGAAAGATTTTTGATGATTGTGCTCATCCTGGCTGTCCTGACGGTTGAAAGTACGGGACTCATTTTAGCAATTTCTTTATCTCAAAATTTAAATCGATCCTTGAAAGAAATTAGCTACGCCGCCACTGAAGTTGGAAAAGGAAACTTAAATGTCGCAGTTCCCGTCCACTCCGAAGATGATCTTGGACAATTGGCCGTTGCTATCAATAAAATGACGACAGATTTAGA
>JBLMWG010000204.1:0-4658 GCA_050257115.1 Bacillota bacterium
CCTTCTGGAGTTTGTTCAATCATCTTAAAATGAGACAGATATTCAGGCTGTAGCGAACTTGTTGACGTATTCGACGATGGAACTCTTGAATTCCTCCGGAATACCCACGAAGCGCAATCCTGCATAACCATCATTGCCGACATATACGACCTCACAGGAGGTTGTCACGGTTACATAAAGGTTGGGACTCGTAAGGGTGGCATAAAATTTTTGACCGATTTGCAGGGATTGAGCATCGTTGACACCTAAACCGCCTTCACTGATGGAGATAACTCGGCACTTAAATGATTCGCCACGATCATTTTCAAAAGACAGAGTTCCAACGATCGGAACGCGCGGGTGTGAGCGTCGGCTGATTCCAAGATCATCGACGATCTTTTGCACCAGATAAACATCTTTCCAAGTTTGCCCACCATCTGCAGAGACATCCACTGTGGTAAAGTCTTTGAAGGACTTCAAAGACTCTATCAATTCGCTGTATTTCATAACGTCTTGAGGTTTGCCATCAACACGAATGCGCCACATATTCGATCCATCAAGAGCATGGCTGGTCGGGGCAATTTCCTTAATCAGTTGTCTCCAGCGAACAGGAGTCATCCATTCACCGTGGCCGCGTCCCCAGATTTGAGCGTCATTGAGTGAAGCCACCTTGGCTTCAATTTCCGATGGTTCAAAAGGTCCAGCGACCTGTCCTTCGTGAAGAATAAACCAAATTTTGGACATGTCTAAGTCACCTCTGTGAATTATGAAATTGATTTTATTAGAGCGAAAGGTATATCACTTTGTCTAGGAGATTTACGAATGAAATACATTATCGCAGGTACTGATCGCCCGAACTCTAACACTTTGAAGCTCGCTCAATATGTAAAAGGTCTTTATAAGGCTCAAGGGGAGGATGTGGAAATTATCGATCTCATACAGGTGAAAGAACACCTGCATACTGGACCTCACTATGGACAGGACCATGCGGGCCTCAAAACTTACTTGGATAAAATTGTCCAAAGCGAGGGTTTGATTGTGATCTGTCCAGAGTACAACGGATCCATGCCTGGAGCTTTGAAGTACTTTATCGATCACATGAAGTTCCCTGAGTCTTTCGAATATCGTCCGGTTTGTTTTATCGGTTTAAGTGCGGGAATGTTTGGAGGACTTCGCCCTGTGGAGCATTTGCAGCAAGTTTTCGGTTACCGCAACGCCTTTATTTTTCCTGAGCGCATTTTTATTATGAACGCGCACAAGGTGTTGAATGCCGAAGGCGAACCCCAGGATGACATGATCAAGCAGTTGCTCGTAAAGCAAGCCTCTGGTTTCCGAAAGTTCGTGGAGGCGTTGGTGGCATTTAAACTCGATGCAAACTCAGTTATCGCGTCAAAGAGGTAGAACTCGGTGCGCGGTTGTCTGCGACGGATTTAACATCAAGGCGGCTCTCAAAATACACCAATCCAATGATGATGAGGGCTGCCAATAACCACTTCGAATGAAAAAAGGCCGATCGAAACATAAGTTTCCACTCCTTTGCTTTCCTTTATTTTCCCCGACAGCACAAAAATAAGGCAACTGAAGTTCCTGCAATGTGAAGTCCTGCGTCATGGATCTAAGTCTAGAGGCTGACAAGGACTGAATATTTCCATAGACTTAAGAACTAAATATCAACGGAGTTGTCTTTATAGAAAACCAAGCCCCTGGTCATAAGAATGCCAATTTATTAATGCTTTCTCTCGGTGCTTTGGGGGTTGTTTTCGGTGATATCGGAACCAGTCCGCTGTATGCGCTTCGTGAATGTTTTGGTGAGTACGGTCTTAATCCGACACCTGAAAACGTCATTGGAATTCTCTCCTTAATTTTCTGGACACTGATTGCAGTTATTTGCGTGAAGTACATGGCTTTTGTTATGCGCGCAGACAACAAAGGCGAAGGTGGAATTCTTTCATTGATGGCCTTAGCGGTCCGTAGTCAGCATACAAAAGATGTCACTCATCGCCGTTGGATCATGACCATCTTGGGGTTGTTCGGTGCAGCGTTGCTGTATGGCGATGGTGTTATCACACCTGCGATTTCCGTTTTGTCTGCGATGGAAGGTTTAACCATCGTGGCTCCAAATTTTGATCCCTTTATTATTCCACTGACCATCTTCGTGATGAATGCGTTGTTTTTAATGCAGCGATATGGAACCGGACGAATTGGTGTGATCTTCGGGCCGATTCTTCTGATTTGGTTCAGTGTCCTGGCAGCTTTAGGGGTGAATGGGATTATTCAGAATCCCCATATCTTCGAAGCACTTTATCCTCATCATGCCTTCGAGTTTTTTGCGAACAATGGCAAGCATGGCTTCTTAGTTTTGGGTTCCGTATTCCTGGTTGTGACGGGTGGGGAGGCTCTTTATGCCGACATGGGACACTTTGGTAAAAAGCCGATTCGTTTAGCCTGGTTCTTTGTAGCCTTGCCAGCCTTAATTTTAAACTACTTCGGTCAAGGGGCCTTACTGCTTTCAAATCCGGAAGCGGTTTCGAATCCTTTTTATCTTTTAGGCCCCAAGTGGGCGGTTCTTCCGATGGTGTGCTTGTCGACGATGGCTACAGTCATTGCCTCTCAAGCATTGATTTCAGGGGTGTTCTCGATCACACGCCAAGCGATTCAATTGGGTTTCTGCCCTCGTATTAATATCGTTCACACGTCGAGCCAAGAAATCGGACAGATCTATATCCCAGCAGTTAATTGGGGGCTTTTTGTTGGGGTGATCTGGTTAGTATTGACTTTTAAAACATCAAGCAACTTGGCGGCGGCTTACGGTATCGCTGTGACTGGAACCATGGTGATCACAACCATTTTAGCCTACGAAGTCGCACGGCAAAAATGGAATTGGAGTTATCCAAAAGCGGCGGCTATTTTTGGTTTGTTCTTGATTATTGATATCGCCTTCTTTGGTGCGAACTTCCACAAGATTCCTCATGGTGGTTGGGTGCCATTGGTGATCGGTGCCATGATTTATACTTTGATGTCGACATGGCAAAAAGGTCGTCAGGTGCTTTTCCGTCGCTTGAAAGAGCGTTCAATGTCATCAGAAGATTTCTTCTTAAAGCTTCTGCGTGAGCCGCCCATCCGTGTGCCAGGAACCGCGATCTATATGTCGGGGGACCCTTGGGGTGTGCCTGCGCCGTTGTTACATAATTTAAAACACAACAAAGTGCTTCATCAGCGCGTAGCCATTCTAACGATTCAAACGCGTGAAGTTCCCTTTGTTTCTAAGCGAGATAATATTTCGATCCAGGAAATCGTTCCAAATTTCTATCGCATTTTGGCTTACTATGGATTTATGGAAACGCCGAAGATGAAACATATTCTTGAGGCGTGTCGACAAAAGGATATTAACTTCAACGTAAATGAAACGACTTTTGTTCTGGGACGCGAGACGATCATCGCCACAAAAGGGCCTCCAAGGCCGGACGAACCGCACATGTCTCATTGGCGCGAACATTTGTTTGCAGTGATGGCAAAAAATGCGCAACGACCAACGGCCTTCTTCCGCATCCCTCCAAATCAGGTGATAGAAGTGGGTATCCAGGTCGAAATCTAAGGGAGATCTAAAAGGGGTGAGTGAAAAATCTCATCCTTTTTTGTTTCCGGGTACAGCAACGCGCGAATTCGATCTTTGGCTTCCATGCCATCTTCAAATCCCAACTCCATGAGATGTTCACAATAAGATCTTTCAAAAAGCAGGAAGCTGGTCAGTTCGCTGGACTCGTTAATATTTCCAAGACCGCGCATCAGATAGCGAATCATTCTTGGTAGCTCTGCGGATTTGGTAACGGCAATTTTTGAAAAGTCCTTGGAAGGTGAAATCCACAAAGCTTCAATAGGGCGCAGTCTTAACATATGACGGTCCGTCTGTTGTAACTTCGTCAATCCGATATTGATGTGCTCAATTCGCTCCATATCAAATTCGATACCATCGCTCATCAATGCATTGAGTAAGACGCTGGCGACCCGCGCAGCGCTCGGGGCTTCCGAGGGGGGAGTGGTGTGAGTCGTGCTGCAAAGATCCTGGTTGCGCCTGACACCAATGGCAAGCAGTCGATCGGCCCCCATGTAGATCGCAGGCCCACAGGGGCTGTAATTGCGAATCGAGCCGTCCCCATAAAACCGATGATCGACTTCGATCGGCGGAAAAAGCAGCGGGATTGCCGCTGAAGCCATGATGTGATCGATGTGAATATTGGCCCTTTGGGCTTGTCGGCGAACTCGTTGCCATAATGGAATCTCCGGGAGGCCTTGAATAAAAGTCACCGTGGAAGTTGTGTGAAAATCCAAGGCCGAGATTCCCAAGGCCTTGATATCCCCACGATCTATTTTTTTTTGAATGTTCTCAAAGGCGCAGTGCTTAGCGATCAAGTCCCGCAAGGGGGATGTGTCTACGAGTGATTTCCCCGGGGTCTGTTTCATTCCTCCTAAAGACAACTCGGAGAGCCAACGAAAACCGATGCGGGTCAAGGAAAGAGCATCACTTTCATAAACCTGGTCACTACTGATTTCAGTCCAGAGCTTTTTAAGTTGTTCAACTCCATCAATAAAAGACCCTGGATGTGTTGCCAAAACACAAGAGTTGATCGCGCCGGCACTCACGCCTGTGTAGTACTTAAAAGGATTTTGGATTTTCATTT
>JBLMWG010000205.1:0-6763 GCA_050257115.1 Bacillota bacterium
AGAAAAACCAACTCCTGATGATTCCTCGTCCGTAGAACCCTTCACCACAATGGCTTCGTTTTCGGTACTAAACTTCACTCCGCCGCCAGGACCAAGCCCTGTCTTTTGCGGGCTCTCGACATGCATGGATTTATTTAAACGCTCAAGCAAAACACTTTCGTCATGGCCTAAAAGTTTTGCTAAAATCTGGACAACTCGCATCGGCGCTACAGGAGCCTCTAAAATCATATCTGCGCGAATTTTGATAAGATCTTGTGGTGTCGGCTTATAGTTAGCTTGGAAAATCAGCACAGATTTCCCCTGCCAACGCGTCATTTCCTTGAGGCGCTTACCAACACCTAAAGAAGACACCTTGCCGCCTCGTCCCGCACCAATCACAACATCTGGGTTGAATGCCAGCATCTGCTCTTGCATCGAGTATTCACTGGAAACGCCTATCACATCGAAGCCTACGCGCTTAAGTGTGGACTCCACACTCATAAGGTCTGCATAGTCTTCATACACCAAAAGAATCTTGTTCATATCGTCCTATTGTCAGGTAAGGGCCCAAAGAGGTCAATAAACCACAGACTGGACAATGGGCGCGATGACTTAAGATTCTCATCCTACTACAATAGTCACAGATTGGAGCCCCATGTTCAGTATTTTCCAAGGTAAAAAGGCCGCGCAGTACATATTCTTTGAAATGCTTCCGAGCTTCATTCTGGGTTTGCTGGTGTTTATTTCCATCATTCTCATGTTCCAAGTTCTGCGCCTGACAGAATTCGCGCTGGTCCATGGTGTAACGCTTAAAACCATCGCACAAATTATAAGCTACGTGATCATCTCCCTTTTGCCGATTTTATTTCCGATGGCTTTGCTTTTTTCCGTCTTGCTCACTTACGGTCGACTTAGCCAAGATTCAGAAATTGTCGCCATGAAAGCCTCTGGTTTATCCATGGGAACACTTCTGCTTCCTGCAGTCATTTTGGCATTGCTAGTTGGAGTTATTTCCGCACAAATGTCTTTTGTTATCGCTCCCTGGGGAAATCGCCAGTTCGAAGTCCTTTTTAGCCGGTTAGCGAACACCAAAGCGGCTGCCGTCATCAAGGAGGGCACCTTCTCTGAGGGCTTCTTTGATATGGTTGTCTATGCCAATGAAGTGGATTCAAAAAATGGACACCTCGGAAAAGTCTTTATCTATGACGAAAAGAACAGTGATTCTCCGCTGACAATTATCGCTAAGGAAGGCACAATAATCCCAGACCCTGAGCGCCCAGGACAAGAAATCCTTCTGCGCCTGGAAAACGGTGAAATACACCGCCAAGCGAAGACTCACACAAAGATCAGCTTCAATAGTTATGACGTTCACTTCGCAGAACCAGAGTACAATGAAGAAAAAGCCAAGTCGCCTCCTTCACTAACCCTTGATGAAGTTCGCGCTCGCCTTGCTGAAAACATCAAAGATCCAGAATTGCACAGATCCATGGAAACAGAACTTCATAAACGCTGGGCTATTTCCGTCCTGTGCATTGTCTTTGCTCTGATTGGTGTAGGCCTGGGAACGTCAACAAATCGCCGGGCAGCTAAGGCCGGAGGCATGATTCTCTGTATCGGTATTATTATTGGCTATTGGATTTTATATGTCGCCGGTGAAAGCGCCGCCCGTAGTGGAGCTGCGCCTGTCGTCATCGCCATTTGGGCCCCCAACTTCATTTTTGGAGCCATTGCGATCAATTCACTTCGTAAAAATTGGAATTAAATAAGATTACTTTACTGAGGGCGGGGCCGAAAATAAGAGCGATGCAGTAGCATCCTTACCACCACGGTCATCCTTGACCACATCGCCCCTCCCTTACTTCAAATGTTAAGAGCATACCCCTTCGACTTGCAAAAGATTTTTTCAGATGATTTCATTTTTTTCGACACGCTTTTAGATGTCCACGCCAACCACTAGCCCTAGTGGTTTTCTCGAGAAAAACCCACAACACCTACTGAGTCCATTTTTTCATTTATTAACTCAGAGTGAAATAACATGAGTAAATCTTCAGCATCTCTTGCCATTTGCGCGCCCTCAAACAGCAGATCAAGACTCCCCTGAAAGTGCGGATCCTGAGGATGCCCCGGCACAACCAAAACAGGTCGCCCCAATTGCGCCGCTTGATGAGCAGTAATCAAAGTTCCACTGCGACGACGAGCTTCCACCAATAAAGTCACCGTCCCCAGAGCAGCAATCAACCTGTTACGATGATGAAAGAGATGTTTATGCATCTTCTGTTGATAGTCATACTCACTGATCAAACATCCACCTTGATCGATGATAGGTCGCACCCAGTCCTTAAGACTCTCAGGATATATTTCGCCGAGTCCCGATGGCAAAATAACCGCCGTTGTACAAAGCTTGCGAAGCGCCAATGCATGAGCCTTCTGATCCACCCCCCGTGCGCCACCACTGACCACCAAGGGCTTGGCCTTTGTCAAAAACGAACTCAGCTCCTGCTCCATCCATAAAAGAGATTCTGAGGAGGGTTCCCGACTGCCAACGATTGACATAGAACCCCCGGCCTGCCAACAAGGAGTCCCCACATAGCTTAGGCACAAGGGCGAATCCGCCATCAAATAGCATTGCGAGGGATAATCCTTCTCCCCATAACAAACAAACTTCACACCCTTCATTGCTTGCCGTGAATTTAACTCGAACTTGTCTTTATAAAGATTGAGGTTTTTATGCAGAATGCTTTCCAGCTCAGGAAAAGCTCCCAGAAAAACCGATGCCAGGGATTCGATATTTAAGTTTCCTTCGAATCCCAAAGAGCGGTAGATGTTGTGGATTTCATCACGATGAAGATTATAAATCGGATGAGACTTTAAAAGTTGAGAATATGTGTACAGTTCAATCATAAAGCAACAAAGCCTGCAAATTCGCAGGCTTTGTTGCTTTCCACTATAATTCTAAATCCAAGTCTTCTGTTCCGGACTCCGGAGGAGGCTCAGTCGAAGGCGCCCCTTGCAATTCCAGCTCCGTGTCGATTTGGTCACGGGACTCGGGAACATGACTCTCCTCAGAGACCGCCTTATTCACAGCCGTCCTCGCCGAAGCCGACCCAACATAGTCTCCAAGCAAAATGTCATCCGTGCATTTCGTCACATAGGCCGTAGCAAATCCGGATGAAACTTTAACAATCTTCAGAACCCCAATTTGGCGATCATTTATCACCGCATCAGTTTGTTTGTTGCGAATCGCCTCGTCCGCATAAATCGCCAAACTCTGCCCTTCTTGAAGCCCTCGGGAAGATCCCGCATCCAAGAAAACTAAAGAGTTCGCCGTGAATAAACCACGCCCCTTACCCAGCTGCCCCCCCATGATCTTGGCACCTGTCGAATTTGTGACAGCGCTTGGGGTTGGGTCCACAATCGGCAAATTCCCCGGAAGCAAAACCGCCCCGACTTCTACGGGCATAATCGCTTTTTTTACTAACGCGCGATAAATGCCTTTTTGCTCATTCACTTTTTCTAAGATCTCCACGGAGCCTTGAACTTCAACCATCTGCGCTTTGCGGCTTTTTTCAACGGGGTCTACAACATCGCCCATGTTTTTTTGGGCGACATAGCTCTTCGCATTTGCATTATCGAGCTTCACATACACATACTGAAAATCACCTGCGGTTTTCATATCCATCTCAGTTCCAGTGACCACACCCACCCCCTCAACAGGAGCTTCTGATATATAGTAACTTAGATACTCAATGCCCACAGGGAATTTAGATGCTTGAAATTGAATCTGAACTTGATTGCTATTTTCCGCCAGGCCGTTAAAAGTTCCCTTTGGCAAACTTGATGGCAAGGTTTTCAAAACCGGCGTAAAAGTTCTTCTACGAGCTGTCTTTTGCACGAGTTCTCGGTCTTCTTTTTCTGCGGAATTGCTAGCTACGACTTTATCTTTTTCACTCTCAGCCGCTCCGACTGCCAATGTAGGCGCATCTGCCATCGTACCAGGATAAAACCTAACACTCATCGCCGGATTGATTTCATGAGGATTTAAAATGGAATCATTATTTAAAGACCAAATTTTTGGCCAAAAATTTGGATCACCAAAGAAAGTATTCGAAATATCCCAAAGCGTGTTTCCTTTTTGGACTCTGTACACTTCAGACTTACGGGCCCCCGCAGCCTTTTCCCATACTTCCTCTGAAGTAGGCTGTTCATTATAGCGCTTATAAACTTCATGAAAGTGCGCCTCTTTGTTATAATCTGGCTCACTATCTCTGCCTGATGGCGCCAACGCAGGAGAGGATTCAGCTTGTTGCGCTGGTTCTGATTTTGGCTCGCTAAGAATTTCTGGCGCCGGAGGTGCCGGAATCTCCGCGTGCTCGGGAGTCGCGACATTTTTTGGAACGTCTACATCATGCACAGCTGGCGCACTTGCAGCTGGTACACTTGCATCCGGCACCCCAGATGCAGGAATTTCCTTAAACTCAGGAACAGTGGGCTCCGCAGACTCTTGCTTCTTTGGCTCCAAAACGTCCAAGGGATCTGCATCCCAAGTTGTATCCGGAGGTGCAGGCTCTTGCGCATAACCAGACTGAGCTTGAATTATCAAAGCACAAAAAATAAGCGTCAATGAAACGGAGAACTTCTTGTTCATCACTCTTTGCATCCTTGCAGTTAAATCTTAGTTAAACATTTTCAGTTCAGAATCCGCTCGGAAAGATTCTGGGCTTCCTGGATATTTAGCCCTCACTTCCAAAAGACACTTGCGTGCGAATTCCGGAAGATTCATTCGCTTGTATGTCATAGCCTTCGCAAACTTTGCTGCAGACGCCTTGTCGCTTTGTGGATACTCACGTTCAACTCTGCCAAAATAACGAATCGCTTCTGGAAAGTTGCTGTGATCCACAGCCATGCGCCCCGCCAAGAACAAAGCATTATCTGCATATGTGCTATTTGGAAAACGGCTGAGTAAGCTCTGCATACGGCTTTTTAGGGAAATTTCATCATCTCGTTGATAGGCGCCTACCATTTCAGCATATAAGGCCGTATCACTTTCCTTCGCTACATCTTTCCCTGTCAGTTCAACAAGCAAAGCTTCTTCACTGGTCGGCACCTTCTTCGGATGTGTTTGCATCTTTGGTGATTTGGCAAATGCGGCCCATGGCGAGCTTAAAAGGAGTGTTGCTGCTAATAGTCTAAGTTGCTTCATCTATCGACACCTCTTGATATTCTCTAAGTATGGCACGCCTTACGAAGTGCAAACAAGCAGGAGTTATCCACACAAAATGTTGAGTTATTGTAATGCTAGACCTTAGACCTATTATTTTTCAAGGGTTTCAGCGGATTGCATGAATTTTAAGCAGAGTTTAAATATATGTTTTTATTTGTTTATTTAAAAAAATAGCCACTATTTTAAGCTGTCAAATGTCAGATCTTAAAATCCGAAAACCCCGGACGCAATATTACCAAGACAGATTATTTTAGAAACTACGGCAATCATGAATTTTGCTAAGTATATGAAAATATGATTATTATGCTTTTACTTGCTCTCGCATTAAGCACATCAACCCCTCCATCATTGCTCAAGAATACGTCAGAGCTTTCGCAGAGTTTTCAACAAAAATGTTCAAATTCAATTTCTCCACAGACAGAAAACCCACACGTGATGGCCTCGCTCATCTGTGGTGAAAAACTCACAGACGAAATTCTAAAACAAAATTTGGTCAAAACGTCGCTCATTCATATATTCGTAATCTCTGGTTCTCATCTCATTTTACTTGATGAACTTTTAAGCATTCTGAAAATTCCAGTTCTTTTAAGATTTCTTCTTTTAGGCTTTTATTCCCTCGTCGTCGGCTGGCAACCTCCGGCAGTTCGTGCTTTGGTGGCCCTCGGAGTCCGACTGGGATTTAAAAAAATGCGCTGGAATTTTCCGCCTGATCTCCTCGCGCTGATTGCGGGACTTATAACTCTGACGCTCTTTCGGGAGTGGTGGCAATCTAACAGCCTTCTAATGAGTTGGTGTGCCGCTTTAGCACTTTGTTGGGCACCATTACTGCGGATCAAAAATCGCTTCGCAGCAATGTTATTGTCCCAACTGGCAATCTATCTTTTTATGATCGCACCCCTCTGGGGTTTCGGAAGCCTCCATCCATTGAGCCTGCTCTTCAATGTCTGCTTGGGTCCCGCAGTTTCATTTATACTTTTACCGTCAGCCGCAATTTCTATGGTGATCCCTGCTTTGTCGTTTCTCTTTGATAGCTCTTTAAGTTTATTTTCAAAACTCATTGCCGTGATGGCAGAGCCCATTAGTTTAAATTCTGCCTCGCCGCCATCATTGGGACTTTTATGGTGTTGGATCTTGGCTTGGCAGCTCTTCTTTCACGGACTACGCCTACGGCTTTATCAAGGAAAAGAAGGATGAACTTAATTGTCTGGATTATATTAGGCCTGATCTCCTTCAGCGCCACACCCCTTTTAGAACGTGAAAACCGCAGCTATCTTGTGGTGTGGAATATTGGCCAAGGCCAGTGGGTCACAGCGATCAATGATTCCACCTGTTTTCACTTCGACACGGGTGGCGAGTTTTTTCCATGGAAAAAACTGAAAAAATATTGCGGCGATCAAAAAAATCAAATCAGCTTGAGCCACTGGGATAATGATCATATCAATGGCCTTAAATCCTGGCCTCACAACTGGAACACGTGCCTGGCAATAAGACCATTAGGCCGATCTTCTCAGAAGAAAGCGCAACTTCTGTCGCGCTTTTCTGATTGCCAGCCCGGTGCCGATA
>JBLMWG010000206.1:0-4032 GCA_050257115.1 Bacillota bacterium
TTGCTAAGAACGGAACTCTCTTTCCAGAAAAGTGCAGAAAGCCTTCCATGTGCACAATCAAACCTAAGCCACACATTTTTTTCGGAGCATTGAAGGCAAGGATACGATCATCAACCTCGACGACTTCAAGAGGATTTTTTTGCAGGTTTTTGACAAGCTCAAACTCGGTCGTGATATTTTGCAGGCAATGTAATTCTAATTGATTCCCAAAAGACGTCATAATGGCCCTCTATATTAATTAGAACGCACATTGGTTTAAACACAAAGACATGGCCGACGACTTCTAGACAAAGTGGTATAAAGATTGCGAACGTGAAATGTTCAGAAATAAGAAGACCCCACGAGGGCGTGAGGTCTTTGGGATGTATTTATATTAATAATGCGGACTTTATACGTTGAAACTGGAGCCGCAACCGCAGTGCTTAGAGGCATTTGGATTATTGAATACAAAGCCTTTACCGTTCAGACCACCTGAATACTCAAGAGTCATTCCCAAGATATAAAGCATGCTTGTGGAGTCCACAGTGACTTTTTGTCCATGGGATTCAAAAACTTTATCGCCCTCACGAAGAGTGGTGTCGAAATCCATTTTATAGGAAAGACCAGAGCACCCACCTTTTTTAACTTCCACGCGTAAGAAGGCACTGTCGTCTTTGCCTTCATCTTTTTTTAGTGCAGCCAATTTTTGAGCGGCTTCAGGGGAAATGTTAATCATTGAAAACTCCTATGCTTGCCCAGTGTAACACAAACCTAGTCCAGGAGGGAGCCTCGTCATCCTCCCTCCGTTGAGATATCCTAAAACATTGAAAATATTATATATTTTTAAATGGAATGGCGCTTCGAAGGATGTCCACAGCGCGGAAAACTTCATCTTCCGTCGTCCAGCGGCCAATACTTAAGCGCACCGAGGATTGCGCCTGATCAGGGGTTAAGCCGAGTCCACTTAAAACGTGACTTACCGCCATGGTACCAGAGCTGCAGGCGGATCCCGTGCTGATCCCAAGTTTTTGCAAACGAGGAACAATGGATTCTGCTTTGACCGGCAAAGTTACATTCAAGTTTATTGGTGAGCGTTCGGTGGGGTGTCCATTCAAGCGCACACCAGGTATCGCCACTTGCAGCTTCTCCCAGAGTAAGTTTCTAAGAGCGGTGAGGTGCGCCGCTTCTGTGATCAAGCCTTGTTGGCAAAGCTCTGCGGCGACACCAAGGCCGACAATAGCAGGTACATTCAGGGTTCCAGAGCGCAATCCTTTTTCCTGACCACCGCCGTAAATCAAAGGATTGATTTGGACCTGAGGATTTTTGGAGCGTAGGTATAAACCGCCAACCCCTTTGGGACCGTAAATTTTGTGTGCAGAAAAAGACATCATATCGATACCTAGTTCTGTAACGTTGACAGGAATTTTGCCCATGGCTTGAGTGGCATCAGTGTGGAAATAGATTTGTTTTTCTTTAGCAAGTTTTGCAACTTCAGCGATGGGATTGATGCTGCCAATTTCGTTGTTTACCCAGATTAAGCTGATCAATTTTGTATGCGGTTTGATTGCAGCTCGAACTGTCTCCAGCTCCACTTGGCCAAAGCTATTTACGGGGAGGAAATCGACTTCTACCCCCATTTTTTGGACAGCAGCCATGCCCTTCATAATGGAGCTGTGTTCAACACAGCTCGTGATATAGTGAATTTTTTCGTTTGGATTTTCGTCGCGAATTTTTGAAAGCAATCCAAAAATCACCCAGTTGTTCGATTCAGTGGCACCACTTGTGAAGATGATTTCACTGGCTTTCGCACCCACCGAGGAAGCCACTTGCATTCGGGCTTTTTGAACTGCATTTTCCGCAGCCCATCCCCAATGGTGAGCTGCACTTGCTGGGTTTCCGAAGGCCTCTTTGAAGTAGGGCTCCATGGCCTTGAAGACTGTCGGGTCCACCGGCGTCGTTGCGTTGTAGTCAAAATAGATATCTTGGGCAGCCTGTGGGGCTGTTTGAACTTCGAGCATTTCTTCCATGGGCCCCAGCTAATAACGGCCCTGGATGCGGGTCAAGAAGAATCCCGTCACGCAGCGACTTTGTCTTGGGCCTTGGCTTCAAACTCCTCGATTTTGTCATTTAAAAAGTTTTGCACGCGGTATTTATCGAACCCTGAAAGTTCTATACGCAAAACATGAAGATGCGAGACTCCCTGGCTGACCAGGCGCTCTTTTTGGGCGTTAAAGAAAGTGCCGCCACAAGGGGTGTAAAGGACGTAACGATTGTTGCGAGGCAGATGAATATACACATTGAACTCCACAGCAGTGTCGGCAACAAATTCGTGAATGTTGATCGCCGCCATTTCGTTGTCTTCAGAATCCAAGATTTCGGCGCGAAGATCGGGCCGGGGGAAAAAGGCGAGAGCAACCTCATTTCCGTCATGGATGGATTTACGTAAGAAATCGGCGCATTCGAGGGCCCAGTCCATAAAGGGCACTTGTTTGAGTTTAACGGGCATGCTTTCATTGTCTTCAATTTGTTCGCCATTCTCTCTTAAGAAACGGAACAAACGAGAACGGACTTTTTCTATGAATGTTTGATCTATGCTTTGATTCTTAGCCGTGGCTGCTATCAAGTATCCAGAAAACCGCGAAGACTCTACCAAAATACAAGCAACATGACTGGCCTCTTTGATCTCGGTGACCTGCGAATCGGGGTGGTGTATGCAGGCCTTGTCCATCGCCTCTCGTACACCTTTAAAGATCAGAGAGTCTTCCGTTTTGGTTGATGATGTCGTGTCATTATCACTTGAGGTTCGATTTTGCGGTGATCTCTTGTTGACCTCCAGCGGAGTCCAGCCGCCATCCGTTTTGCGCGATTTCGCTGAGGGAAGATCTATTGGTAAGGAGTCCTCTATTGCGGGCCCTTGATAATCAGGACTGAGGGGGTTCGAAGAAGAAGAACTGTGATTTGCATCGGAATCTGTGGAAGAGGATTGACCCGAGGTCATTTCTGTCGAATTCCCCTCACCACTTTGACCATTCAACATTCCTGAGGAGAGTCCAGTGGTCATGGTTCCCCCCTCCATGGCCATCAAACTTGCTAGGAAGTTTTGCGTGGCTTCGGATGTTCCGAGGCCACCTTCGCCTTTGATTGCGATCACGCCACCGGCAGTCTTACCGTCTTGATTCCATTCTCCGCGATTGTTGAAGGCCGAAGGATTGGTTTGTAGGTCCTTGTAGTATTTATTGACCATCCGCTCGACAGCAGGTCCAGTGACCGGATGAAAGATAGCATATCCCGTTGCGGAGTCGCTGAGATTTTTGATGGATGCCGACGTCGAACTTTCCGCAAAAGCAATAACACAAACGGGAAGTGCTTGGCTTAAAACTTTTGGAAGATTTCGTACTTTTTTGTTGGGGTGATCAATGCTGATCATGACAAATTGAGGTTGGTTTTGGACCAAGTATGCGAGAGCTTCTTTGAGATTGCTTGTGCTTTTAATATTCCATTCGCGGTTGAGCAAAAAACCTTCGACGGGCCCCAGCCCTTGAGGATGAGATTTGATAATCAGCAGATTTTTCTTTACTTCAGTTTGCTCCATGCACGTCCCTTAGTTTCCAAAATGACCAAACGAATCTTTAGCACTTATCGGGAAAAAGATTTTGGTTGTTAGTGGGAGAAGTGGTGATTACGAAGTCTTCATACTATTACAGACCTTCGGCTTTATGGAGGTGTATAAATGTTCGAAAGGCATCGAACATTTGCCAGCAATTCTTCCTTGGCGAGAACCGGGATACTGCCTACAATATTACTATGAAGAAATATCCTCTACACAGTCCTTCTTATTTTGTACCAACTGGAAAAAACCCAGAAACGCTTTTTAAGTGGCGAAGATTTCACTGTGAAATCAAAAATCGTAGGGGCGAGATATTCTTCGAGATGCGGGGTGTGGAGGCTCCGGAAGGTTGGTCACAATTGGCCGTAGAAATTGCGGCGAGCAAGTACCTTCGCAAATCTGGAATTCCAAAAGTTAAAACAGAAAAGTCAGTACGCCAACTGATG
>JBLMWG010000207.1:0-3889 GCA_050257115.1 Bacillota bacterium
CTTGATACCGTTAGAAAGTGGAATAAAAATCTTACTCACCTGGGGATGCTGCAGAAAAGAATAGTCATACAACCCAAACTTTGCCAAAGCTCGAATACCCTTCGATGAATGGCGTGATAACTTTGTTTGGCAGCGGCCGAAGTATTCTCTTAATAGTTTGAAGTACTCTGCTGTATTTCTTTTTTTTGAAAGAACTTGATCTTCAAAAACCTGTGGTTCACAGCTTGGGTCAATATCACTGCTGTTACCACCGCCTGGAACCTCTCTAAGCAAATCCACGATAGCACTTTGAGACTCGGACTCAAGTGCCTTTGACACTTCAGAGATAAACTGCGCTTCAGATTCTGAGTTCGGGGCCACCTGGGATCGCGCCAACGAACTCGAAGAAATAATAAAAATAGATATCAAAATGTTGAATCTCAATGCTGCCATCGCACACCTCACGAACTACGAAACGCTTATCGGAGGTGAAAAAATGGGGTTTAGTAGGAAATGATTTTGCCTACTACGTTGACATTATTTCGATAATTTCAGGCGAAATAGTTTGCTGAGCAGAGAAGTTGCCGACTTTAAATCGGCAACTTATATCAAAACAAGACAGAGCTCATTTAGACAGATTCTCTTTATGCGATTTTTTTTATCTGGGCGAGCTTATCCTTCAACACTGAATTTTCATGCTTTAATGCATTTACTTCAGAAGCGAGCTGATTCACTTTGCGCCTTAAAAACTCGGCCTCTTGAGCATTACCGCCCGTAGCTGGTTCATCAGCTTCCCCCACAATATTGGGTTGAGAGTCTTTTTTTACGCCATCAAAGGAAAGGACAGAGTAAGCCGTTGCGTTGAGAATTTCTTCGATATTTTCTGGAATATGAAGTTCTGGATCCACTTTTTCTAAACGAATAATCCCTTGTCCAATGTATCCGCGAACTTCGGAAAGCATTTTCGAAATGCACGTTCCTTTCTCTGCAGAAGTAGGATTGGCTTCCGCCATAAGGTCTGTGATTTTGCGTTTGGAGATAGGAGGCAGACAGCTCAATAGCTGCTCCACCTGTTCCTGAGGATTCCCATGTAGAGCATAAGCTAATGTCGTTGGTTGAACACGAGTGAAGATTTCAACCAGATATTGACCTTCCCAACTGTACACCCTAGTGATCGTTAAAATGCGTTTACGAAGAGCGTCCTCCCACACTGGGCTCTCCCCAGCGATCAAGGCTAAAAACTGCTCTCTCTTATTTGTGGGAGAGGTCTCCAACAATTGCAAAAGTTGAAAGAACCCACCCTTTTTTTTATATCGATCTAACATTCCCATGGCACTTTTATCGGAAGCGACTTTCAGGACTAAAGGACTAATCTTAAGAAAATCGAAGATAAATAGTAAGAAAAACGCCTCGTCTTCCTATTGTCTAAAAGAACGGCGATTTCTGAAAGTTTATTTATGACAATCCCTATTTGAACCGCTTCGACGAATGAAAATGAGAATCTAGATTTGATTCGGTAACAGTTTTTATTCGAGACTTCGTGATAAATTGAAAAAGGTAGATTCTATCAAAAGCCAGAGACTCCAATCAGAGTCTCTGAAGTGGCTACAAAATTCCACTCAATCACTTTTGTCTAAACTGCCTTGCGCTGAATTTAAAACTACATTGCACTACACTTATAAGATAAGGACACGCTTGTGCCTGCCGCCAGATACTGATTGAAGGACAGCACATTGCCGTTCACGGAGTGCGCAACAGTACTTCCGGAAACATTAACTTCAAGATCTGTTGGGTTCGAACATTTCAGCATAATGTCCTTGATGCGACTTTCGATATTGGTTTGTATTTGCCCCAATTGAGTCGTGTAATCACTGGAGCAAATATCTGCTGCAACACCCCAAGCCGGGTTAGTTTGTGAAAAGGTTAAATAAGCCGCTCCTATGCTTCCACTCAGCAATCCACGAGTTGCCTCATTCGGCGTATCACCCAAAACTTGATTGTTCTGTATACTCAAGCAGCTATTATCTTTTACAACAATTGAATGGACACTTAGAGAATTATACTTTGATTGTCCCAAGTACGATCGCACATTGCTCGTCAAAACTCCTGGTTGATCCATGGAAGCCAAATTGTAGGCTGCCGTTGATAGA
The DNA here is from genome assembly GCA_050257115.1 of Bacillota bacterium. Taxonomy (GTDB): domain Bacteria; phylum Bdellovibrionota; class Bdellovibrionia; order Bdellovibrionales; family Bdellovibrionaceae; genus Bdellovibrio. Next base: position 2,130 of record JBLMWG010000207.1, read on the forward strand.
TACAGGCCACTACGCTCATCCTCATCGGAAAGAAAAATAATAGATAGATGTGCATCACTACGAATGAAGCTATTTGGATTGTTTTGAACAACCAAGTTTGCTGCATAAATTCCGCGTTCATCACCAGATGGACAGTTTTGAGAATACCCGGCGGAATAAGCCGATGTATTGATAGAACTTGCTCCATGATCTCTTAAATAGTTAGCAATCCAGTTTTCACAGCTTCTAGTTTCAGGTCGTTGAATTGCATTATTAAATAAATCTACTCGATTTGGTTGTGTTGGTGTGATGAAGGAACTGCCATCACCCATGGTAATCAGCTTTCCCCCTTGAGGAAAAGATCCTCCGCTTACATCAGTCGTGGTGATAGCGATACGATAGTCGATCTTTTTAGCATCAAGATTCTGTATAAAGTTCGCAAATCGAGGTGCCAATCGTTTTTGTTCAAAAGACATAGATGCTGAGTTGTCGTCGACAATCAGAATATCAACTTTACCAGCTCCTGCCGTTATTGAGTAACTATAGGAGTACATGCCGTCTTGAACTATACAGGATGTATCGCTGTTACAATTCGCAGCGCTCACATCAAATTTCGCTGGTGAACAGCCCACGTAAAATCCGACGGCAAAAGACAATGCAGTTAATCTGGTGAAGGTTTTCATAGACACACCTCTCTCACCCTTTAACATCCAAGCCTGATGCCAATTTTTCGCAAAGTACTTAAGATGTTGTTTTTATTTGCTTTTTTAAATCCCTTAAGGTGCCCTAGCAAGGGGTGAGAGCTGTCAAACTCTTAGCCAGAAGGTATTTTGAATAATATTTTTATCTTAAATATCAATACCTTAAGTGCTTACGGGGACCTAGCCCGAAGGAGCGATTTTAGGCTTCTCAGCAAAAGACTTTGAGTCACTTATAAATCTTCACAATAATAACAGGACACCAGGACACGTTTGGCAGGTTCCAAAGCCAAGAGTTCTCAAAGAGACTCAAACCAATTGCAGCTTTTTTAAAGGAGCATCGAATGGTCTTCAAAATAATTGGAAGTCTAATTATGATAGTAGCTGCCGTCCTGGCTTATCAAACTATCCAAGATCAATCTGCACTAAAAAACATAAAGACAGCTCTTAAAGACAAAAATCAATCCGAATGTATCCAGTTAACACCAGCAGAGCAGCTTGTTGAACTCATAGATGACGACTTTTCATCTTTAGAGCAACAAGGACTACTTCCAAGACAATGGAAATCTATAGCGACCGTTGAATACAGAATAAGTTCAGACCTTGCACGAGCGATCCTAGGGAAAGCAAAACCAGGAATCCAAAGAGTAAAAAAAGGAACACACTACTTAGAAGTAGAAGTTTTAGATTTACCGGATGAAAGCAACCCAGGCATTATCCTACAGGCAAGTTTATTTGAAATAAAAAGTAAGAACAAAATTTTCGAGATCGGTCGTACATATACGATGAATCAACTCAATAGACAGTCTGAAGAAAAAAATAATCCTCAAGCCGAAGCGAGAAGCCCTCTACCTCAGAGTCCTACGACAAATTCGGCAAAACCCTCTCAACAAAGTACAAAGTAAAAATTAGCGCCTAGGCGTCACTTTTACCATTTATACACAAATTACTGTTTGATATAAAGACATAAAAAAACCCGATCTGTCACCAGACCGGGTTCGAGTAAAAAAGAGCTGGCGTCGCGCTACTCTCCCACATGGTCACCCATGCAATACCATCGCCGCAAGAGGACTTAACTTCTGA
>JBLMWG010000208.1:0-10538 GCA_050257115.1 Bacillota bacterium
TCATTCCTCGAGGTTACACATTGGTCCCTATTGAACTTGCAAACTCCGCTTCTTTGAGTTCGATGGTGGGAGATGTCGGAGGCGTTGTTGATTTGTACTTGGCATCGACGGAGGCACGTAAAGGCGGCTTGAAAATTGGATCAAGGTTAAAGCTCTTAAGAGCGCCATTAAATCCCGATCAGTACGCTGTTTTAGTTAATGAGCAAGAAGCCCCGAAGCTTCTGAGTTATTCCGGACCGTTCACCGCTGTGATTCAAAATCCTGACTCCCGCGGGTCTCAATTAGCTCCGACGAAAAAGAGAATGATTCAAATTGATTATCAAAATTAGGAACAGACTATGAAGACTTTCATCATTTTTACCTTGGCCTTTGTTTTGGGCAGCCATACCTCCTTGGCCGCCGTCCTCATTCGCGCCCCTGGAGCCAGTCCCCAGGAATATTCTCAATTTGTAGGTTCTCACCCTGAGCTGAAGACTTATTCCCGCGTCTTGGTTGAAAAGACTCAAATCAATCAACGACAGGAAGAAGAACTTTTTACTCTGGGTGAAAGTATTCAAAAAAAGCCTGATGAAACTTTAGAAAAGTTGAAACGAGCGCAGGCAGATCTCCCGCTCTCTGCGACAAGCATACAATACGCCTTTGACCTGTCTAAAAAAGGATTGGCAAACACCAAGTCTGTTTCTGCCAAGAAAGACTTCAAAAAACTTTACTGCAAAACGGGCACCCTCATGACTCCCCCTGTTCAAGATTGTGAAATCATGACCGTGGACTTTAAAGCGATCCAGCGCCAATGGCCACAAACAGACATCGTCATGGTTGAATCGGTGCCTTTCAATTTAAGCGATGCTGCTTTCCTGGAGATTTCCTCTGAAAATCAATATCACTGGACTCTGCTCTCAGATGCACAAAAGCCCGTCCATTTTTATGGGACCTACCAACATTTCATGCGCCAGCAGTTTCAAACGGAGGACCTGACACAAGGAACTTGCTCTGGTTATTCTGCAAGCTTTGATGATTTTATTCTTAACTCTGAAGGCCTGATCTTTTTTAGTAAGGGCTGCGCAAAGATGGCCAATGCCCCGCAAGGGCCACAAAATGTCTCTGAGTGGCTTGAGAAAAACAAAACCTGGGTTTATCCCCTAGGTGCACTCCTGATCGGCGGGGCCGCCTATGCACTCAAGGACAAAACCCTAGTTGTCGAAAAGCCTTAGGGGTTGGCCATTAAAGACAACTTCCTTAATTTGGTCATCATCAATCACTGTCCACGAATTCGTATAACTTGCATCAGGGTGACTGTGCACAACAGCTAAATCACCCTTGAACTTTTTGATGTCTTCCTTAGGGCTTTGTTCAAGAGCTGCTTTGTTGGCAAAAAAAGACGTCGGCTCAATCGGACTGTCGCATCCAAAAGAAATTGGAATTTGTGCGGCTCGCAGTGCTTCCCAAGGAAAGACGAATTTATAAAGACCGACTAATTTTTCTTTCAACCACACGCGATCACTCAGCCAATGACAAGGTTGCATGTGGCAACGCACATGCAGAGGCTTCATCATCTGAATGGTTTCTGGGCGCAAAACCTGCGCGTGCTCTAAATTCAAACGACCCACATAACCTTGGGCAGAAACCTTACGCGCCGTCTGAACAATGTGATGAGCGGCCTCATCACCAATCGTGTGTACTGAAACCTCTAAGCCTGCCGTCCAAGTCTTCTTTAAAATCTCTTCAACTTCAGTCAGGTTCCATAAAACCTTACCAAACTTATTTCCATGCCCCCCGTACGGCTGAGACAGCAATGCAGTTTCGGAACCGAGGGACCCATCATAAAAGAATTTAACACCTTTGGAGCGAAGCAACTTGGTTTCGTGTTTACGACAAGCCAATGCTTCTGCGATCACCCGATCTAAATCATTGAGTTCATGGAAAGTGAAATTTTCTTCCACGGCCAGGGTGAGCTCTCCGGCATTTTCCATTTCAGTCAATAAATTCCATAAAGACTCTGTGCCCGACATGTCACGGATATGCGTAAAGCCCGCGCGATTGTACAACTTGCAACCTGCTAAGACCTGTTGCCACTGTTGGGTCTTTTCATAGGGTGGAATTCGTTCCCAGGATTGTAAATGATCTTTCTCTGAAAGAAGACCTGATTCCGCTTGCAGTCCAAGGGCCTGCAAGGCCTTTGTGTTCACCCACGCCGTATGTCCATCAGCACGACATAAATATACTGGGAAATCTGGAAAAGCCGCATCGAGCACTTCCCTGGAAGGAAGTGTTTTGCTGTCCCATTTGTTTTCGTCCCAACCAAAACCCACCAGCCAGCCACCGCGAAAAGCCGTCTTACCTTCTAACTGAAGATCTTTCACCGCCTCAGCGCTGGATAGATTGAATAGGTTTAAGCCCGCTGCAAATTCGCCGGTCGCCAAAAAATGAGTATGACTGTCATAAAGACGTGGGATCTTTAAAAGCATAAGGCCCTCTGTTTTAGCAGAGGGCCTTCATCTTTTTAAGTCTTAATTTGATTTATCGACCAGTTCCAACTGGAGTTGTCGCCGTGCCACCCGTAGGAACCGGAATCCCACCTGGAACCGTACCAATTGGCGTAGTTCCCGTCGTTGAACCTGGGGCTGGCAAAATACCGCCCCCCATGCCGATACCAGTGGTACCCGTACCACTGATATACCCCGTACCAGTTGAGCCGTAGCCCATATTCAAGTACTGAAGTTTCATCTGAAGATTTGAGATCTCTTGATAGATGCTTGCAGCTGCTTGCTGTCTTTGCATTTGTTGCTGCATGTAAGTCTGCTGCTGTTGCATGTACGATTGGTACTGTTGCATTTGCATCTGCATCATTTGTTGTTGCATCTGCATCATACCCATATCGCCTGCGTAGCCGCTCATGCTGCCCATCATTGCACCTGGATAAGCGCCCATCATACCGCCAGCCATGCCACCAACCATTGCTCCTGGATAGGCCATGCCCATTCCGGCCATACTACCCATCATTGCACCCGGATAAGCACCCATCATACCGCCAGCCATACCGCCAACCATCGCACCCGGATAGGCACCCATCATGCCACCAGCCATACCGCCAGCCATCGCACCTGGATAAGCCATGCCCATTCCAGCCATACTACCCATCATTGCACCCGGATAAGCACCCATCATGCCGCCAGCCATACCGCCGACCATCGCACCTGGATAGGCCATACCCATTCCAGCCATGCTACCCATCATTGCGCCCGGATAAGCACCCATCATGCCGCCAGCCATACCGCCGACCATCGCACCTGGATAGGCCATGCCCATTCCAGCCATGCTACCCATCATTGCGCCCGGATAGGCCATACCCATCCCGCCCATATAAGAGCCTACAAAACCATTTGCAATACCATTGATGAAAGAGTTACCACCGCCAGCATACGGACCCATGCCCGCACCCCAAGGACCAGCGACTCCCCATGGACCCATACCATTAGGATAGATACCGCCACCCATCATCGCGTAAGGATTCATACCAGCCATTGCGTAGGGATTTCCCCACATACCAGTTCCATTCGCGCCACCATAGGGACCGTAAATTCCGTAAGGACCACCATTGTTGCCGGCACAACCAAAGCCACCAGCACCTGTCCCTCCACCAATCACACCATAGACACCAGAGCCGCCACCGATTGCTTGTGCAGCACCCGTTGCCAGGAATGGAAAGCCGTAACCCCACGATGGATATGGATTGGATGGGTAACCAAGACTTGCGTTGTTTTGCACAACCATCTTGTTTTGTTGGTAACCTACGTAAGTAGCAGCCAAACCTAAACCGACGTTAGCAATAACACTTGTCCAGTCGGTTTGAGGTTTTTGATAAGTATAACCGTTGCCTGAAGCTGCACATTCTGCACAAATGCCACCTTCAAGAACATCTCGTTGTGCTTGTGCCCTTTGATCAATCGCATCTTGGCGAGCATCATTCAAATCATCTTTTGCATACTCAATGGCCTTATCCAAACCAGAGATATCATCAAGAAGTTTCATCTTTTTCGCATAAGCCGTACGATAATCGTTTAAGCCTTTTTTACAACCCGTCGTATTGGGACGACCACCTTCGGCGCGAAATTTTTGAACGTCACAAACACCGCTGTAGAGACCACCAGCTTTATTCGGATCGCAAATTTGCGACCAATCACCTTGAGAAAAAGGCGTTGTGGAAAGCTTATCGCCTGAACGACCTATGGGAGCGCCACCTTGGTCGCCTTGAGAGTCTGCACTACCGCCTTGATCCCCAGATCCTTTATAGTCTGAGCAAAGGCGTGCATTTTCCATGTGTGCATAGAGTGCGCTGGCGTAGTCTTCGGCGAACGTGTCATCAATATCACGTTTTGCGTATTTTAAATCTCTTTCAACTTTTGTAAGATCACGCTTCTTTTGTGCTTTTTGTTTTTGAAGTTCTGCGATGGATTGATTGATCTCATTCACACGATCGTTATCACTGGAGGCTCCTGGAGCACCACCATACCCGTAGGGACAAGCTTGCATACCACCCGCAACACCAACACCGTAAAGTGTCGCTTGAGCATTTACTGCAAAACTCATCACCAACGTGACCGGCACTGCAATACGCATCAAAAATTTCATACACGATCTCCTGAAAGGATATAAATACACTACTTCATTACTCTAATCGTCAGGAGGAGCGACAGACTTGACTCAAAACAGAGCAATTATGCCCAAATGCGAACAAAACTAGACTGTTGTTAAGCAGGTCGTCTTCCATGACAACGTGAGGCCTTTGCAAAATCCTTTGCAACCACACTTTAAATCCTACACTATCTTCGTATGACCAAGCACACAATTCTTTGTGTAGATGATGAAATAGATAACGTCGAGGCTTTAGAACGGCTCTTTCGCAGAAAGTACACTGTACTAAAGGCTACGTCTGGAAAAGAAGCTCTCCAGATACTCGACCAAAATCCAGGACCTCTCGCACTTATTATTACGGACCAGCGCATGCCTGAAATGACAGGTGTGGAATTTTTGGAAAAAACTCTCGAATCTCATCCTGAGACAGTTCGCATTTTGCTGACTGGTTATACGGATCTTGAATCTGTGATCATGGCTGTGAACAAAGGACAAATTTTTAGATACCTCACGAAACCATGGGACCCGATAGATTTATCCAATACGGTCGATCATGCCATCGAGCACTTCGCGCTTGGGCAAGAGCTCGCGGTGAAAAATGCGGAACTTGCCAAAGCCCTGGAAGATCTTAAAAGCCTGGATGTCGCCAAATCAAATTTTATGATTTTAATCAATCATGAATTGAAAACTCCACTGACATCAATCTTAAGCTTCTCATCTTTGCTAAGTGAATCCACACTACCCGATGAAGAAAAGCTGATGGTGAATAGAATTTCACGCAGTGCTGAACGACTCAAGAATTTAGTAGACGATGTTTTGCTGGTTGTTCGCGCCGAAACAGATCAACTCAAAATTGATCTGCAAAATATTTCCTTCACGCAGTTTGATGAACTTCCTAAAGAAGTGACAAACTTGCTTAATCAAAAACAACTTAAAGTTGTCAGTCAGTTTGAAAACGCCATGGTGAAGGCGGATGTACGCTTGATTAAGCAAGTGATTCAACGCTTAATCCACAATGCCGCTAAGTTCGGCCAAGAGGGCACCGAGATCCATGTCGAAACGATGAAAAACGGCAACAACCTGCGCTTCTTAGTTTCAAATAGAGGCCCACATATCGAAGCCCGCGTTGTCGATAAGATCATGAAACCTTTTTATATAGATGAAGATGTCATGCACCACTCCACAGGGACTGGATTGGGATTGACGATTTGTCAGGCTATTTTGAAATCTCACCATTCTCATCTGCAGTTTAAAAATACTGACCAGGGAGTCATGGTTTACTTTGAATTGCCTTTGGCGATGATTTAACATCGCCAAAGTATATTGCTATTTCTCCATTATCCCGGAAGTGTCCGTCGAGCGCCAATGTGACTGCAATAGAACCGCATCTGCAGAATGACTCTATTTGCAATAAGTCGAAAGGATGCGAACTCTAACAATTCTCCTTATTCTCATGCTCTCTTTAAAATCCCTTTCAGCAACTCACGATCTTGTGTTGTCTTTAGGGCAATCAAAAAACCTTCCCCTTGCAAGCTCTTCCGTTTGGATCGAAGACCGGAAGACTATAAAAGCGGAACCGCTCGGCAATAAGATCATATTGAAGGGACTCAAGGAAGGCTTTACGAGCGCTCGCTTAGGAGATGATCTCTATCGCATTCAAGTAATACACCCGGGAAAACGAGACATCCTAACAGAGCTCCACGTCCATCTTAAAAATATTGTCGGGCTCGATGCAGAGATTTCGGAAGGCGACCTGTTAGTCACAGGCCATCTTTATCGCCTGAGCGATTGGCTGCGTTTGGCAAAAATAGCGCGTTCTCAATCTGTGACCTATCAAATGCGTGCGGAACTTTCCCAAACCCTGCAAAACGAGGGTGCTCGCTATTTTAGCGAGTTGCTGGCCAAAGCCCATCTGCCGCCACAAACAGTGATTTTCTCTCCGGCCCCGGAAATTCGAGTCGTGGGCTCCAATCTGGTTCTAAAAAAATACGAAACTCTCTTGCGACCCTTCGGCATTGCCATTCTTCAAGACAGCAATAGCCTTGACGTGTCCCCGACTGTGAAGGTCCAGATCACTGTCGCTGAAGTTCGCAGAGACAAAGGCCTTAACTACGGCCTTAAGCTTCCGGAATCTTATTCCGCGACCGTGCTGAACTCAGGAGAGACGGTCTGGGACGACATGAAGTTCACGATCGAAGCCTTCGAAAAAAATGGCTTAGGCAAGATCTTAGCAAGCCCCAACATCATTTGTCGCAGTGGCAAAGAAGCTGAATTCCTGGCCGGCGGTGAATTCCCTATCAAAATTATGAACTACAAAATTCAAGACATCGTGTGGAAACGTTATGGAATTCTATTGCGCGTAAAGCCTAAAGCAGACTCGGCCGGACGTATGAGTCTTTCTATTGAAACGGAAGTTTCAACTATTGATAAAGCCACAGGAGTTGATGGCATTCCCGGAATTTTAACCAATCGTGTCTCAAGCCATTTTGATCTGACTCGCCCACAGACAATTGCACTATCAGGGCTTCTGAAAAATGAAGATTCAGAAAACTTCCAAGGTTTGCCCATGCTATCACGTCTACCAATCCTCGGAGCGCTTTTTTCCAGCAAGGAATTTCGTGACAACCGCACAGAGCTGGTCATCTTTGTTCGTCCTGAAATCATGAAGGAAGGCGAGCCGAACGCAAAACCTCAACACCTTGGTGATTTATAGGAGCTCCCGATGACCTCGACAGCAAAAGAAATCTTTGATTCCATCCAGGAAAAGATCTCAAAACTTCCCCTTAATGAATTTATGCTTTCCAGTGACGAGGAAAATCAACTGCGCTCGCAAAAAATTGAACAGCTGATCGTCGCGGAAACAGCTTCTTTAGAAGCATCGCAATGCCGTCGAATCCGGGATGAATTCAATTCCTGGGGGCCCTTAGCTATTCCCCTTGAAGATGAAACGGTCACAGAAATACTAGTGAATGGCCCCCACAGCGTTTGGATTGAACGCGGAGGACAACTCAAAAAACACCCTGATTTCTTTTTTTCCGATTTAAGTTTTCGCAACTGCTTGGAAAGAATATCGCAGACAGCAAAGTCCCACATCACTGTTGAGCACCCCTGTGCAGATGGTCAGTTTGGAGACTTTCGTTTAAGTCTGATTGGCGCGGATCTGACAAGATCCACTCCGCATTTATCTCTCAGGCGCCACCCCAAAAATCCTTGGACGTTTGATAAGTTGCAAGATCAGAACTGGTGTTCTCCAACTGCAACGGAGTTCTTTCGACAAATGATTATCGAAAAAAAGAACTTCTTAGTCATCGGGGCCACAGGTTCTGGAAAAACATCTGTCCTGAATTCTTTTTTAAATCTTTTACCTGAAAATGAACGCGTGATCGTCATCGAAGATACGGCGGAAATTGCTTTGCCCAATTCGGCCAGCATGAAGCTTTTAACCCGAGAAGACCCCCAGGGAATTTTACCGACCGTCGATCAAGCCCAATTGGTAAAACGCTCGCTGCGGTTAAGACCAGATCGTATCGTCATGGGAGAAGTGCGCGGTGCCGAAGCGAAAGACTTTCTAATGGCTCTAGCAACAGGACACTCCGGGAGCTTTGGAACTTTGCATGCCCAAGATGCCGCTCAAGCCTTGATTCGTTTAGAGATGTTGATTCAAATGGGCGCTCCACAATGGAGTTTGAGCGCTATTCGTAGACTTATACAGCTCTCCCTCGACTACATTGTCGTCACCGGGAGAGAGTCTTCTGGAAAAAGAATTTTTAAAGGTGTCTATCGACTGTGCTCACTCGAAGATCACGGCTTCCTTGTGGAGCCTGTCGAGCTTGGTGCCGCATCTTGAGAGGAAGACATGTTTTCTAGAGTTTCCTCAGAATAACTCAGATCACTGTCCCGAGCGAGTGACTTTGGACTGAAGAATTCCTTATTTAAATCTTCAATCACCTTTTTCTTGGACACTTCAGGTTTTTTATAAGTGACCGGAGCATCCAGTTCAGGCAGTTGACCTGTCTCGCGCATCTCTTCCATCTTTTTGCTCAATATGATTCTATCCCCCAGAGAGTTCTTTCCCTCAGGACGACCCAGTGCAGGAGCTCCTGGACGCGCTGGTTGCGCCGAGGCTACTTCGGCCAACTTTAATCGCGGACTTGCCGGAATAATACCGCTGATCTTTTCCATACCACACCTCCGTGTGTCACTTACGAAAAGCCTTCCTTGGCCTTCCATAGGAGATGTATCGGATTAATACGCCTTAACTTGAGAATAAGCCTGAAAACCAGAATTAGGTCCAGCTGTAAAACTGCCAAGGGCTCGCGGGATGTCCTAAAAGACGTTCACAAATCATCTTTACCTGCGGATCTTCGCTCCCGGACCAAAAAGTTCGACCGATTAAAAAACTTTGCGAAAACTCGAGCCAATTTTTGAATTTACTTTCTGCTAGCGGAGCCATCTTTAAAATTTCTCCCCAAGCTTCATTGTCATCGATGTAACCGGAGACGAAGCTGAGTCGCACCAAATGAACAAAGCGTGCAACATCCCACCCTAAAATCCCACATGCCGAAATATACTTGTCGGTTCTTTGCATCCACGCTGCAAGCTTCTGATAAGCCTCATCATCCATTTGCAAATTTTGTTCTTCACTGAAATCGAAGTTGAAAACTTGTTTAAACTTTTCAAGTTCACTGGCTCTTAGAGGGCCCTCTGGCGGAATAAAGGACTTCAAGACGCTGAACTTCGTCCGGTGCCCCTGTTGGCGTATATTTTCAAGGGTTGCCAAAGCTTGCTCTCGGGATTTCACACCCCAATATTCTTCCAGAATACCGATACAATCCGCTTTGATTTCATGGCCCCAATTCAAATCCAAACGAAAAAAATATTCAGCAACCTCTTCAAGAACTTGCTCTCTAACCTCTCCCGTCAACTCAGTGCCTTCCACTAAATCAGAACCAATGATCTCAAAGAGGTCGTCAAGGACGTGATTTTCTTCGACAAAGACGGCACCCATGCACATCATTTTTTGTTCTAAATTTGTCTCAGGCAAAATGCGCTGCATGGAAACTCCCTATGTGAAAACACCCTTCTTATTCAATTACGTTTCTTTGCCTTTTTCAATGTGTTAAATTCATCACCATGCTGAAGAGAATTCTCATGGCAGGACTTGCCATCTTTTTTATTCTGGTGGGATCGCTCATCTTAATGATTGGCTATACCATTTACAATCCACACTCTATCTTCACGGCCTTTGATAAGGTCACCACACACTTCACACGGGGTGAACCGTACAGTGAAAATGGAGAATTTTTCCTACAAGGAATTAAAGCCCTGCACATAAAATCCAGCCGAATGAAGCTTGAGATAGTGCCTTACTCTGGCAACACCTTAAAGATTTCCCTCGACGGAAAAGTCCCGCGTTTTGAACACGGCCCTTTTATCTTAGAAAGGGCTACGGAAAGCGAAGTCACGATCGAATTACATGAGCCCATCGCCAGTCAGTGGATTCACATGAACATCAATGGGCAAGAAGTCACGGAGGAGTCTAATTCGGTCCTTGTGGGAAAAATCTATTTACCAAGAAGCTTTAAGGGCTCAGCGACTATTGAAACCGATTCAGGTCCGGTGGAGATGACTTTACCAAAAGATCAATTTTACGAATTTGATTTACAGTCGACGTCAGGAAAGATTGAAAACCAGGCCGTCATAGATAGCACTTTACCTGTGCCCGCGGAAGTGGCCAAGATTCACATCTTGACCACCACTGGGAATATCACCCTACTCCCGCAAGGCGGGAGTGCAAAGTAACTAAGAATTAACTTTCTTTGCGTCTTCCAAAGCCTTCTCTGCAAGAGGGCTTAAGCGAATACCCATTTTTGTTAACTGATCATGATTGATTTTATTTGGGTAAT